>CAZCNG010000001.1:0-7341 GCA_964500045.1 uncultured Methanomassiliicoccaceae archaeon
TACGGTGAGATCATCCGCAAGAACATCAACCTGTGCGCCCGCTACCAGATATCCAAGCTCAAGGAGAAGTGCCCGAACGTACTGCTCTTCTTGGACGAGCCGTCGATCTCCCTGGTCGGCACGCCTTTCGCGCCCATCGCCAAGGAGAGCGTCACCGCCTGGATAGATGAGGTGTTCGAGCAGTGGAATTGCGTCAAGGGCGTGCACTGCTGCGGCAACACCGATTGGCCGATGGTGCTCAGCTCCAGCCTCGACGTGCTTTCTTTCGACGCGTACAGCTACGCCTTCACCATCCCGCTCTTCCCGCTCGAGTTCAAGCAGTTCCTCGACCGGGGCGGCTCCCTGGCGTGGGGTTTGATCCCCAATATGGAGCATCGCCTGGAGAAGGAGTCGCCGGTCACGCTGGCGTCCCGCTTTGATGACACTTTGGAGACGATGGTGCGCAAAGGCTTCGACAAAGAGGCCCTGCTTCGTTCATCCATCATCACACCCCAGTGCGGGCTGGGTGGTCTGACCGTGGCCGAGGCGGAGCAGGTGCTCGACCTGCTCGTGGGCACCTCGAAGGAGATCCGCCGCCGCCATAAACTGGAGGTATAGTCGTGCTGCTGGCCGTGGCCGGCAAGGGTGGGGTAGGCAAGTCCACGCTGAGCGCGCTGCTGGTGCAGGCGCTGCACGAGGACAGCGGCAAGATCGTGCTGGCGGTGGACGCGGACCCGAACAGCAATCTCGGGGAGAAGCTGGGTGCGCCTGCCGGCAAGACGATCGGCGACCTGCGCGAGGAACTGCTGCGCATGTCGGAGGAGAGCGCCGGCGTCAGCAAACAGGACCTGGTGCGGTACCAATTGCAGATGGCCAAGGTGGAAGGCAATGGATTCGACCTCATTTCCATGGGCCGGCCCGAGGGCCCCGGCTGCTATTGCTACATCAACAATCTGCTGCGCCTCTTCATTGACGAGATGTCCTCCGCCTACGACCACGTGGTTGTCGACAACGAGGCGGGCATGGAGCATCTGTCGCGCAGGACGACGCGTAGGATGGACGCCCTGCTGCTGGTATCGGACGCCTCCCCGCTCGGCATCCGCACCGCTCGGCGACTGAAGGAATTGGCGGCGGAGATGCAGCTCGACGTAGGGCGTATCCTTCTGGTGGTGAGCCGCGCTGAAAGGCTCGGGCCGGAGGCCGCGGCCGAGGCGGCCGCGGCCGGCTTCGTCGACATCCATTTCATTCCCGAGGACCAACAGGTCGCCAAGGCGACCTTGGAAGGCCGCCCCCTCATCTCCCTCGGACCGACCCCGGCGCGGACAGGCGCGTTGCTGCTGCTCAAGGCTCTGCGCGAGGGTGGAAGGCCAATCTAGAAATCCCGCCGCGCGGATGCCTTGTGCGATCGGGATGGGATGGATCAGGGACACCCTGGGCGGCCGGAACCAGGGTAATTGGCTGGCGCTGGTGCTGCTATTCGTAGCGGTACGCAGCATCATGGAGGTCTTCACCGGGGACGACCAGGGGGACAAGTACGTTGTCATCCTGCTCACCGCGCTGCTCAGCATGACCTATGCGCTCCTGCGGGTGAGCGGCTTCTTTTCTGAACCGGGGTTCCGCATGCCCTACCTGGTGCGCATCTTCAACGTCATCTTCATCATGCTCATCCTGCTCGGCATGTACCAATACCAGCAGTACCTGGGCAAGTTGCTCACGATCATCTGCCTGCTGGCCATCGAGATCAATCTCATCTCTTTGTACGTCACCTACACGCACAAGGATCGCAAGTGGTGGAAGCCGAAGAAGGTGAAGCCGCTCAAGATGAACGACATCCTTCGTTCTCTGAAGCGGTAGGCTACACCTGCCT
This sequence comes from uncultured Methanomassiliicoccaceae archaeon, assembly GCA_964500045.1. Classification (GTDB taxonomy): domain Archaea; phylum Thermoplasmatota; class Thermoplasmata; order Methanomassiliicoccales; family UBA472; genus CAZCNG01. The sequence continues at coordinate 1,847 of CAZCNG010000001.1, forward strand.
CAGGAACTTCGGCAGTCCGGACGATTCCTTCGGCCCCACGATCACCTTCATTCCGGTCAGCTCTCCCAGCTTCGGCGCCATGCGCGCCACCATGCCCGGGATGATCAACGGACCCGCGGTCTTCGCCTTGACCCCGGCCTTGTCCAGTGCCTTCTGCACTCCTTCGGAGGAAAGCTTCCCCGCGGCGAAGGCGGTGAGCACGCTCAGCCCTTCGGTGTCCACGACCAGCAGGTAGCAGGGCACCTTGCTCTTCTCCACGTCCGCCACGACGGTGAAGTACGTCAGTGAGAAGTTGGTGGTGAAGAGCACCGGCGCGTTCGGACCAGGGATGCCGATAGTGTACAGCTCGGGGCGTACTTGGATGGGGACCTGCGGGTCGGTGAAGATGTTCTGTCGGAGCACGAAGAGCGCGTATGCTTCCTCCCCTTTCAGCGCAGCGAAGGAGACGACGCTGCCATATTTCATCGTGGCCACCTCCGCCCGCAGCACGGCGTCGCGGCCTGCGCCGGCCCTCACGAAGATCGGGTAGCCTAATCCACGGAAGACCTTTTTGACCGAGATCCTGCGCAGGATGGACGACTTCTCCAACAGCTCCTTCAAGCTGGCACATTCAAAGTCCAGCACCAGGTCGTCCACGCCGGCGGCCCTGGCCTTCTCGGCCATGCCGGCCAGGGAGTTGAGGTCCTTTTCGGCGAGCACGAGGGGGCATTTGTTCTCACGGGCCACCTTGCACATGGCCTCCAGATTCTGCGCGTTGGCCGCATGCAGCAGCGGAGCTTTTCCGGCCAGTGCCTTGGCGGCCTGGTCCATGCGCTCCGGTGAGGAGGAGAAGAGGGCTATGGGATGATCGACGCTCTCACCGAGATAGGCGGCCGCCTTGGCGAAATCCTCGCCGCTGCCCTCGTTGACAATGCCCACCATGTCCAATTCCATCATCTGCCCGACGCGTTCGAAGCGCAGCCGGCGGAAGCCGTCCAGGAAGGTGTCGATCTCCGCCGCGCTCATCCTATCACTGATCTCCAGACAGTAGCGGGTGGGATGGAAGAACTTCTTCTCGTGGCGGTACAGTTCCGTTTCATCCCCCACTTCCAGCATCCTGCGGCCGGCGCCGAGCTTCACCAGCTTCATCGGCGGCGCGGAGGAGGCGGACAGGGCGGCCTTGCCTTGTTCGCTGACGTGGGGACAGTCTTCCAGCTTCGCCTTGTTGTTGGCCAGGGCCATGGCGAAGGCGAGGCAGGTCGGATGCTTGCACTCGCCGCAGTTCTTCTTCGGCAGGTGTTTGAAGATCTCGATGGCGGTCGGCATCTACTCACCCCGCAGTCCCTTGATCGCCTCGCGCGCGATCTCCGCCGCTTGAGGATGTCGGATGACGAGGATGTCAGCTCCCGAGAGCAGCGCCGCCAGGGCGGTGGTCGCCTCCCACCATACACCCCTCTCTTGACTGTCGCCCGCGTGGGGCAGCTCGTCCGTCGCCTCACGGCACTTCCACGCGCCGGTGCAGTCGCACAGCATCGGCACCTGCAGCATGGTATCCCCCATGAGGCCGGCCAGTCGTATCCTTTCATTGACCGAGTACGAGTATTCCAAGCCCATGCCCAAGGCCGCCATCAACGGGTCGACGATGATGCTCTCCTTCTTGACGCCGAAATCGGTCAGGAGGATGGCGATCTGCTTGGCCAAATTGATGTCCAGGTTGGAGAAGCCGATCACGCAGTGGTCGCCGCCCATGGCCGCGGCCGAGAGCGACTTGTAGATGCCCTCTTCCGCCTGGCCGAGCAGCAGCCGCTGTCCCTTGGCCTGCGCGGATAGTTCGCCCATGGTGCGGGCGTCCTTCTCCTCGGAGCCGCAGCCGTAGACGATCAGCGGCACGTCCACCGCCGCCAGCACCTTCATGACCGTGGCCGCGGCCTGTTCCGCGGTGGCGTTCATCTCCTCGGGATTCGTGGAGACCAGGCGGAGGCAGATCAGGTCCGCCCCGTGCACCTCGACCCATTCCCGGGCGTACTGCGCCGGGTCCTCGACGGAGCGGAAGCACGCTTTAACGGAAGCGTGCAGGTCGTCGCAGACATCGCTCACCTCACCAGCGATCAACGGCCGTGGCTGTGCCCCCTCATAGGAGAGAAAAGGCATCCCGCCCTCGCCGCCGCAGACCTTAGCCTTCGCTCCGGCGCCGAGCGTAACCGTTCCGATCTTTCCGGTCCACTTCTCTTTGGGAATGGGTACTTCGACCATGTGACGACCTCGTTATCATGACAGCAGCGGCGGCATCGCCAGAGCGGGATGGTCGACCTTGGCCATCCACTCCACCAACCCGTCCGCGGTGGTGATCGTCTCGTCGGCGATCTTGTCGACGAAACCTTCCTGACCGAGCTCAGCGGCCCTCGCTTCCAGCTCTTTGCGCATCGCTTCCTTGAGCTCCTTGGGCATCCAGGCTATGCGCAGGAAGCCGCCTTCGGCACTGATGAATTTCCTGCTGGTCAAATATTTCCTGCCTATTCCGATGAAACCCGGCGTCTGTTTGCCGCCGCCGATGGAACCGGCCAGCGTCGAGAACTTCATGCCCACCGGGGTCATGCCGGCGAACTCGCGGTTGACGACCACGACCGCCTGCACGTCCGCGGTCATGGCGACGATCACCTCGAAGCAACCGCACGAGGTCATGGGGTCCTCCATCAAACTGTACGCATTGAAGCGCTGCAGCTTGCCGCGCGTCAGCGTCACGACCGCTTCGTTCACGCCCTCCCAGCATCCCTTCTCGGCATCGATGCAGGCGCCCTTGGGGATCGGTTGATTAGGTCCGCTGGGCACGATCTCCTTGCCCGTCCGGGCGTCCAGCCAATTGATGGCGCCGCATAGGCCGAGGCGCTCGGGCGTGATGACGCAGACGTGGTCGGGGGCGAAGCTCTGGCACATGAGGCACGAATAGAAGGTGTCCACGGCCTCGTCCGTCAGGCCGGCCAGGCGCGCATCCCTCTTCTCATACGCGTCCAGCGCCACGGGCAGGAGTCTCTTGATCTCCGCGCCGTCGGTGATGATGCGCACCTGCACGCGGCTGATGATGTTGCCGAACTCCTCCTTCATCTTGGTGGATAGGATGACGCCGAGATGGCGCAGGCGCAGGCCGGCCGCCACGCTCTTCTTGCTGAGGCGGATCCATATGATGCCTCTCTGTCCGGTGTGCCAGACCCCTTCGGCAAAGTTAAGGTAGTGGTGTATCCTCCGTTCCAGTACACCTTCGAAGTCCTCCAGCATCTTCTTGCCGTAGACATCTACGACGATGGCCATGGGGCTGCTGCCGCCGTCGGGGATCTCGTCCACATCCCTGCCGATGACATCGATGCGGCCGTCCTCGACCTCTTCCTCCGGTCGCATGCGCAGCAGCTCGAAGGCCATGGTCTTGGCTGCCCCGCCCACTTCCAGATAGGTTTCCGGTCTGCGTACCGTCTCGCCCTCGAATGCCGGCCCGTAGGGGACCGGGATGTCCATGACCGAGGCCACGACCACTATATCCCTCGACTCCATGCCCGCCTGCAGCATCTTGCTCTCTTCCTTCACCGGTTGCAGCAGTCCCGGGATCTCGTCCACGTCCTCGGTGCTGATGATGGGGATGTGGTTGAGCATGACCGCGGCGCCGGCGGAAACGGTGACCGCGTCCAACGTGCCGTATTGCAGAGCGAAGACCTTCGGCCTCTTCGCCAGGTAGGTGGAAAGCCTTTCGCGGTCACCCCGCTGCACTCCGCCGAACGAGAGCGCGGCGCGGATGGCAAAGTTGAGGGCATGCACGGCCTGCGTGAACTCGCCGACCGGGTACAGCATCATATTGAGGCCCATGCTGACGCCTTCCTCGCGCAACTGGCGTACGACGCCACCGCAGGCGATGATGAGCATCCCCTTGGCCTGCAGTTCGCGCACGGTCTTGAGCAGTGCCTTCTGGTCTCTGGCCTCCCCGAGCAGCACGGCCGCTCCAGGGATCGTATCGTCCACAAAGGCGAGGCCCAGCTCCCTCAGGATGCGGTCGGGAATGAAGCCGCAGAATGCCGTGCCGTCGTAGGGCGTCGCCCCTCCCAGGTACTTCAGGACTTCCACGGTCTCGGCGGCCATCATGGTCGCCTCGCCCGCCCGGAGGGCATTGTCCAACGTCCTCTCGCAGGTCACCCTGGCCTGAGCTTTGCGCAGTACTGCCTCGAGGTCGGCCAGTTTGGTCACTTCCGCCCCGTCCCAGGCGTAGACGCAGGGCATCTCGTACGCCGTCTCTGGATACTCGATCGGCGCTTCGGGTCCGAGGCGCGCCAGCGCCGCCCGCAGCGCGCGGTTGGCCATGGCCAGCGCCGCCTGCGCGCCTATCAGCGAGCGCTCGACGATCTCTGCGGTGGGGAGGCGTTCCGGCGCGGCCATATCATGTCCGTGCACTACCCCCGCCTCGGCCCGCTGCCATTCCAGATCATGCAGCAGGTCATCCTGTGACAACAGCAGCCTTCCGCCCAGCAGGTCGCGAGAGGTCCTGGTCAAGATCTCCAAAGCCATGGGTGGTACTGCCACGCCGTCCCGGTTGCTCACCAGCGCTGAATGCCCACAGGCCATGCAGGACAGTGCCAGGGGGATAGTGTCCTCGTGGGAGAGGTCTCCCGCGATCGCCACCACGAATCTGCCTCCGGCCACGGAGCGCAGTTCCTCGGCCATCAGAAGGGCCGCGGCACCGTTGCCGTGTGCTTTCAGTACCGGCATGAGGGTGAAACCATTGGCTGCGGCCGTGGCTATGGCCCGATGCAGTCCCTTGCCACTATGGGCGGCCTTGAGATCGTTGGCGTGCGTACCGGCGGCGAGCACCAACACGTCCTTGGAAATGAGCCAGCGCGCCGTCTCGAGCATACCTTCGGTGGCATGCGCCGGAAGAATGGCAAGTCCGCGTATATCGCCCGAACGCATGGACTGCCCCACCAGCGTGGCCACGCGGCCGGCTATGGCCGCCTCGTGCGCGTGCTCGTGCAGTTCCGCTTCCGTGCCGGCGAGAGCTGCGGCCACGCAGGCGAGCAATCCGTCCAGGGCGTCTCCTTTGGCGATCTTGGTCGCCGCCAACGGTCCTGACGGCAACGCGTCCAGAAGCTTCAGCGTGGCCATGGTGCGGGCGGAGAGCAGAGGAGCCGCGCTCCAGGGGAGCTCTCTTCCGTTCAGCTTGGCCGCTGCGGCTGCCATGAGGCCTTCGGCCAGGCTCCAGGCGAAGTCCCTTTCCACGATGGCCCCGTCCCTTGCCGTTCCCTCGGTGCTCATCAGATCACATCCACGCCTCGCCCTCGGCTCAGCATCTTACCGAACATTTCCACTGTAATAATACCTTACCTGAACAGGTTCCGCACGCTGTAGGCCAGTATGTCACTGCTCACCACGGCCTATTCTTGCTAAATCATTATTCAGGGGGAGCGCCTCTCCCCTTCCATGGACGAGGATGGAGGAGTGGTGCAGCTGTGCACCAGCAATGGCATGCCCGTTATCATCAG
>CAZCNG010000001.1:7441-41715 GCA_964500045.1 uncultured Methanomassiliicoccaceae archaeon
GGTGGCCATGGACCTCCTGGCCGAGATGATGACCAAACCGCTCTTCGACGGCGGGCACATCGAGATGGAGAAGGGGGTGGTCAAGCAGGAGATCAACTCCCGCCTCAACGACCCGGACCGGTACGTGCGCAGCCTGCTGATGCGCGACATGTTCGGCAAGCATCCATTGGGCCGCATGGTGCTGGGCACGCAGAAAGCGGTGCAAGCGTTGGACCGCGACATTATTCTGGAGCACTGGGCCCGGCACTATGTGCCGGCCAACATGGCCGTCGTGGTCACTGGCAACATCACCTCGAAGGAAGTGCTGGATTGGGCCGAGGCCGCGTTCGGCGCTCTGCCCACCGGCGTGAAGCGGGGGGAGCGAGCGCACCCTACCATCAGAGCGCGCACGGTGCTGCACCGCCGCGAGGGGGAGCATGCCTTCGTGGCGCTCGGGTGGCCAGGACTGGCCGCCGATGATGATGCTTCCTACGCGGCGACGATCCTCTCGACCGTCATGGGCGGCGGCATGAGCTCCCGCCTGATGCACCGCATCCGCGAAAAGGAGGGTTTGGTCTACGGCATCGGCATGGCCGCGCCCAGCTACACCGACTCCGGCACGCTGGAATGTCACTTCTCGACGACGCAGGAGAAAGCGCTGCGCGTCCTGCAGCTGGTGGCCGAAGAGGCGCGCACCATCAAGGCCGAAGGACTGCGTCCGGGCGAACTGGAGCGGGCCAAGATGATCATCAAGGGCAACGTCCTGCGCAGCAAGGGGCAGCCCAACTCGGAGATCCTTGCTCTAACCTACAGCCTAGCCAAGCTCGGTCGTCCCGTCACCGCGGAAGAGGACCTGCTCGGTATCCTGGAAGTCACCGAGGAACAGGTCCAGGCGTCGGCCGCGCTCATGCAGCGGTCCATGATGTCCGCCGCTGTGCATACGGAAGAGAAGGGCGGTGCAGCGGTGCTGGAAGCGGTGCAGGCGATGGACTACTGAGGATTTTGCCGACCTGGTTCGAACAGGGAAGGTGGCGGGTCTTCGCCGCGTAGATGCGCAGCGATGCGCCCGGCGGCCGCCACCGATGGGAGTATCCCGATGCCGTTGCAGCCCAGGTTGAGCAGCAGGCGCGTCTCCTCAGGGTGCGGTCCGACGAGCCTTACTCCAGAGCCCGTATAGCCCATCAGTCCTGACCAGAAGAAAGGATGCTCCTCCTGGTGCACGTAACCGGGGACGGCATCGCGCAGGAAGCGGTGGATCTCCTCCCTTCCGCCCGGCACGAGGTCGGCGCGGTGCGCGAACCGCTCTCCCTCCTGCAGCTTCCTTTCTGGACCACCGACGCACACCAGGTCGCCCTGCTCCGTCGTGCGGCGCGTGATGTAAAAGTAATAGCCCTCCCGCGCTGGCAGGTGGGTCAGCACCGCTGGTGCCTCACGCTGCAGATCGAAGTAGCCGAGCATGCAGGCGACCATGCCTTGGATCGAGGTGCATCTCATCCCCTCGGAACCGTTGATCGGACTGGCGCCGTAGCCGTTGATGCAAAGAACGGCGTTGGCGCAGGTCACCTGGCCGCCCGCAGAATTGATGGTGAGGTCTTCCCCGAAGGATATGTCCGTGGCGGCAGAGTTCTCATGCACCTGCAGACGGCCCGGGTATTCGGTCAGCAGCTTCTCCACCAGGCTTTCCGCCAGCAGAGAACTGTTGACGCAGCCGCGCCGTGAGAAGGCCACGCCCTCGCAATCGCCTGGCTTTCGCAGGCGCATGACATCGATCTGCCGCCGAGGAACGAGCCGCACCAGCCCGGCCTCGGTTGCAGAGAGCAGACGGGAGTCCTCCGCCAGGATGATGTCGTCCCCCTCCAGTCCGGCCCGGTGCATGACCTCCCGGTCGCCGAGCAGACGGTCGAGGTGCCAACCCTCGGTGATCGCTGTCCTTCCCTGCACCTGCACGAGTTCCACGCCCGCGTAGGCGCACAGCTCCTCGAGCATGGGCCAGGTCGCGGTCACTTCGGCCTGCAGGGAACCCGCGGCATGCGTGCCGAATTCCGTGGCGAGCGAGGACAGGGGACGTTCGAAGCGGTCCACCGCCTGGCCGGCATTATGACCGGTGGCGCCATGCCCGACCTTGTCCGCTTCCAGTAGAATGAATGCCTTCTCAGTGGTCTTGAGACCTTGATAGAGCGTGGCGATACCGGCGATACCGCCGCCGATGACGCAGACATCCGCCCTCCTGGCGCCTTCCAGGCGGTGGACCGGACGCGAGCGCGCATACAGCGCCAGCCAGGGAGAGAGTCCTTCAGCCATCCAGCACTACCAGGGTCTGGCCGCCTTCGATGGTCTCGCCCGGCTTGACCTTGATCTCCTTGACGGTGCCGGCCGACTCGGACAGTATCTCATTCTCCATCTTCATGGCCTCCATGACGGCCACGACCTGGCGTTCGCTGACCTTGTCGCCGACCTTGACCTTGAGGGAGATGACCTTGCCCGGCATCGGGGCGGTGATCAGGTTCTTTGCGAGGATCGTTCCGCCTTCTTCGGTGGACGTCGCCTCCAAGACCTCGATCTCCTGGATCTGCTCCACGCGCACCTTCATGACGCGCTCGCCGCTGGTGACGAGGGCATCGTCGTTGAGGGCGCCATCGACCTTGATCGGCAGCAGCTCTCCGTTGATGTAGAGGCCGTTCTCTTTGAAGATGCACTTGTACTGCTGTCCGTCCACGGTGACGCGGTATTCGCCGGCCGCTTTCTCGACGATCGCTTCGTGCGGGGAGGAGTTGATGATGACCTTGAGCTTCAGTTCATCCACCCCCCCTGCGACATGGACTCGCGGCGCGCCGCCGCCCTCCACAGGTCCATGCTGGTGCCGTTGCTCTTCACGTCGGGCCGCTTCTCCATGGACCTCATGTACAGCACCGCGATGGCGGCGATGTCCTTCAGATTCAGGCCTTTGTCGTTCATCTCGCGGTCGCGGAAGTATTCCAGCGCCACCTGCGGGAAGAGCGCGTAGGAGAGCACGTCCTCCTCTCCCCGGGCCAGCGGCCCTGCTTCCTGGGCCAGCCTTTCATACTCGGGCTCCAGCAGGTCCGCCGGACGCATGGTGATGGGGACGTCGTCGCCGATGATCTTCTTCCTGATGGCCGGGTCGATCTCCGCCGGCGTCCTTCCGTAGAGGCCACGCACCAGGTCGCGCGTCTCCTTGGTGACCATCTTGTACCTCTCCCCCGAGATGACGTTCAAGGCCGCCTGCGTGCCGACGATCTGGGAGGTCGGCGTCACCAAGGGTGGGTAGCCCAGCTCGGCGCGTACCCGGGGCACTTCCTCCAGCACCTGGGTCATCTTGCCCTCCTGCTTCGCCTCGCGCAGCTGGGTGGCAAAATTGGAGGTCATGCCGCCGGGGATCTGGAAGATGAGCACATTGGTGTCGATGGCGTTGCTCTCCGCCTCGAACATGTGGTACTTCTTGCGGACCTCCTTGAAATAGTCCGCTATTTCCTTCAGTCGGCGCAGGTCAAGGCCCGTGTCGAACTCGGTGTCCTTGAAACAGGCTACCAGCGACTCGGTCGGCGGTTGGGACGTCCCCATGGCCATGGACGATATCGCCGTGTCGATGATCTCGGCGCCGGCCTCGACGCCCTTGACATACATGGCGGTGGCCATGCCGCTGGTGGCATGCGTGTGGAGATGGACGGGAAGGGCGGTCTCTTCCCTCAGTCCTTTGACCAATTCGTAGGCGTTGTACGGGGAGAGCAGGCCGGCCATGTCCTTGATGCAGATGGTGTCCGCGCCCAGCTCCTTCAGCTTGATGGCGGTCTTGATGAAACTGGGGATGTTGTGCACGGGGCTAATGGTGTAGGCTATGGTGGCCTCCACTATGCCGCCGGCCTTCTTGGCAGCCCGCATGGCGGTCTGCATGTTCCTGACGTCGTTCAACGCGTCGAAGATGCGGAAGACGTCGATGCCCCGCGTTGCCGCCCGGGCCACGAACTTCTCGACGATGTCGTCCGAGTAGTGGCGGTAGCCGACGATGTTCTGCCCCCGCAAAAGCATCTGGAATGGCGTGTTGGGCATGAGCGCCTTGAGCTTGGAGACCCGCTCCCAGGGATCCTCCTTGAGGAAGCGGAGGCACGAGTCGAAGGTGGCCCCGCCCCACATCTCCACGGACCAGTAGCCGATCTCGTCCATGATCGGCGCGATCGGCAGCATGTCCTCGGTCTTCATCCTCGTGGATAATAGGGATTGATGCGCGTCGCGCAGCACGGTCTCGGTGATCTTGGTGCGCATTGTAACACCTCAGAGCGGCATGTTGCCATGCTTCTTCTGCGGCCTGGTCTCCCTCTTCTTCTCCAACATGCGGAGCGCGGTGATGAGGCGGGGGCGGGATTCCTTGGGTTCGATGATGTCGTCCAGATAACCCCTCTCTGCCGCCACGAACGCTGAGGCGTACGCCTTCCGGTATTCGGAGATGAGCTCGTCCCTCTTGACCTGGGGGTCGTCCGCCATGATCAATTCCTGCTTGTAGACGATGTTGATGGCGCCCTCCGGTCCGACCACCGCGATCTCCGCGGTCGGCCAGGCCAGATTGACGTCGGAACGGAGCTGTTTGGACCCCATGACGCAGTAGGCGCCGCCGATGGCCTTTCTCGTCACCATGGTGATCTTGGGGACCGTCGCTTCGCAATAGGCATAGAGGAGCTTGGCGCTCTGCACGACCAATCCATCCATCTCCTGCTGCGGGGACGGCAGGTAGCCAGGCACGTCGACCAGTGAGATGATCGGCACATTGAAGCAGTCGCAGAAGCGCACGAAGCGGGCGGCCTTCAGAGAAGAATGCGAATCCAACGTGCCCGCGAAGAACATGGGGTTATTGGCCACGATGCCGACGGGAACGCCGTCCAGGCGTGCGAATCCGACGAGTATGTTCTTGGCGAAGTTCTTCTGCACCTCGACGAATTCGCCGTTGTCGAAGATCTTGTAGATGACCTCCTTCATGTCGTAAGGCTTCTGCGGGTCGTCCGGAATGATGCCGTCCAGCGACTCTTCCCTACGCTCGGGGTCATCCTTGGCCTTGATCGCGGGAGGCGAGTCCAGGTTGTTGGAAGGGAGGTAAGAGAGCAGCTTCTTGACGCTGCGCAGACAATCTAGATCGTCCTCGCACACGAAATGCGCCACGCCGCTGCGAGTGGAGTGGGTGATCGCTCCCCCCAGCTCCTCGAAGGAGATCTCCTCGTTCTGCACCGCCTTGATGACATCGGGGCCGACCATGAACATGTGCGACTTGCCTTTGACCATGAAGGTGAAGTCGCTGAGGCCTGGTCCCAGCACGGACGCGCCGGCGCAGGGGCCCATGATCATCGCGATCTGCGGGATCACGCCCGAGGCCACGGCGTTGCGGAACAGTATCTCTCCGAATCCGTGCAGCGAGTCGGCACCTTCCTGGATGCGCGCACCGCCACTGTCGTAGATGCCGATGAGGGGCGATCCGGTCTTGAGGGCCATGTCGATGACCTTGCACACCTTCTGGGCGTGCATCTTTCCGACGGAGCCGGCGAAGACGGTGAAGTCCTGGGCGAAGACGAACACCTGGCGGCCGTCGATGGTGCCGTGGCCGGTGACCACTCCGTCGCCAGGCAGCTTGTGCTTGTCCATGCCGAAATGGGAGGACTGGTGCGTGACGAAGGCGTCGAACTCAGTGAAGCTTCCGGGATCCAGCAAGCTGTCTATGCGCTCCCGGGCGCTCATCTTGCCCTGGCGGTGGTGCTTCTCCAGGCGGTCCAGGCCGCCCCCGGCCCGCGACCTCTTCTTCATCTCCTTCAGTTCCTTCGTCCTCTCCTCAATGCCCATGGTCCTCGCCTCCTTCTATATCGCATCGTTTAATAACCGTTATTGTCGGAAATATTCCTGTGCGGCTTCTTCCCGCAGGGTCGTGTCGTATGCGCTGCTGAGCGAATACGTCATACCTTCCTCTGTCTTGATCACCAATGCTCCGCCGTCCTCGATGTATATGGCCTTGCCGGCCACCATCTGGTCCCCTAATCTCGCCTCCACCACGCGGCCCAGCGTCTGACAGCGCGACCTATAGGCGTCCGTGTCCAGTTCTCCCTTCAGCAGGGACGCGTAGAAGGCGTCCAGCCGAAAGAGCAACGTGTGCAGGAAGGCGTCGCGGGCTACTTCCTTACCGGTGAGCGCGAGCAGCGACGTGGCCGTCGCCAGTCCCACGTCCTCCGGTCTGGTGTTGAGGTTGATGCCTATGCCCAGCACCACCGATTCCGTCCTGCCGGCCATGCTGCTGCCTTCGGCCAATATGCCGCCGACCTTCAATCCGCCGGCGATTATGTCGTTGGGCCATTTTATGCCCGCCTGGATCCCGTAGACGTCCTCGATCGCCAAGGCCACGGGCAGGCATGAGAATACGGTCAAGCGATTGAGAAGGGTGGCGTCCATGGGTGGGCGCAGGATGACGGAGAGGTAGATCCCGCCCGGTGGGCTGGTCCAGGAGCGCCCTAGACGCCCTCTTCCGGCGGTCTGCGTGGATGCCACAACGACCGTCCCCTCCACTTCGCCCTCGGCCGCCAAGGCCTTGGCCAGCTGATTGGTGGAGGGCACCTCGTCCTTCATGATCACTTTATGCCCGATGAGCATCGCAGCCCCGGCCCGCCTTAGACCTTGATCTCGCGCATGGCGGTCAGCTGGTACTCGCCGCTCAGTTCCGCCAGGCGGTCGGCCAGGGACCGCATCAGGGCGGACACGTTGCCTTCGTAGGCGGTGGTGTCGGCCAAGATCTCCAGGGACATGCGGTCGTAGTAGACCAGCACCTTGGTGTAGAGGCAGAGCAGGTTGATGTTCGACTTGGCGAGCACGTTGGTCACCGCGTGCACCGCTCCCGGCTTGTCGGGGATGCTGATGCTGAATTCCGCGAGCCGCGTGTTGGGCGCCATGAAGGAAAGGGACATGGCCCATTCGTCGGTGTCGGCGACCATCATAACGAGGGCGCCGTCCTTGACGTTCTCCAGGTTCTTGAGGAAGTCCGCGGGTAGGTCCATCTCGCCATGGCGGATGATGCTGGCGCCCTTCTGCGCCTTCTTAAGTGCCTTGACCTTGACCGGCGAGCCCTTGGGAACGATGCCCTTGGTGTAGCGGTCGCTGATGTTGGAGGCGTCGATCTCCATGGCGTCGATCTTGGCCACGGCCGAGGATCTCTGTCTCTTGAGGGTGTCGAAGTCCTCCTTCAGCTGGACCGCATCTCCGAAGTAAGAGAGGTCGACCAGCATCTTCCAGACCATGGTGATGCCGCTGACCATGGAGACCGACACCGAGTTGAGGATGTCGATGTTGCGGTCCGCGAGGAACTTGGCCGCCTCGGCGCAGGAGCCGGGCACATCCAACATGTAGAAGGTGGCGGAACAGATCTGCCGGTAGTTCTCCGGTCCGAAGGTGGAAAGGACGATCTCGTAGCCGCTGTGGCCATCGTGCTCATAGCGGAACATGGCGCTGTAGACCTGGGATCCATTCTCGAATCCGAGCGGGCCGCCGATCCTGTCGCCGATCCTTATCTTGCCGTTCTCCAGCCGGGTGAAATCCCATAGCTTCATGTTCGGACCTGACGCGCCAACGGCCTCGGCCTTGATAAAGATTGTCATGCTATCCGCACCTATCCAGGCCTCTTTCGTCGTGGGTCCGTCAAACGCTGGAAAATGATTCCATAAGAGACTCGTTTTGCCGCCAAGCGATATATATGGGCTGTTTCATGGCTGGCCTCAACAGGTAGAGCGATACCTAGTGTTCTGCCTCGGAGTGATCCGTGTCGTCCAGTCCGGTCCACCAAGAGAAGCTCTCCCTGCAGGGGAGCGGTATCATCCTCATCCTCCTGGCGCTCATCGCCATGATGGTCATGTTCATCGAGATCATGCTGGTGCCTGCGCTACCCAGCATCGCCAAGGAGTTCCCGACCGAAAAGGAGTGGATCTCCTGGGTCCTCTCCGCCTACATGCTGGTCGGAGCGGTCTCCACGCTCATACTCGGGAGGCTCGGGGACATCTATGGTAAGAAGAAGATCCTGCTGGTCGCCCTCGGCTTCTACATCGCGGGGCTGATAGGTAGCGCCTTCTGCTGGTCGCTGGCCTCGCTCATCGCCTTCCGCGCAGTGCAGGGCGTCGGCATGGGCATGTTCTCGTTGGCCTTCGGCATCGTGCGCGACACCTTCCCCCGGCGCCTGATCCCGGTGGCCATGGGCATAATCAGCGCCATGTTCTCCGTCGGCGTCAGCATCGGACTGTTGGGCGGCGGTTGGATCGTTAGCAACCTTTCCTGGAGGGATTGCTTCTACATCCTGGCGCCCCTGCTCACGATCATGGCCATCGCCTGTGCGGTGCTCATCAAGACCGATGAGACGCGGCGGCCAGCGAAACTGGACCTGCCAGGGACGGCGATGTTCGCCGGCGGTATCCTCAGCCTTCTGCTCGGCCTTACGGAAGGTCAATCCTGGGGCTGGACCTCGGCGGGTATCTTGACCTTGTTCGCCCTCTCCGCCGTACTGATAATCGCTTTCATCTTCTGGGAAAAGCGTGCTTCGTCGCCCATAATCTCCCTGCGGCTCATGGCCAATCGCGGCATCGCCGGGACGAACGTGGCCGCGTTCTTCATCGGGCTGGTCATGTTCATGACCTTTCAGATCATGCCCTACTTCCTGATGGCGCCGGCAGTGGTCGGCGGCTTTGGCCTGACGGACGCGTTCATGGTCGGCGTGTACATGCTGCCATCGGCACTGGCGCAGTTGATCTTCGCCCCCATCGCGGGCAAATATTCCCGGCGCTTCGGCGCGGACAACTTCCTTATCCTGGGCATCGGCTTCATGCTGCTGAGTTCACTGATGATCATCTTCCTCCACACCAACTTGTTGGAGTTCTTGCTGGCCATCTTCGTGATGGGCATAGGCATGGGCCTGTCGATGGTCTCGCTCATCAACGTTATTACGATGTCGGCGCCCAAGCGGGATTTCGGGGCCGCCACTGGAATGAACACCCTCTTCCGCGTCGTTGGTGGTGCCATCGGTCCAGTGCTTGCGGCGGTCATCATGGCCAACTTCACACAAATGTGGCAGCCTCCCTATCTGCCGGTCCCGGTACCGATCACCAGTGAGATCGGCTACATGTGGGTCTGGGGCGTGGGGGCCATCTTCTCCGCCATTGCCCTGGTGTTCTGCATCATCTTCCGTCCCGGTCGCGGCATCAGCTTTGACCACGAAGTGGAGGAGCACGAAGAAAAGGTGGTGAGCGAACCATGACGCCGTTGCTGCGACTTCCCTCAGGACCATTCGTCCGGAATGTTCTCCAGGAGCGGGGTCCTCCCGGGCTCAAGCTGCATCGCCTCGCAGCGGCAGGATAAGAAATCCAGCGGTTCGATCTCAGAGATGCGATGCCCCTTGTAGGAGATGACCCACCCCTCCAGCGCGTGCTCCAGCATCCCCCGGGCGAGCATCTCCTCGACGCACTTCATGATGAGGGTGGTGGAGCGGGTGAAATTGCTTCCTTTCTCCAGGGCCACGCTCTCGGCCGGCCCAGCGGCGGGGATCACCGCCAGCAAGTTGTTGCTACTGCGGACGCACCCGAACACGGCCATGAGATGGTGAGGCTTGCCATCGGCGACGGTATCCATGCCTGTGGCGGTCCCCTCCGTCCCTCCCGCCACCAGATTCAAAGGGGTGGCGATCAAGGAGAGCTCGATGAGCGAACGGCAGGTCTCGGCGTCGAACCAGCCGCCATTGGCGGCGGTGTGCAGGACCAGTTTGGGAATGTGGATGGTGTAGCGCGCCAGAATAGCGTACTGTGAGGCGCCCAGTCGGAGCGGCCCCTCCCTGATCTCCAGCTGCAGCCCTTCGGCCTTGACCAGCCAAAGCCAATCATCCCAGAGATCCTCCGGGATGGGGACATATTCCATCGACATTCACTACAACATGTCCGCACGGATGTAAATCTGTTCCCTTGCTCTGGGACATACTATATAGGTAGAGCTCTACTCATTCATTCCCAAGCGAGGCGTTGACATGATGGGTAGGGGCCACGAGTACAAGGGCAACCGTGTCAGCATTTCCCAATTCATGATGATGGTCATGCTCCGCAAGGGGCCAATGTACGGCTACGAGCTGCTCAAGGCGCTCCGCAAAGCTTTCGAAGGTGCCTGGGTGCCGAAGACCGGCGCCCTCTATCCGGCCCTCAAGCGGCTGGAAGAGCACGGTTTGATCATCAGCGAGGAGCGCGACGGCAAGGACTATTATTCCCTCACCGGCGAGGGTCGTACCTGGCTCGACGAGCATCTCGCCAGCATATCTGCGGAGGTCCTGTTCATGCACCGCTATTTCGAAGTGCTGAGCGAGGCCGCAATGGAAGTGCGCGGGCCCGTACATTCACCGCTGCCGAGCAACCTCTTCCTGCTACTGCAGGATGCGGAGAACGATAAGGACAAGGTGCGCGTCCTGCGCATGATCCGCGAGATGTTGCTGCATAATCTGCAGGGGATCGACCTAGCCATCGCCAAGCATGAAAAGGGGGAGCTGGACCCCACTGATGGAGCAAAGGCGTCCACGGCACAGGAAAAGAAGGAGCAGATAGAATGGTCGCAATAATCGAAGTGAAGGACCTGGTCAAGATCTACAACGGTTCCATCCGGGCCGTCGACAGCATTTCGTTCGAGGTGGCCGAGGGCGAGGTCTTCGGTTTCCTCGGACCGAACGGCGCGGGCAAGACCACCACCATCAAGATGCTGACGACCCTGCTGTTGCCGACCAGCGGCACTTGCAAGGTGTGCGGTTACGATTCGGTCAAACAGCCCACCGAGGTGCGTCAGTCGATCGGGCTGGTGCCGCAGGAGCTGACCGTGGACGACGATCTGACCGGCCGCGAGAACATGTTGCTGCAGGCGACGCTCTATGGGGTCGAGCTGAAATTGGCCAAGGGACGGATAGACGACCTGCTCTCCCTGGTGAAGCTGGAAGAAGCCGCCGATCGCCTGGTCAAGACCTACTCTGGAGGAATGAGGAAGCGCCTGGAGCTGGCCGAAGGATTGATCCACCGGCCCAAGGTGCTCTTCCTGGACGAACCGACGTTGGGTTTGGATATCCAGACGCGCACCACGATGTGGGACCATATTCGGGAGTTGAAGAAGACGTCCAATATGACCGTCTTCATGACCACGCACTACCTCGAGGAGGCCGACTCTCTCTGCGATCGCATCGGCATCATCGACAAGGGGAAGATCATGGCCATGGACACCCCGCAGAAACTGAAGGACTCGCTGGGCGGGGACGTGATCTCTCTGAAGGTCACCGGGGAGATGGACTATTCCGAGGCGATCAAGAAGGTCGAGGGAGTGTTCAGCGTCAAGAAGGAGGACGGCTCCTACCGCGTCAAGGTGTTGAACGGTGAGACGGTCACGGCGCCGCTGCTGCAAGAGATATCCAAGAGCGGCGGCAAGGTCACCTTTGTCACGCTGGAACGACCCAATATGGACCAGGTCTTCCTGGAGTACACCGGGCGCTCGCTCCGGGATGCGGAGCAAAGCGGGAGCTTCGATAGGATGGCGGCCGCACGGCAGATGAGGAGGTCGAGCTAGATGTTCCGCGAGACCATGGCGCTGACCAACCGGGAGCTGAAGCACTGGTACCGCGCCAAGATCCAGATCTTCATGATGCTGATCCAGCCCATCGTGTGGCTGGGGCTTTTCGGACAGGCATTCCCCGCCGATATTCCCAAATGGATGTTGAACGGAGCGCCGGACTACATGTCCTACATGTCCGTGGGACAGTTGGCCATCATCGCGCTCTTCACCTGCATGTTCGTGGGAATGTCCCTCGTCTGGGACCGTCGCTTTGGATTCCTGAACAAGTTGAGGGCCGCCCCCATCCCGCGCGCCGCCATCCCCATATCGAGGGTGCTGGCGACGGTGGTCCGGGCCGTGGTCGCAGCCCTGTTGGTGCTGCTCATCGCCATCCTCTTCACACAGATCCCCGGGCTCAAGGGATTGACCATCACCGGCAACTTCGGCGTGCTGGAGTTCCTCGGCGTGATACTGATATTGGTGCTGTTGGCCGTGGCCTTCGCCTCGATATTCGTAGCGATCGCGTTAACGATCAAGCAACAGGAGACGCTGTTCGCGGTGATCAACCTGGTGAACTTGCCGCTGATGTTCGCGTCCGCGGCGCTGTTCCCGATCGCCACTATGCCTACCTGGCTCCAAGCCGTGGCCAAGGTCAACCCGCTAACGCTGGCGGTCGACGGCATGAGGCAGCTGTTCTTCGCCAATTCGACGGGCATCTACTCGCTGGGCGTGGACATACTGGGACTGGCGCTGTTCTCCGGCTTCTTCCTCGTCGTGGGCATCGTCGTGGCGATGCGCTCCCTCAAGGAGAAGTAGGCCGCAGGTCCCGGCCCTCATTCCAAAAGAGGTCCAGCCGCCTCTCCCTCCCTTCTTTTCCTTTCAGCCGCATATCTATTCCGACCGTCCAGCCACTTCTGGAAGTTCAAGGTCCCGCGGTCATGATGGCGTTCTGGCCTCTTGCTCAACCTAGCGCTATGGTTCAGTGGCCGCGCGGGCCTCTCTCCTCGTTCCTATCCATTCGATTCGCATGATCGCCTATCTTATCGTGAATATCCTTCTTCTCGATCCATGGTATCGGGCTCATCTTCTCGAACGCTTGAGCGCTTTCCGCGACAGGTGTTTGCGAATGAACGATCGATGGTCGTGCTGGGTACAGGTTCATATAGGGTCCCCAGCGATATGATGATGCTCTGTCTGGTCGCCTCTTCGTGAGATGTGCCTTCAGGTGGGAGAAATGTTCTAAATGAGAAGAATGAACGTCCCGCTGACGTTTGCCATCGCGGCGATGCTGGTGTCCGGCGTCTTCATGGTACTGGGTCCGACGGTGGCCGCCAAGGCGACGACGGTCGCCGACCCCATCGCCATCGACCTTGGCTACAAGATCCGCGACCAATCGTTCGATCTTCCCCGGTTGTCACAGAATGGCAATACTGCAGAGAACGCGATACCTGGTGAATATTGGGTGGTTGGCGACGTGGCCCTGTTCTTTATGGGCGCCGATATTAACGGGGATGTCGGATCCAATTTCAAGTGGTTCACGCTGCGCGTCGCCGAAGACAACTGCGAGGTCTGGACCGCCAATGATATGATGTTCCCCTCGGGAGATCCCAGGAACGCCTATACTTCGAGGCTGACCATCACCGACGCGCAGGCCCAGTACATGGCCGACCAGTTCAATGACAATATCTATCCCACCGAGACCCGGTACTTCTCCCCGCCGCCACCGCTCAATGGCAATGACAGCTACCTCGAGTCCCGGGGATTTCCAGAGAACTGTCTCTTCCCTACCCATGTGGATGGGCGGGTCATGATCATGATCTTCAACATCGTGGATGCCAATTATTTCGATCCCAGCTACCCGTATTATTTTCCAGGGTTCCACGCCCCGTCGGTCGACTTCTACTATGCTAGGAATATCATCAACATCGACTGCTGGGACTGGACCAACAGGACCGGCCCGCAGCCGTCCCTGGCAAGCTCCTACCTCTATGAAGGCACCGTGGCCCATGAGTACCAGCACCTGCTGCACGCCTTCCTGAAACCGACCGATCCCCTATGGATCAATGAGGGCTTCTCCAAGTACGCCGGGATGCTATGTGGCTACGGCGTGCCCGTGACCTCCATCGCCAGCTATCTGTACACCCCCTCGAACTCCTTGACCATCTGGGGGGACCAGGGCGACATCAACATCCAGGCGGATTTTGGTGCGGCGGCGTTGTTCATGATCTACGTGAACGACCACTTCGGCGGTCCGGCCTTCTTCTCCAGCTATATGCAGAATCCCTTTGTTGATGTGGCGGGCATCACCAGCGCCCTAGCCGAGGTCGGCTATTGGCAATGGACCTTCAACAGCGTCTTCAAAGCATGGCGCCTTGCTAACCTGATCCATGCGGACACGCCAGGCAACGGCCTGTACAACTATAGGTCGGTGGATCTGGATCAGATCCGAGCTCTGAACATCGATGCCTATTCGGCTAGGGATGGGGGGGTCCTGCGCAGCGAATTCCTGGGACCGGCCATCACCATAAAAGGTTATGACACGGGAGTGGCCACCCTCAATGCCTATGGCGTGGACTATTTCAAAGTGGCCGACTTCGCAGGCCTGGCGAAGAGCGCAAGCTGGTTCATCTTTGACGGGCAGAGCGATATCTACGCCCCCAGCTGGAGTCGGACCGCGGTCGATGGCGTGGACTACTGGTACTCCGGTACGGGCGTCAATGATGCAGACCGCCAGTTGGTCGCCTCTCTGGGCCTCGAAGGCGACCCGATCTTCGAATTCGATACCATGTGGTCCCTCGAACAGTATTGGGACTATGGGTTCGTGCAGGTCTCCGAGGACCACGGGGTCACCTGGGCCTCCTTGGAATATGAGTACACGACCTTCGAGCACATCCCGAGCGGATATCCATCCATCATCGAGAATCTTCCCGGCATTACCGGGGCGAGCGATCTGGTGCACATCACCTTGGACCTGTCCGCATATGCTGATGAGAACATCCTCCTCAGCTTCCGCTACATGACCGACTCCGGATCGACCCTGGAGGGGTGGTGGGTGAACAACTTCATGTTGGATGGGCAAGAATTGCCGCTGGACCTCTTTGCGCCGATGTGCGCTGTGAGTCACGCGGACTACACGGTCTCGCTATACTTCCCGGCCACGGACGTCCTGCCGGCGAGGATCACCGATGTGCCGATCTTCCGTGTCACCGACACCGGTGTCAGATACCTGGCCTGGTTCTCCGGCTACACCGAAGCGTACATCTTGTTCAGCCCCAGCAACGGGCCGATCGACTATGAATTCGGTATCCTGACCTCCGCCGGGTTGGACCCCCTGCCGGCGGTCTGATCGGACCAGGTATGAGATCAGGGCAAACCGTTTCCCATCCATTTCCCTCCCGCGGCAAGGTCCTGCTCCGACCATCCCTGCCCCTCCTTAATGATCGGGGCCTCTGCCCACCATAGGGGGCGTATCTTGCTGGAACGATGGAGAACTTTCTGCGGCAGATTCCTTGCGCGCAGAAAATGGAATGCCAGTCAGGTAGAGTTTCTTATAGACGTCCCGGACATGGTATAGGGTTCCGTTCGGCTTCCCTTGGTGGGGAGATGCCTTCGGGTAGGGGAATGATTCCAGATGAAGAGGATGAATACTATGCTCAGCGTGGCCATTGCAATGATGATGATATCCGGCGCCTTCATGGTGCTGGCCCCCATGGCGGTGGCCAAGGCGCCCCCGGTGATCGCCGACCCCGACGGAATAGACCTCGGGTTTGAGATACGAGCGCAGGTATTCGATCCGCCTGCGCTATCGCAGAACGGCCACACGGTCGAGGAGGCCGCGCCGGGCGACTACTGGGTCGTCGGCGACAGAGCGCTCTACTACACTGGCGCCTACGGCAAGACCGCGTTCATGCAGTTCTCCATGCGGGGGAGCGGGACGGATTGCGAATTGTGGACCGCCGAAGACATGCTCTTCCCCGTGGGGGATCCCCGGAACGCGTTCACCTCCAGGATATCTATCACCGACCAACAGGTCGAATACATAATCGGGCAGTACGACAACACCGTAAGCCCTCTGGAGACGGAATACTACGCTCCCGCGCCGCCCCGGAACGGCAGTGGCGGCCTGTTCGAGGAACACGACTATCCCGAAGCCATGCTGTTCCGCACGCACCAGCCTGGCAAGCTCATGATCATGGTCTTCAACATCGTCGACGAGAACTATTGGAACGTCAGCTACCCCTACATGGTACTGGGCTACTTCTCCCCCTCGCTGAGCGATGACTATGCCCGCAACATCATCCATCTCGACGTGTGGGATTGGGACAATCGGTCTGGGCCACAGACCTTGAGCGACCGGGCCTATCAGATCGAGGGCGTCCTGGCCCACGAATACCAGCATCTGCTGCACAATTTCATCGATCCGCACGAGGAGCTCTTCATCAACGAGGGCTGCTCCATGTACACGGAGCTGGTGTGCGGCTACAGCAGGCTGGACTCGCGCATCGCCCGCTACCTGTTCAGCCCCTCCAATTCCCTCACCCTCTGGCAGGACCAGGGCACCATCAACCTGATCGCCGACTACGGGGCCGCCGCCGCCTTCATGCTCTACCTGGCCGACCACTTCGGGGGCGTCGGTTTCGTCGGTTCTCTGATCCGGAACACCTTGACCGGGCCTGCCAGCGTGACCAGCACCCTTGGGGAGACGGGCCATTGGCAGTGGACCTATGCCCAGGTGTTCAAAGCCTGGCGCATGGCCAATCTCATCCACGCCGACACTCCGGGAAATGGCCTCTACAACTATCGCTCCATCGACATCGGAGCCATCCTGAACCTGAACGTGAGCACCTACGTCAAGAGCGACGGCCTGATATCGCGGAGTCAATTCCTAGGGCCTATCTACAGCATGGAAGGGTATGATACCGGCTTCACGACCGTGAGCGATTACGGCGTCGACTACTACCGCCTAGCGGGCATGGACCAACGATCTTGGATGGAAAGCCAGCTCGTGTTCTCTGGCCAGAGAATGATCACTGGTGACAATTGGCACTTGATCGAGGAGGATGGCGTGGAATTCTGGAGCTCGGAGACCCAGCGAACCTCGGCCGACATGGAGCTGGTCGCGGCGCTGAGCCTCGGGAGCGATCCGGTGTTCGAATTCGACAGTGAGTGGTCCATCTTCCCGAGCTTCGAATATGGATTCGTGCAGGTGTCCACCGACCTGGGCACCTCATGGCAGTCCCTTGCCTTCGAGTACACCACCTCTGATACCATCAGGGAGACCAGTGAGCGCATGATCGCCAATTTACCGGGCATCACCGGTGACAGTGGCGGCCTGGTGCACATCAACCTGGACCTTCAGCAGTATGCTGGTCTGGATGTCCTCCTCGGCTTCAGGTCCATGACCGGATGGGGCATCCCCTCACCCAACGGATGGAAGGTCAATAACTTCACGCTGGATGGAGATGCGCTGTCGTTGGACGCCTTCATGCCGGCATACAAGAAATCGGACTACCTGGTATCTCTCTACTTCCCGGCCACCGCGACATTGCCGGCGAGGGTCACCGACGTGCCGATCTTCAGCGTCACTGACCGGGGCATCAGAGTCCTAGCGTGGTTCGCCGGGTACGATGAAGCGTATCTCGTGGTGAGCCCGACCAGGGGGCCGGCCGATTACCGGTTGGGATTGATCGGATATGGTCCGGTCGGCGAGGTATCTCCCTAGGCGCTCGCGGACGAGCCGCTCTCCCCATCAAACGAGGCCTCATGGCATCGTCTTCCCTTTCTCCATGATGAAGCTCCAGCTGTAATGCTGGTACGCAATAACGCCGCATTCCATTGCATGCCTGTGCGCCCGCAGCCCCGCGGTCGGGCCGCACCGAGCGCTAGCGGATGGAAGCAGCCCACGCTCTTCTGAGAACTGTCATTCCAGCGGACGCGCTAGTTCTTCCTTCGCAGCACCACGCCATGGCTGAGGAAGTTGATCTCCTTCACTTCCACATGCTCGAGGACGATGCGCTCACCTACGACATCGGTGACCGTGGCGATGTCGCCCTCGAAAACGATCCGGGCCACCTCACGCATCTGCTCGCGCACATGACCTCCCTCTTCCAGGTAGAGCGTGGACTCACACATGCTGGGGTGATGGTGGCAAGGGCCTGGTATAGGTTTCGGGCGAAATCGAGAAGTCGGCCGTTTGCCTAGAGTGAATGCTGCCTCCCACGAGGACGCGGGGGATCGACCGCTCTCATGCCATGTTCGGCCATGATTCGTCTCATCGCCTTGCTGGTCAGGACTTCGTCATCCGTCGTCAGCAGTCCACGGCATCCCGGGTCCGCCAGGGCGCTGGCGACTATCTAGGCGTCGCCTGGAGTAATCATCTGGTCCGCTGCCATGATCTCCATGCAGATGCCGAAAGCGATTTCATCGGGACCGAACCCACGCAGGAATAACACCCCATCGCGGATCATCCTCCTCAGGTCGGTGATCGCTACCAAGCAGGTTTCGATCTCCCTGTCCTGCGTCATCTTGCCCAAGACCTCGCCGATGGCATATATTGAGACCCCCAAGTTGCCGTATTTCTTCGAGTTGAGGATGTGTTTGGCAGTCTTCCTATTCTTCTCCCGGTCATTATCATCCAACATACTCCTCAGGATGCAGCTGTCTATCTGATAGTGAGCGGCCATTGCATCACCTCCATGAATTCCCAAGCATCGGCCACGTAAGGTGCGAGGGACGGATCCAATTCGGATTGGAATTCGATGAGCTCATCTCTCGAGAATCCAGGATTCCTCATGCGTACCGAGAGGGAGAAGCCCAGCACCTGCACGAACTGGTCTCCTTTGTTCAAAGCAGTCTTCAACAATGGGTATTCTTCCGCTATCCTCATGTCCGGCCGTGCTGAGCGCAGGGTGGAGCCATCCAACCTCTCCAGCTCCCGGGCTAATTCATTGGAGATAGGTCCACCGTCATGCTCTTTGAATATGTACCTTAGGGTAGGACCATATCCAAGGGTTCTCAACAGGTACACCGCTCTCTGGATCGCATACCTGCCACGTTCCCTCCTCGGGTCAAAGCAGGTTCCGGCCGCCAAACGCAGTCCCTTGATGATGCTCGGAAGACTGGTCTCCACCTCGGTAGGCACTATGATCACTCCCGCTTGGGCGATGGCCATGTTCTCGTCGTTGGATGACTGGGTAGGGATATCTATCCCTCGATTACAAGTAGTGTAAAGATAGAAATGGAAGATGTTTGCGGCGTCTGGAGCTTATCCTAAGCTTCCTCGGGCGTATTGCTGTGCGAAACTGCGGCCTTCTCGGTCTTCACCGGGAACAACGGCAGCACTTCGCGCTTCAGCGTTTCGTTCAACACCTGTCCCATGGCGGTGTACATGGCCGAGGCACCGCAGACGATGCCGATCGCGCCAGCGATCTGCGTGATCACGGTGCTGTTGACCGCGTCCCCTAGTGCCAGCAGGAAGAACAGCACCGCGAGCGACCCGAAGACGAACTGCAGCGCCCTGGTGGTACGCAGGGTCCCGATGAACATGAAGGCGGTGAACACGCCCCATAGCGTCAGATAGAACGCCATCTCGGTCTTGTTGGGCGCGGCGGTCACGCCCAGCGCCGGCAGTAGCCAAATTGCCACCAGCGAAAGCCAGAACATGCCGTAGGAGAGGAAGGCGGTGGTGCCGAAGGTGTTGCCCTTCTTCCATTCCATGACACCGACGATGACCTGGGCGATGCCGCCGTAGAAGATGCCCACACCGATGATCACGGCGCTAAGCGGCGTGACGCCGAGGTTGTGGATGTTCAAGAGGATGGTGGTCAGAGCGAATCCCATGAGTCCGAGGGGCGCGGGGTTGGCCGTCAGGTCGGGCATTGTTCTGGTGATGCCAGCATCGCATAAATGCGTTCCGATTCGAGGATAAATCTTACGAATGATGGCGTTTACGCCCGGTGTTCTTGCATTCTCAAGATATGTTTTGACGCTTCGGCCGAGAACCGGTCAAACGTTCTGAGGGAAGTCCGGACAAATGGCAAGAATTCTTCTGCGGGTAGGACCGTGAACATTGTGCAAAAATGGCACATTGAGCCCGATTCCGGGGTCAGGCGAACTTCCACTGCGCGTGGCGGCCGTCCCGCTTCTTCTTCTTTCCCGTAGGCTCTATGACGCCTTCCTGCGGGGCGACGAAATCGTAGCGCACTGGAACCCGTTTGCTAGGTCCGGTCCAATAGGGACACTTGACGCATCTAAATCCTAATTCCACCCTCTCATCGTTGAGGGTCTTGTTCATGATCTCCACCGTATCCGAGCCGCACACGGGGCAACAGGCTTTCTCGCTGCGCTTCTTGGTGTCGCGGTAGTGGATGTGGACGCGCGCCAAGCTCTTGAAGATGGCGAGCTTGCGGATCCTTTCTTCGGAAGCGGTGTAGGCCGGGTCCAGCTTGCGCAGGCGTTCGTTTACGGCCTCCGCCAGACGGGACTGCGAGGAGACGGTCCGCTTTTCGCGCAGGACTTCGCTGATCGTCTGCGAGAGCATCTTGACCGAAGGGATGCGGTAGGGCATCGGCGGCGAATGCACCTAGGGGGTTAAAGCCCGATTGGTTCGTTGAGGAAGAATCATAAGGGGTGCTGTCGGTTGCCTACCCGAGCAGGATGCACCGGCACCGGGTAATCATCATGGGCGCGACGGGCCGCGCCTTCCACAATTTCAATATGCTGTTCAGGCACGACGAGCGCCATGAGGTCGTTGCTTTCACAGCAGCGCAGATTCCTGGCATCTCATGCCGCCTCTACCCGCCGCAGCTGGCGGGACCGCTCTATCCTGAAGGCATCTTGATATCTCCTGAAGCGGACCTCGCGAAGCTCATCAAGAAGTATCAGGCCGACGAGGTCGTCTTCTCTTACAGCGACATCAATTATGCCGACGTCATGCACATCGCCTCCCGCGTCATCGCCAATGGCGCTGACTTCAGACTCCTGGGTAGCAAGGGGACGCTGCTCAAGGCGCACATTCCGGTCGTCAGCGTCTGCGCCGTGCGCACCGGCGCCGGCAAGAGCCAGACGACGCGGGCGATTTGCGTCATGCTGCGGGAACTCGGACTGAGGGTCGCGGCCATTAGACATCCGATCACCTACTGCGATCTGGTCCGGCAAAGGGCGCAGCGCTTTGCCACGCTGGCAGATATGGAAGAGGCTCAGTGCACCATTGAGGAACGGGAGGAGTACGAGCCGCTGATCGACAGCGGCAGCGCGGTCTTCGCCGGCGTAGACTACGCGGAAATTCTCAAGTTGGCCGAGGCCGAGGCGGATGTGATCGTCTGGGATGGCGGAAGCAATGAAGTGCCCTTCATCGCTAGCAATTACCACATTGTCATCGCCGACGCGCTGCGCCCGGGTCATGAGATGCAATACTACCCCGGAGAAGCGAACGTGCGCATGGCCGACGTGATCATCATCAACAAGGTCGACTCCGCTGCCGAAGGAGCGGTCGAGATCATCCGCGAGAACTTGACAAGATTGAATTCCAGGGCGCTGGTCCTGGAGGCGTTCTCCCCGATCGTGCTTGAGAACGAGATCAGCGCCAAGGGCAAGCGCACCCTAGTGATCGAGGACGGCCCCACGGTCACGCATGGCGGCATGCCCTTCGGGGCGGGCATCATCGCCGCGCGCAATGCCGGGGCGGTACTCGTGGACCCCAGGCCGTTCGCTGTGGGCTCCATCCGCAGGGCGTACGAACAGTACCCGCACCTGGGCAAGATGCTGCCGGCGCTTGGCTACAGCGAAGAGCAGGTGGCGGAGCTGCAGGAGACGGTGAACAAGGTCGACTGCGCCATCGTCATCTCCGGCACTCCGATCGACATCACCAGAGTGATCAAGGTGGAGAAACCGGTACTGCGTGCCCGCTACGAACTGCAGCAGGTCTCAGGACCGAAATTGAAGGATCTATTGGACGAGAACATAGTGCCTCTAGCTCTCAGCTGCGAGGGCGATGCCTGCAAGATCAAGTAGTGGCTCGATGCCCAGCGAATTGGGAACAGGCTGCGTACTTCATTCCGGCGAGCGATCATATGGCATCAGCATCAGGAAGGGATCGCAACCGCATCGCCAAGTGACATAAGGTCTAATTAGCTGCTAAGGAATCGAGTCAATCCTGCGGGGGTGGCTGAGTTGGCCAAAAGCGCAGGACTTAAGTCCGCGCCAGCGCGGTGAGACATTCTGTCTCGTAGGAGTTCGTGGGTTCGAATCCCTCCCCCCGCACCATCATGCTGAGAGTTCAGTACTGGGCGGGAGGCCATTTCATCGTCATTCCTTTCTCTTGCAGCTTTTGCCAGATGGACCAAGTGAGTTCACTCTTGACCTTCGCTCTGTCCTTGACCTCCATCAAATAGCAGCGGGTGTAGAATACCAGATGCCTATCCTTGACCTCTAGAATCCTGATGAAGGGATCGAATCGGACTGCGGCGGTCATCCCCTCGTCCTTATGGCTGCATTTGAGGTCCGCGTTTGGGAACACCAGGGGATGTGCCCTTATGATGGGAAGCACGAGTTCCCTCATCTTCTCCAGGTCCGTATCCAACGGCATGGGGATCTCAATGC
Organism: uncultured Methanomassiliicoccaceae archaeon; assembly: GCA_964500045.1. Classification (GTDB taxonomy): domain Archaea; phylum Thermoplasmatota; class Thermoplasmata; order Methanomassiliicoccales; family UBA472; genus CAZCNG01. Next base: position 29,606 of record CAZCNG010000001.1, read on the forward strand.
TGAGCTCGGCATATCCCGTCTTCGTGAAGTTGATGAACTGGGTGTCATTCAATTCTCCATTGGGGATGATATAATCTGTTCCTGTATTGTCTTGCAAGCGGGTCTTGGTCATGCCTACGTGGATGACCTTGGTCGGTTTGTGCCAGCTGTGCTTCCCGATCTCGACCCAGTCATCGATCCTGATGCTCCGGGTCAGGTTGATCTGCACCCCGGACATGAAATTCTCCAATATTCGTCTCGAGAAGACAGCGATGGCAAGGCCAAGCAGACCCAGGGATGCCAGCAGCTCCTCCCAGTCGATCTCCAGAATGTATTGGAATCCTATGAAGCCCACGATGATAAGGAAAGCGTATTGGATCACATTGGAGACCCAAAAGGCGCGGTTCTTGGGCCATCTCCTTTCCAGCAGTTTCTGCAATACGAACTGTAGGACCTTGCTGATTATCCAGAGCGCTACCGCGAAGGCAGTGTACCGGGCTACATCCTCAACGCTGAAAGCCATTCACAACGATGTTGGACATCCACTTATGCGTAAAAAAGAATTCCGGGTTGGTCGGTTATCCATCGGGACGAGCCATCGAAGACGGTGGTGATGGATAACTCATATTTGTCGCCCAGATATTGTCGCGGGTTTCGGTTGCCTGCTACGTAGTAGAAGATGATATCTGGAGCATTTCAATGCCAAGAAGGACTCTTACAAATACTATGAGAATCGTCGATTCGTCAATAAAGGCACATCAACTATGAATCAAGACCGGCAGATCCATCTTGGCCTGGGCATCGATACCGGTGGCACCAACACCGATGCCACCATAGTCGATCTTGACACGACCAAGGTGTTGGCCAAGTCCAAGGCGAGGACGACCCACCATGACCTCAGCATCGGTCTAGGGGAGGCGGTCGATAATGTGCGCAGTACCTTTGGACCGGCCGCTTTTGAACCCAACCTCATCGGTGTGTCGACCACATTGGCAACCAACTCTATCCTGGAAGGGGTGGGCGGGCAGGTCGGCCTCATCGGCCTGGGCTGGACGCCCCGCAGGGGGGACGAGTATGGGACCAAGTATCAGTTCTTTCTAGATGGAGGTCACGATGTCCGGGGCCGGCCTCAGACCTCATTGGACATCGATCGAATTCAGAAGGCCATTGAAGAGATGGCACCGCATATTGATTCCATCGTTGTGTCCAGCCTGTTCAGTGTCTACAACCCGCTGCATGAGGTCGAGGTCAAGCGGATCATCAGAGAGAAGTACAATATTCCCGTGGTCATGGGACATGAGCTTACTGGAGAGCTCGGGTTCTATGAACGAACGGTCACCGCCGTCCTCAACGCGCGTCTCCTTCCCGTGCTAAGTGATTTCCTACAGAAGGTCCAGGAGATCATGGAGCTGCGTGGCATCAGGGCTCCGATCATGGTTCTGAAGGGGGACGGGAACCTCATGAATATCCGGATGGCGAAGGAGCGTCCGGTGGAGACGCTCTTGTCTGGACCTGCGGCCAGCGCCAGGGGTGCTCTGCTGCTATCTGGTCTTCAGGACTGCATCGCCATCGACATCGGCGGCACATCCACCGACATAGCGGTCATGGAGAACGGCAGATGCAAGATATCCAAGGAAGGCGCAGTGGTGGGATCCTGGCCCACGAGGGTCGAGGCGGTAAACGTACGGACGGTTGGTCTCGGCGGCGATTCCGAAGTAAGGATGCTGCCGAAGAACGAGCTGCTCATCGGTCCGGAACGGGTTATACCCCTGTGCTTCGCCACCTCTCTGTTCCCAGGACTGGTCCAGAAGATGACCGAGCTGAGCGAGACTCGTTTCTTCAAGGCCTCGCCTCGCCAACACGGCCGGCTGACCACGGTCGAGCAGAGGATCGTCGATCACCTATTGGCCAACGGCCCTCGGACCCTGGATGAGTTGCAGGAGGCTTTGCAGGACGTCTATCTCCTCGAGACATACATCAAAGCCCTAAAGAGCAAGGGGGCGATCGAGGGCATAGGATTGACCCCGACCGACGCGCTCCACGCCGTCGGTCGCTACACCCAGGGCGATGTGGAAGCGGCCAAGGTGGGGGTCCAGGTCTTCGCATTCAAATTCCAGCTCGAGGAGAGCGAGCTTACCGGTAGAGTGATCGCCAAGGTCACCTCCCGGATCGCCGACGAGGTCCTCAAGAAGATGTTCTCTGATGAAGTGGGGCCGTTGCAGCACACAGAGGTCTTTCAGAGATTGATCGATGGTCTGAGCGGGGAACGGGCCTTCCCCAATTTCTCCCTGAAGGCGGAATTGAAGTATCCCTTGGTGGGACTGGGCGGCCCCGCCGGCGCCTTCATGCCTCCCCTGGCGGAGCGTTTGCATGTCAAGGTGGTAATCCCTGACGACCACGACGTGGGCAACGCTCTAGGGGCCGTGTGCGGCGAGGTCTCTGAGTTTGTGGACGTCTTCGTTTGCCCCCGGGAGCACGATTTTGCGATATACTCATCCTTCTCCCCGCCCATCTGCATCTGGGGAGAACATGATGCGGTCAAGAAGGCCAAGGACCTAGCATCCACCTGGGCGATGGAAAGGGCGGAGAGGGCAGGGGGATGCGACCTCCAGGTGGAAATGAAGCTGGAGGAAGAGAGGGAGAGATCGAAGAACGCTGAGAAGAAGGACACCCTGGTCCAGATGTGGATCCGCGCCCGTGCTGTGGGCGCTCCAGTTGACCTGAGATTCATCGAAACAAGGTCCGGTGGTCCCAAGGTATAACCTCGCCTATTCTTCATCGACCAGTGGTTTTTTCATCAATCATGCTCATTTTGAGACCTCATGAGCGCTCCAAGTATAGATTCGATGGAAGTCAAGGCCCAGGCGATGAAACTTGGCGCCGACCTATGCGGCGTGGCCTCTGTCGAAAGGTTCGCAGGAGCGCCGCCTGGACATCGCCCCCAGGACATCTACCCCGATTGCCGGTCGGTCATCGTCCTGGCCCAGCGCATACCGGTGGGGCTGCTCTACGCCAAGAGCTGTGTCCCCTACACGCAGACGAATCGCTTGGTCAATCAGCAATTGGACGAGCTGGGCATAGCCCTCGGCCTCGCCCTGGAAGATCGAGGCATGAGGGCGGTACCTTTGCCCTGTGACGACCCCTACGAGCACTGGGAGGCCGACAAGCTGTACGGTATGGGCCTCCTCTCGATGAGGCATGCCGGCCATCTCGCCGGACTCGGAGTTCTGGGCAGGAACACGCTCCTGAAGAATGATCGGTTCGGCAATATGATCAAGATCGGAGCAATATTGGTGGACGCTAGCCTGGAGCCGGACCCCATGGCCACGTACGATGGATGCCCGCCGCATTGCCGCCTCTGCATCGATGCCTGTCCCGCCCAAGCGCTCGATGGGAAGACGGTCGACCAGAAGCTTTGCAGGACCTCATCCAGCTTCGTGAACGAGAAGGGATTCCACCTCACCAAATGCAATACCTGCAGGCGCGTTTGTCCGCAAAGCCAGGGCATCAAGGAACGAGGCGTTTCACTCAAGAAAGGTCTTGCTTGAGATTCCGAGCCGAACAAGGCTGCGAGATTGCTCTTGATAGAATTCTTTGTCTCTGGATTTCTGAATTCATCGGCCTATTAATAAATATCAACAAACAAATGCAAATGTCGGTGGGTCTTTGAAACCAGGCGGCATGGGCATAAAGGTCGCAGCCCTAGCTCTCGTGCTGATTCTCGCGGTTTCCGCGATCCTCTGCGTATTCTTCGTTCAGAAGGAACAGCAAATAGGCGGAATGAACCAAGAACTGCTTCTCAATGGAGATTATTCATCCAATATCTGGCTATACTCCATCGGTTCAGACGGAACGATCTATGCGAGGTGGACACCTGATGGATCCTACGATGGCAACTACATGTCAGGAAATGTCGCCATCTACCCCAACGGTACTCTTCGATGGGTTGCTCCGACCAACGCCATGCCTGGACTTACGCCCGGGGCCGACGGGGGCTTCTACTACATCGATTGGCCAGAACGCTCGGTCTGGGTCGACGACAACTCCAAGGCAGGATTCCGCAACCTCACCGCTCTTGATGGCGAAGGCCACTTCAAATGGTCCTTCGTGATGAATGGTTCCCTGGAGATGTGTGCCACCTATCCGGATGGGACGGTCATCGTATACCACACAGATGGCTTCTTCGACCAGATCGCCAAGAAATGGGTGGTTCACGCCGATGAGATCGTGGCCGTTTCCAGCAATGGATCAGAAATGTGGAGGATGAACAGGCCTCTGCAGAACTACTCCTACGGCCATCCACGGGTAGCCTCCAACGGCACCTTTATGTTCACCGCATCAGGTCTGAATGAGAGCTTCCAGGTCGGCATCAGTGAAGACGGAACACAGGTCTTCATTGAGGAGAAGACCATCTATTTCCCTGATGGCTTTGGTTCCTTCAGCATCGATGGTGCCGTGCAGTACAGCGGTCTGATGGAATACATAGACAACGAGACTTCGGTGACCAGCATTCGTGCCACGAACTCATCGGATGGAGCGCTGCTGTGGAGGACCATCTTAGAATATGGGGACAATCCAGACCATAATCCTCCCGCCGGAGGTCGGGTCGTTTTTGTGAAGGTCGATGGCCAAGGGATGATCTATTGCAATGATGTGCGATGGAGCTACACCTACTGTCTTGACCCGGATGGCACAATGATCTGGAAGAAGTCTTGTTTTGGGGGCATCTATGCCAGCTACTCATCTGGAGGGCTGCTCGTCTATAGTGGATCCACTATGCAGAGGATCAGTTCCAGTGGTTCCATGCTCTGGCAGTACCCGGTCGGGTCTCTTTCCGACGGCATGGTCTTGATGGATGCCCACGAGACCATCTATTACAGCACCGGCTCGGTGCATGTTCTCGCATATTCCCCTGACAACAATCAGATCGTCATCATAGGGGTCTTCCTCACCATCGATGCCATTGTCGTGCTGGTGTTCGCCAGTGGCTATTATCAATCTAGAAAGGAGCAAGACGGCAAGGATGGTTGACATCGTTTTCTGTCGATCCATGATGTTGCGGTATCCCCTAGGGGGTTCTGGGTTTCTTCTGGGCGATGGTCAAAGCACATTCATAGCAGAACATCCATAAGGAAACACAGTCAGCTTCTGCATCAGATGAGACCATGGTCGGGATGAGGACAGAGTACCTGGAGGAGATCATCGACTTTCTCCCAGACGCAACCATCGTTATCGATATCGATGGAAAGGTCATCGCCTGGAATCGGGCCATGGAAGAGTTGACCGGTGTTCCCGCGGCTGCAATGCTGGGAAAAGGCGATCACGAATACGCCCTCCCCTTCTATGGCGAGCGCAAGCCGACGCTCGTTGACCTCATCTTGATGCCAGACCGAGAGATAGAGAAGCGCTACCATTCCATCCACCGGATCGGAGATACGCTGGTGGTCGACATCGACATTCCCACCTTCCGCGGCCGAGGCGCCCATCTATGGGCCAAGGCGAGCCCCCTCTATGACGTCGAGGGTAGGATAACTGGGGCCATCGAAACGATCCGCGACATCACCGATCGCAAGCAGGCGGAGATCAAGATGGAACAGGCCAGCCGGAGGCTGTCCGAGATCATCGGTTTCCTGCCGGACGCGACCTTCGTCATCGATATCGAAGGCAAGGTGATCGCGTGGAACCATGCCATGGAAGATATTACTGGTGTTTCGGCAGAAGCGATGCTTGGTAAAGGCGATTACGAATACGCGCTGCCGTTCTACGGCAAGCGCAAACCCATGCTCGCGAACCTCATCTTCATGCCAGATGGCGAGATCGAGAAGCGCTACCATTCGATCCAGCACATCGGGGACACCCTGGTCGTGGATATTTTCATCCCCTCCTTCCAGAATCGGGGGGTATATTTCTGGGCCAAGGCGAGCCCCCTCTATGACGTCGAGGGTAGGATAACCGGCGCCATCGAGACGATCCGCGACATCACCGACCGCAAGCAGGCCGAATTGGAGCGAGAGCAGACCCGACGCAGGCTTGCGGAGATCATCAGCTTCCTCCCAGACGCGACCTTCGTCATCGATATCGAAGGCAAGGTGATCGCCTGGAATCGGGCCATGGAGGAGCTGACCGGAGTCGCGGCGGCCGACATGCTCGGCAAAGGCGACTACGAATATGCATTGCCGTTCTATGGCGAGCGCAAGCCGACCCTGGCCGATCTCATCTTCATGCCCGATGGGGAGATCGAGAAGAGGTATCATTCCATCCAACGCATGGGCAGAACGCTCGTGGTCGACATCGACATCCCTACTTTCCGGGGCCGCGGCGCCTATCTCTGGGCCAAGGCCAGCCCTCTGTACGACACTGAAGGAAATATCACCGGCGCCATCGAGACGATCCGCGACATCACGGAACGGAGGCAGATGGAGGAGCGCCTGGCACGGTCGAATGCCGAATTGAACATCGCCGCCGAGATCCAGAGGAGCTTCCTTCCTGAGGTGATACCGCAGGTGGCTGGTTTCGACATCGCCGCACGCAGCGTGATGGCCAAGGAAGTGGGGGGCGATTTCTTCGATGTGATACCGTTCGAGGTCATTCCTCTGGAGGAGGACACGCTCGGCATACTCATCGCCGATGTTTCTGGAAAGGGCGTTCCTGCGGCCCTGTTCATGGCGTTGTCGAGGATCATCGTCCGCGTCAATGCGCTCTGGCACCGGGACCCGGCCATCACCATCGTCGACGCCAACGATTTCATCGCCCAGGATTCCAAGACGGGAATGTTCGTCACGCTTTTCTATGGGGTCCTTTCCGAGAAGGAAAGGACGCTCACCTACGTCAACGCGGGACACAATCCCCCGATCGTGTGCCGCTGCGACTCATCTATGGAGGAGTTGATGCCGACCGGGATGGCCCTGGGAGTGTTGGAACATCAGGAATTCTCCTCCCGGACCATCAAGATCGGCACCGGCGATGTGGTCGTGCTCTATACTGACGGCGTCACGGAATCGATCAACAGCCGAGTTGAGATGTTCGGGGAAGAGCGATTGAAGGCGATCATACGCGACCATGCCCATCGGTCCCCGCAGGAGATCCTCGCGGCGATCCTGGCCGAGGTTGAGGCATTTGGCGGTGGCGAGCCGCAGTTCGATGATATCACCTTGATGGTCATCAAGGGGGCCTGAGGTCCATGAGATCCGCCCCCCGGACGACGCAAGGCGGAATGAGCCCTCGACCCTCTCGACGCTTCTCTTCTAACGTTTGCGGCGATAGACGAGCAAGATCGCCATCACGACGATGATCGCAGCCACGATGGCGATGAAAGGGGTCATGTCCGCCTGTGCCGTGGCCGTGGGGGTGGTGACACGAAGCACCGCCAGGGTCGTCACCGCCATCTGTTCCTGCAGCCTGCTTTCGTTGACCCACCCGGTCGTGCTCTGCGCGTCCTTGAGGGTATGTATCCATCCTGATTCGTTGCCCTGCCCCATGTTCCAGATCGGGTAGGACAAGAGCAGGACGGCATTGCTGTTGTTGAGGCCCGGGGTTATGTTGACCGGCACGTCCCAAAACGAGGCGAACATGTCCTTGACCTTGACCGGGTCTATGAACGATTCCTGGTCCGAGCCTCCTGGCTCGTTGTCGCTCAGGCGTACTCCCAGATCTGCGGACGCGTTCATCAGTATTGGACGGATGTCCACGCCGCTCACGTTGCGCGTAGGAGTAACGGTCAGGTTACGATTTCCGAGGCAATCCAGGTTGATGATGGCGTCCATCTTGCTCAGTTCCGTCTGATGTGCGCTCACGTATTGCAGCGAACCTATCAGGCCCAGCTCCTCGCCGGCGAAGGCAATGAAGACGATGCTCTGCCGGGGCGCGAACTTCCCTTGCTGATGAGCGGCGCTGAGCACGCGCGCGATCTCCAACATTCCAGCCACGCCTGCGCCGTTGTCGCAGAAGCCATTGTCCATTACCGAATCGTAATGGGCGGTGATGAGCACCTGCCGTCCCTGGTTCTCCGAACCCGGGATGATGCCTACGATGTTCTGGTGCACCCCTTGCCAGGTGAAGGAATCGATGCGCAGCGCAGCGACCGCCGTGCCGTCGATGCAGGCGAATAACTTCTGCCCATCGGTGTAGTTCAGCATGCCGCACGGCATGCTCAGGTTGTGGAGGTACGGCACCGTTCGACCCCGGGCCGACGCCACGAACGCTTCATCGTAGTATGCGTTCCAATCGTAGTAGAAGGCTTGAATGATGGCGAGCGGGCGTTGTGCGTTCACCTTGGCGTCCAATTCCTTATCTCCGTCCGTGATCCAATTGACCTCGGACCCGATGACCAGCACCTTGCCGGTGATGTTGATGGCATTCCAGGCGGTCCGATTGATGGTCAGCTGCGCCAATTCCGAATCCGATGCCGCAGCTGGTAGCGGCAGCGTGACGAGCTTCCCGACGGTGCCGTTGACCTGGGTGGGGCCGCTCCATTGCTCGCAGTTGAACGAAGGCAGCGCAAAGGTCGAGGCATTGTCCAGCACACCATCCGGTGCGACGGAGAGGGTCGGCCTGGAGCGCAGGTCCCAGGATGGGAAGGAGTACGCCTCGCTATGTGCCGACAAGCCCATGGCCTGCATCTGTTGGAGGATCCAAACAGCGCTGGCATTGCAGCCTGCGGAACCGGAGGAACGGTAGGCGGGATATGCTTTGGTGACGTTCTCCAGGGCGCGCTCCAGGGAATAGGCATTGTTCCCATCTAACTGCGATAGCAACGCCGCCTCGGCTGCCGAAGGCTGCGCCGCGACTGCGTTCAGAGAGGCGAACATAGGCGATGCCAGTAGGCCGATGATCAGGAGACACGTGATGCATTTTCTCGAAGTTGCCATGATCGTCGTTCAGGGTAACTCATCTCGTGACTATTCTTTTTTCGTTGGAGCCCTCATCGATGCGGGTGCCGCCCTGCAGGGGTCACACCTTCGACCTCCGAGGAAGCTGTTCCATCAATCGGCAAAAGGCACCCCCTTTAGGATTCCATTCGCCATCTCTCCTAGATGGCCGCAGGAAATCGCAGCATCGCGGGAGCTCCTAGGTTGCAGTTGAAGGATCCTTCGGGCGCTGCCATCAAGAAATCCATCAAAGAGGAAAGGAGAACGGACCTGGGCGTTCCAGCCTCCACCCTGATACTGGATCTCATCATCAGGACCGGGCACATCCCCCCTCAATACTGTTCCATCGTTCCCTTCTTCCTCGAAAGCCACTCGAAGAAGCGGAAGATCAGATAGCCTACCATCAGCAGAGCGAGGCCCGTGACGGCCATGTTGATCAATGATCCTCCGATATCCATCAACGAAGCGCCGTTCACCGCCGCCCGCGCCGCATCTGTTCCATAGGTCAGCGGTATGCAGTAGGCCAGCGGCTGCAGCCATTCGGGCAGCTTGGTCACCGGGAAGTTGACGCCGCTTACGAGGAGACCAACGAACAGGAAGATGTTGGCGATGATCATCGAGGTGCGCAGATAGAGGCCGACCGAGCTCAGCATCAGGCCGAAGGCGACCATGGAAAGGGCGGTCACGGCGACGACCACCGTCAATGAGACCCAATCGGTGCCGGAGAAGTTGACCCCGAAGATGAAGGCGGCGTAGGCCAACGCGATGAACACGGTGGCGATGCCGTTCAGCACCTGGAACATGCCCCTGCCCACGAATACCGCCATGCGATTCGCTGGCGTCACCAGCACCGGCTGCAACGTCCCCTGTTGCTTCTCCTCGTTGGTGATGTTGCACACGGAGAAGACGGTCACATAAGCGATGGATGCCATGGCGTTCCCGATGGCCACGTAGGCCACCATCTCCGGGGTGCCTTGCACATACTGCACCACATAGACGAAGAATGCTATCTGGAACACGGACATGAAGAAGAGCTGCATGATCCACAGTGCCGGGTTCAGCCAGGCGAAGAGCGCCCTCTTGGCCAACACGGCGCTGCTGTAGAAGACCCGCATCGTCTGGGAGGTGGCGCCCGCCATGCTAGTACCTCCCTAGATTGGCGTCCTTGCGCACCCTCTTCTCCACGACGATGAAGAGATAGACGGCGATCGCTACGTAGGCGATGGATATGGCCACCATGATCAGCAGATCCCCCCAGTAGCCTGTTTGCAGACCAGCGTAATCGTCCAGTGCGGCATAGCGGATGGCGTCGATCCCCCAGGTAGGGCCTAGGGAGAGCGAGAGTGGTGCGGTCCAGAACGGCAGTAGCGCGATGGGGAACATGCAGCCTGTGCCCACGTAGATCGGATATTCCAGGCCATTGGTCAGGACGCCAGCCTGACGCGTTAGTACGAACGCCGAGCTGAACAGCAGGCCCAGCGCCGAGAGCGACATCAGGGTAGCGAAGAAGGCTAGGAAGAACAACGCCGGGTCGCGGATGGTGATGTCCATTCCAAAGGCGAAGATCGCGATGAGGAGGATGGCGAGGCCGTTCAAGATGCCGATCAGCGCGTTCCACATCGATCTGCCCGCAATGATCCAGATGAGACGCGACGGTGTGGCCAGCACCTCTTCCAAGGTGCCGTTCCAGCGGTCGAATTGGATCGACCAGCCGGAAGCGTAGAGCGTGTTGCCCCACATGCCCATCATTCCTCCCCCCAGCACGGCGTAGAGGGCGAAGTTCCCCCCCTGCCCTTCGAAGAGGATCAGGACCACAAGCGTGATCATGAACGGCAAGATGACATTGGGGATGAGCCACTGCGGGTCAGCAAGGAAGTGCAGGGCCTGGTTCCTGAAGGAAGCGGTTATGGTGCGCAGCCTAGGCATCGCCTTCCACCAGCCATAGATAGGCGTCTTCGAGCGTAGGCTCCTTGATCCTGGTGCCGATCACGCGGCAGTCGCGCAGCTGCTGCGTCACCGGCGTCAGCATCTCCGAGGCGTCCACCACCTGAATGCGCAGCACCTGCTTCGATTCGGATATGGTCGCACTTACCGTGCGCACTCCTTCCATTCCGCGCAGTGCTGCGATCTCGTGGTCCGTGATGCCGAAGCCCTCGACCTCGATGATGTTCATGTCCTGCATCAGGCCTTTCAATCCGCGCGGCGTGTCCAGCGCGACGATCTTGCCCTTGTTGACGACGGCGATGCGGTTGCACAATTCGTCCGCCTCGTACATGTAGTGGGTCGTCAGCAACATGGTCTTGCCGTCCGCGACCAGTTGTTTGATCATCGAACGCGCGTCCCGGGCCGCCTGCGGATCGAGGCCGATGGTCGGTTCGTCCATGAAAACGACCTCCGGGTCGTTCACTAGGCCCTTGGCAAGGTGCAGCCGCTGCTTCATGCCGCGCGAGTAATCTTCCACCTTGTCGTCCGCCCGGTCCTTCAGGCCCACCCGGTCCAGTAGATCATTGATACGTTTCTCCCGCTCCGACATGGGCACGCCATAGAGGTCTGCGAAATAGCGCAGGTTCTGCCGGGCGGTGATCCGATAATACAGTCCTTTTTCTCCGCCCAGCACAAGACCGATGCGCTTCCGCACATCTGTCGGCCGCGCGGCGACATCGAGGCCAAGAATGCTGATGCTGCCGGAGGTCGGTAGAAGGAGCGTGGTCATCATCTTGATGGTGGTGGTCTTGCCCGCGCCGTTCGGTCCCAGCATGCCAAAGAGCTCACCCCTCCGCACGGAGAAGGAGATGCCATCCACGGCCACGGTCTCCTTCTTCTTCTTGCGGAACACACCCTGGCTCGTCTTGTAGATCCGGACCAGGTCCTTGACCTCGATGGCGAACTCCTCCGATGACATGCGGTTCCCCGCCATCATAATGGGTCGGTTACTAAAGCATTCTACCGTCCCAGGCGGGACCTGCTCATGCCATTTACGAAGTAGATCGGTGGATGAGAATTACAGCAGACATGCCGCAGAAGAACTTGACGAGAACGAGAGGAAGGGAATTAACGGGGCCGAGGCCCCTAAGAGGTTTGACGCTAGTAAGCTCAGAACCGGTCTTTCGGCTTGTGCTTCGCGAAGCAGTCCCTGCAATAGACGGGCCTGCCCTCGGTCGGCTTGAAGGGGACCTGGGTCTTCTGACCGCAGTCCGAACAAACTACATCGTGCATCTCGCGGGGTCCATCGTTGGACCTGGAGCCGTAACCGCCCCTCGAACT
>CAZCNG010000002.1:0-24622 GCA_964500045.1 uncultured Methanomassiliicoccaceae archaeon
CGGCTGCCGCGTCTCCGGTTCCTACCCATTCTGGAGGTTCCAGGAAGGGAACAATACTCAGCTCGGGATGTTCACTCCCGACCGCGGCATGATCTCCCTCACCATCGACGGAGCGAAGAAATTGGCCGAGATGAACCGCCTGGTGGTCCGCATGGGCGACTTCCAGCTGAAGGGGAATCTCTTCGCCAAAGGTGTCATCTCCGCCAACGAGGAGATCCGTCCCGGCGATGACGTGGTCATCATGCGCGGCGCAGAGGTCACCGGAGTCGGCGTGGCTTCCATGACCGGCCGCGAGATGACGGAGCTGCAGCGGGGCGAAGCGGTGCGCATGCGTCACAAGGCGTGAGCACTTCCAGTCGACCGAAAGTAATGCCAGCGTGCACGTCGCAGTTACGACTTGCGGTCTCCCCCACCGAATCCGGTTATATGCCAAGTGGAGGCTAGAGTTATTTAGAGGCGTGAATAGCGCCCATCCTCGCGGAGCCATAACCGGAAGGGGAGGCTCGGAGCGGGGCTGACTATGAACAGACCCATCCCGGGCGGGAGGGGCGGTTGCCCCTGCCCCCTCGCCCAATCCCCCCTTTTTCCAGAGTTGCATTCTATGGATTCGTTCTAAATGCCGGGCAATTGAATCGATGCGGCATCGCAGGTGTCAGATTGCAGAAAAGAGCGATCGTTCTCATCGCCCTAGCTATCGCGGCGGTGATCATTGTGGCAGGCCTATGGGCATCGTCCGCGCCGAAGCAGGCTGAAGCCACGATGGCCGAGAAGGTCAGTGTCCGTTCAGGTGATTTCAATGAGACGGGGTACAGTTGGTATGAAGGCCAACGCACCAAGGATTTCCCCAATTCCGCCGTGAACATCAGTTCTCAATTCTTTACGCAATTGACCCGAAGCAACAACTCGCGATATCTCTTGCACATTTACGTCTTCGTCGATGTCTTCAACTCCACTCAGGATTGCGAAGACTACTACAGCTCCTCATGTGCTCGATTCCTCCAAGACACAGCCAACACTACTATCCTGGACCTGGGAGATGGTGGTTTAATCACGCGCACAACGATGTCCAATGGAACCTGCCTCCTTGCGTTCAAGTTCCAGAACATCTTTGTCGGGCTCGATTTCTACACTACCTTATGGGGCCATGAGCCCTGGGAATATGGGCCTTTGAGCGAGGAGGCTCAGGCAATTGCCAATGTCCAGTTGCAAAAGATCGTCCGCGTTCTCGCCCAGGAATCCTCCTAAGGAACGGAATCGGAATCAGCCCACCAGGTCAGGATACAAATCCGAGAAGAGAGGAGATCGTGGTGCAGGTGTCGGGATTCGAACCCGAGTGTTTTGCTTGGAAGGCAAAAATCCTAACCGCTAGATTACACCTGCGCGAAACGGTGCTAACTGTGAGGACCTATAAAAACATGTTCCAGATATAGCTGGCTCAAAGAAGAAAAGAAGAATTAGGGAGCGGGATTCCCATCTAGCCCGCTCCTTAACTCGAGGCATTACTAGTTTGGACCGTTAGGTCCTCTTCGATCAGAGTGAGATCGGCGATTATGGCGCGGAGATGGCTGGCATCATTTCCACTCTGTTCGAGTTCGCCCGCCATCCTCTTCAGGTCGCTGATCGAATGGTGCTTCATCCAATTCACGGCCTCGCTCTTAGCGCTGGTCCCAATGCTGCGGTGCCCCATTGTGCATCCCATCCTGTGCGCCGGAAGTATTCCCATCCCTTCGGTGCTGTCCGACTTGCGTCAGACAATTCAACGGATTAGTCAGACGAATATATAAGAATTACGCATTCGGCCTCTGTCCACGATGTTCATGGTCTATGGCGCTGTGCTCACCTAAAGTCAGTGTTCGGGTCGGACAGCCGTCATACATTTAATTATAATTTAGTCATTTATATTTTTAAGTCCTGCAAAAGATTTTTGAGCGTGCTCCCCCATAGCACCGCTGGGTGCAGGTGCGGGGATGGGATTCCTCAGATCGAATGCGGGCCTTGATGAAAAGACCGCCCGGAAGGCAGAGCGTCATCTACAGATGGCTGAAGAGGAGCTGGAGCACGGCCGGGCCGAGAACGCGAGGGCCGCATTGGAGCTGGCCGCTGCTGTTATCGGCCAGAAGGCCGCCGGCGAGGACAGCCCGGACCTGGGCGATCATCTTCTCCGGAGGGCCGCCGCCTGGCGCAAGTTGGGCGACATCCACGAGGTGGAATTGGCGCTGAATGCCGCTCGATCCATACCATCCAGTGCGGAAAGCGCTACGCTCGCCCTGGTCGACCTGAAGATCCAGGCGGGGAAGATGGAGGCGGCGCTGCAGCTGATCGACGGGCAGAGCAGCCAGTCGAAGCAGATGCTGATGAAGAAGGCCGAGGCCCTGGAGAAGCTGGGCCGCGCGCAAGAGGCCTTGGGCGTCTACAAGAAGGCCATATCCATGTTCCCGGACGATATGGACATCATCGAATTGCTGATCATGCGCGACACCGATCGCAGCTATTGGGTCGGGCGCAAGAAGGTATTGGCCGGAGCCAGCACCGGCATGGCCGTTCCCCAGCCAGCCGAAGTGCGCGTCGCGCCGGAGCCAGCCAGGATCGGTCCGGCCAGTGCCAAGGAGTCCGCTCTGCAGTCCGCACGGATCAAATGGAGACAGGGCGACCTCAGCGCAGCCATTCCCTTCTACAAGCAAGCATTGATCGCCGACCCCGGCGACAAGATCACCTGGTGCGAGGTGGCGGCCGTCCTCGGCGAAATGGGCCGCCGAGAGGAGTCGGCCACCGCGTACGAGAGAGCTTTGACGATCGATCCGGCTTTCGACACCGCCGTGGAAGGCCGTCGCAAAGCGTTGAGCCCGACCCCGACGCAGGCGGAGGCCGCAGCGCCGGAACCGAAGGAGAATATTTCGTCTCAGCCGCCGGAAGTGGAGTCCGCGCCGGCGGACGACCGCCGCGAGGTGGAAGGACTGCTGCGCATGGCCCAGGACCTGATGTCCCTCAACCGCTATAGCGAGGCGGTACGCCCGCTGCGCAAGGCCGCCAAGTTGTCCCCGGACCGTCTGGATATATTGCACGGCATCAAGGAGTGCTTCAAGCATCTGGACAAGGACAAGGATGTCATCGAGGTCAGCGACCGGGTGCTGCGCCTCGACCCCACGGACAAGTCCGCAGCGCTGGACAAGGCCGTGGCCCTCGACCGTCTCGGGGAGAAGGAAGAGGCCGTGCAATACTATGAGATGGCCTTGGCCATCGATCCGCGCAACG
This sequence comes from uncultured Methanomassiliicoccaceae archaeon, assembly GCA_964500045.1. Taxonomy (GTDB): domain Archaea; phylum Thermoplasmatota; class Thermoplasmata; order Methanomassiliicoccales; family UBA472; genus CAZCNG01. Next base: position 3,253 of record CAZCNG010000002.1, read on the forward strand.
CCATGGCGACGGCGGACCTGGCCGCCGCCCTCTACAACATGGAGGACTACGACAGGGCCTTGGCCCAGGCGACCTTCGGTTTGGACGTAGATGCGAACAATGTCGAACTGTGGCATATCAGGGGCGACAGCCTTTTCGCCCTGCGCCGCTTCGAGGAGGCGGTGGCCGCCTACCAGTCGGTCACCTCCTGCAAGCCGGATGACAAGGGGGCGCAGTTCTACCTCGGTATCTCGCTGGAGGCGCTGCGCCGCTACCCGGAGGCGCTCACCGCATATGATGCGGCACTGCTGGTCGATCCGCACGACCCGGACGTCTGGATCAGCAAAGGCATCACTCTGGAATGGATGCAGCTGTATGACGCGGCTCTGGCCGCATACCAGATGGCCGCGGACCAGCGGCCCAAGGACAAGTTCATCCATGTCCGCCAGGGCGTGGTGCTGGCGAGGATGGAACGGCACGCTGAGGCCGTCGCTCAATTCGACGTCGCTTTGCACCTGGGCGGCAAGGACATGGAGATGCTGCAGGCCAAAAAGCGGTCGCAGAAGGCCATGGCGGACAACGAAGGTCTCGTCCGCACGGCGCACCGCATCATAAAGTTGGACCCCAACGACGGACCGACGCTGGTCGACATGGGCATGGCCCTGCACGAGCTGGGACTGTTCAACGATGCGGTGAAGGCGTTCGACAGGGCCGCCGCCGTCAGCGAACAAAAGGTGCCCATCCTCCTCCTGAGGAAGGCCAGCGTGACGGCCGCCCAGGGCGATGTGATCGCCGCCTGTGATCTCGTCCTCTCCTACGATCCGAACGAAGCCTCCTCGCTGATCGACAGGGCCGTGGCCCTCCAGGTCAAGGGAGATCATGCCTCTTCTGCGCAGGCCTATGCCACTGCCATCGCCCGTCTGGGCGAGAGCAAGGACCTCTTGGGCGCCAAGGGCATGGAGGAGATGGCCGTCAATCAGTACGATGCCGCCGTCCGCAGTTTCGGCAGGGCCTATGCTCTGGACGATACGGCGGTCGACATGCTGGACGCGCAGGGCCGCGCCCTGCTCTTCCTGAAGGATTACGACAAGGCACTGGTCGCCTTCGACCGCTGCGTCAACATGAGCAAGGACCCGCGCTACCGCATGGACCGGGGCCGGGCGTTGGCCTCCCTCGGTCGCCTCGAGGAGGCGGTACAGGACCTGGACAAGGCGCTGGAATCAGACAGCAGCGACCCCGAGACGTGGAGGTTCAAGGGCAATGCCCACCTTAAACTGCAGCAGTACGACCGTGCGCTGCAAGCTTTCGACCGCGCCATCGGACTGGGCGCTCCGGAAGCGCAGGTGCTGCGTCTGAAAGGCCGGGCCTTGGAAGATATGCGCCGCCTCGAGGCCGCCTCTGACTGCTATGAGAGAGCGCTGGCCATGGGGGCCGAGGACGCGCCCACGCTGGAGCGGTTGGCCAGGGTGCAGTCCCTGCTCGGCTATCTGGACGCCGCCTGGGAGGCGGCCGACCGCGCCACCCGTTTGGATGCGGGAGCGGTGGACGCCTGGCGTCTGCGCGGCGATCTCTCCGTCAAGCTGGGCCGCGAGGAGGATGCCATGCGCTCCTTCGACCGCGTGCTCGCCATGGCTCCCGAGGATGCCATCGCCATGTCCGGCAAAGGTATGGCCCTGCTGCGCAGGGGACAGGCAGGGGCGGCGGTGGCGGCATTCGAGAGGGCGTTGTCCTCCGATCCCGATTGCGAGCAGGCCAAGGAAGGCCTGCTGGCGGCCGAACGGGCTCGGGAGGAGGGCAACATCGCTACGTTGGCCACCAAGGTGCTGGATTGTGAGCACCGCATGGGGCGGCGGCTGAGCAAGGAGGAGGCGTACGCTTCCTGCGAGATACCGTTCGACATCCTCGATCGCGTGATGGAATACGTCGCGGCGCGCGAGGTCGTGGCGCTGGAATCCCTCAGCAACCAGGAAGCAGCCTACCTCGATGAGGCCTCCAGAAAAGTGCTCCTCAACGCGCATCACAAGGGCCGCGGCGACGGGGTGTTGTTGAGCGACGTCTCCGCCGCTCTCCCCAACGCGGACATCTCCGCTTCCAAGAGGGTGCTGGCCTACATCGATGCGGTCAACGATAGCGAAGCGCCCGTCCCGGGCGGCGAGGACCTGGACCCGCTATTGCGCAAGGCCATGCGCCTGCCGCAGGAAGAGCGGTCGCAGCTCAGCCTGATGCGCAAGCTCGGCATCGGACCGCGGAAGGCGAAGAGCATCACCGCGGCGCTCAATACGCTGAAGCCTAGGGAAGAGAAGAAGGCGGAGAAGGTGGCGGACAAGGCCGCCCGCAAGAGACGCCGCATGGGTCCGGACGCGCCGGAGCTGGACGAGCCGCTCGGTCCGATGGGTCCGCTACAGGATATGGAGGCCTCGATGCCGCCAACGCCGCAGTTCACCCTAGCGAGAGAGGAGGCCCCCGTGCCCCGCGGCAATGGGCAGCCCATCCTCTTCGGTCACGATGAGAAGGAGCTGTACTCCACCTTCTATGGGCAGCCCCAGAAGAAGGAGAAGGAGCTGAGCGACCGCCGCTGCATCTTCCACGATAGGCCGGTGATGACCGCGTGCCCGTCCTGCAAGGCGGTGCTGTGCCAGGATTGTGTGGCCATGGGGGCGTGCCCCCGCTGCAAGGCCCCCCTGCGCATGAAATCGAAGCTGCGCGAGGTGGAGAAGAAGGAGAAGCCCACCGCCCTGGAGATACTCACCGCCGCTTCCGCTTCCAACGATGATGTGGAGATAATCGATGAGAACAAGGAGACGGATTGGACCCGGCTGTGAGCCTAGTAGTCCATGATGTCCGCTTTCATGAACTCGCGCAGGAGAACGGTGGCGTAGCAGCCCTTGTCCAAGGTGAAGAGGCAGCGCACGTTCTCGCCGTCGGCACTGAAAGAAGGTTCTGCAACGCGGGCCAGGATCTCCCGCCTGCTGCCGCGGGAATTGCAGTCCGGTAGCGCAGGGGTGCAGAAGTCACGCTGCACGAGTCCTTCCGCTGCGGCCACGGTCCTCTCGATCTCCCCGACCTCGCCTTCACTGAAGACGCTGTCTTGGCCGAAGAGCACGGCCGACACGTAGGCGCGTCCTACTACGACTTTGCGCTGCACCATGTCGATGTTGGCCTTAGTGACCGGCACATACTTGTCATGGTCCGGCAGCCCGTCCGCGTCCGCGGGCAGGATGACATCTCCGACGACCGCCTCGCGCAGCGGGATGCCGCGGCGTACGCGCTCGCTCAGGATGCGGTTGAATAGATAGGATTGGTACGCGTGCACGAACATCATCTGCAGATTGGACGGCAGCACGCGGATGGCGCCGGCGTAGTCCTCGGGATTCCGCTGCAGCCAGCCGATGACCGTGCGTTCGAACGTCAGCTTCATCGGGAAGGTGGCCAGGGCCGCGTCCCAGTCGTGCGTGACCTTGAGCGCCTTGCGCGCCGCCAGGCTCTCCTCGTCCTCGTCCTCGGCGGAATCGGAGACGTAGGCCATGACCGCGCCCTCGATATCGCCCTTGACGATGAAGCGGCCGACCACATGGGTGATGGGGCGCAGGGATCCGAAGCGTTGTACTCCGAAGAAGTTGGGGAATCCTCCCGCGGCCTTGATCTCTTCCGCAGTGGCGGTGACGCTGGCGGCGAGCTCATCGCCCTGCTTCTGGCAGCCGGAGATGAGGATGTTGAACTTGTTGCCCTTGAGGGCGCCGATGGTGATGTTCTTCTTGGAGCGGTACAGCGGCTCGATCTTCACGTCAGTGATGTGAAGCGCCTCGACCCATTCCATGGGCGCCTCGATGGACATCAACTGCGAAGATATCGACCGCTTGTCCTTGGTGCCGGCGAAGCCGATCAGTTGACGGCTGATGCCCATGTACTTGGACATGTGCCGCACCAGGCGGTTCATCTCCCAATTGGTGGCGGTGACCTTGGCTATAACGTACCTGCCTGTGTCATCGCGCGGCGGATAGGTCGGCACTTCATCGACCACAAAATCTTCGATGAGGTGGCGCAGCCGACCTCCGATGCCTTCCTGAGAAGTGAGGAAGACCTCTAGGCCAATGGGCCGCTCAGCGTTGTAATTCTCCTGGAAAGGCATGACTCACTTCGAGGCCTTTTCCACGCTCTCGCGGGCTTCCTTGAACTCGTTGGAGATCTTCTTGGAAGCCCTCTTGAGGGCGGTCTGCGGCTTGCCGCTCTTGACCTTTACGAAAAGTACTGGAATCGTGCCGGTGCTGCCGGCGGTGAACTTGACCTCGTCGACCATCTCATCGAGGAGGAGTTCCCTGACGAGAGGTGAGACCAGGGTCATGTCGGCATCCTTCATCCGAATGCTGATGGAATCCTTGCCCTTGTCGACCTGCTCTATCTCCATGAACGCCACCTATGCCCCTTCGATTTATAAGCGTTTTCATCCTGGCGGCCCGGTGATTAGGTGCTTGATGCCAGGCATTCCGCTGAAGCTCTGAAGGGCCTGGAAGGCTCTCCGCCTTCCTCGATGCGGCCTCTCAGAGCGTTGTTCATCTCTTGGTCTACATCTTGATCTCGATCGGCTTCACTGGGCACTCGAACGGATCGCACTTTTCCTTGAGCTTTGCAGGGAAGAGCACCTTGGCGAAGACCGCAACCGCCAGGGCAGCGCCGACGAACTCCGCGATGATGTATAGTATCCCGCTCGCCGGGGCGATGCCGCAGATGGCGTAGGTGAACATTCTGCAGAAAGTTACCACCGGGTTGGCGAACATGGTGCTGACGGAGGTGATGAGCATGCCTCCTACCATGAACGCCACCGAGAGTCCAGTATGCTTGGAGCCGCCCTTGACGCAACCGAATATCACACCGACCAGAATGAAGGTGCAGATGACCTCGGAGAAGCCCTGGAAGATCGTCTTGGTGTTCGATGAGATAACCAGTAGATCGGGCTGGGTGTCGTAGAACATGATGTGGGTTATGAGCAGACCGACGAAGCCGCCGAGAAATTGGACAGCCATGTACATGGCCGCCTTCTTGGGGAGGATCTCCTTGTTGAGCAAAAGGGCAAAAGTGACCGCCGGATTGAAGTGTGCCCCGGAAATGGACCCGAACGTCTCGATCAGGGCGAACAGGACCAGGGTGACCGCCACCGCATTCATGAATACGGCCAGGGCCAGATTCGCTCCGAAAACATTGAAGGACAGGATCGTGGATCCAATGGCAGCGGTCACAAGGAACATTGTTCCTATGAATTCAGCAACGAGATTCTGTCTCAATGTGATCAATGTGAAACTCCCCCCGTCCCCGAGGACGTTGACACGGAACCGGTCTTGGGTTATTTCAACTTGATTTCAAACTCGATTATTTGAGTGATTATAATTCAATTCAACATATCTAATAGATATTCTTATGTGAAGTCAGATATTTGAGCAAAGCCAGTACTCAATTCTACATCAGTGAGATGAAACACTTCATTATTTGACTTTCAAATCAATTATAAATCGGAGAGCACACATTGTCATTCCAAGGCGCAATGGCGCCGGCGAGGGGAAGAGATTTGGTTGTCAGAATGGCTATCGTCGGTGGATTTCTTGGCTCTGGAAAGACGACTTTGATCAACGGCATCGCGAAGGAGTTGAAGGCCCAGGGCAAGAGCGTTGGGCTCGTGATGAACGATCAGGGCGAAGCGCTGGTGGACACTCAATACTGCGAGGCCAACGGGTTTCAGGTGGCAGAGGTCCTGCGCGGATGTTTCTGCTGCAAGTTCAACGATTTGATCACTGGAACCCGAGGGCTGGTGGGTCGGGTCAAGCCCGACTACGTTATTGCTGAACCAGTGGGCAGCTGCACGGACCTGCAGGCAACCGTCGTGGCCCCGCTGAAGTCGATCTATGCGAAGGAAATCTCTGTTGCTCCGTTGATGGTGCTCGTAGACAGTTCCCGCATAAGTGAAGATGAGATGCTAGGCGAGTCACTGGGTGGCTACCTGCGCCATCACCAGATCGCCGAGGCGGACGTGGTGGTGCTATCCAAGACCGACATGATCTCCACATCCAGGCTTCGCGAGATCGTAGAGGAAGTGGGCAAGATCAATGCTGAGGCAGAGGTAATACCATATTCTTCCCTTGATGGCTCTGGCTTCAAGCAGATAATGAAGGTCATAACATCTGAAAGGGAGCCTACGCATAGGCCTGTGGATATCGACTACGACAAATATGCGGCCGCCGAGGCCGAACTGGGCTGGTACAACGGACAATTCACTCTCAAAGCGGACCACCTCGACACCTATGATCTCGCCACCAGGATATTGCGAGAATTGGCCTCGAAATACCATCCTCAGGACGTGGCCCACGCCAAGGTGAGTGTTCGGTCGCCGCACAACCAGGCCAAGATAAGCATGGTCTATAGTAATCTGATCGTCGATTCGGTTCTGGGCTCAAGGTATTCCGCTGGAGAGACCACGGTGTTGCTGAATGCCCGCATCGTATCGAGTCCGGAAGAATTAAGCAAGAATATGAGAGACTCGGTGAAATACACCCTGCGCGAAATGAAACTCGCCACAGTGGAGATCAAGGACGACTGTTTTGCTCCAGGCAGGCCGAATCCCACCTATCGCATGAGATAATCGCGACAAGGTGGGCGATCTCCTACAACTATACTTTCCCGGCCGAGCGCCCCCTCCCTCGGTCGGGCATTCATCTTGAAGAGGTGCGTGGCCTACTCTTCCACTTTCTTCAACTGACCGCGGTACATCGACTCCAATTCGGCGCTGCTGGTCGCTTCCCTCGGCCCTTTGTCGGAGCGGTACTTTCCCGTGAAGCGGGGGAAGCGGATAGCTAGTCCGGCCTCCTTGCGCACCTTGCCGTAGGCACAGGTGTGTATCGGGGATATGGTGATCTCCGCACCCAGCACCTCCAGCACCAGGCTCGGCTCGAACCAGTAATCGGCCTGCATCTTGCTGTCAACGAGGTGATGCTTCTCGTCCAACTTGAGCTTCTCCAGCATCGGTGGTATTCCCGCCAGGTCGACGTCGGTGAAGCCGCTGCCCAATTTCGACACGGTCTGGAAGTTGTCCCTCTCCTCGTCGTAGGTGGCCATGAGCAGCGCGCCGTAGAATCCCTTTCTCTTCCCTCTTCCAGCGAAGGCACCGACCACCACCAGATCAACGGTGTCGGTCATTTCGGAGCGGTACTCTTTTTTGTATTTTATCCATTGGAATGCTCGCGCTCCCGCTCGATAGGTGGAATCCTCACCGATGGACTTGGCCATCAGTCCCTCACAACCGTCGCGCAGCGCCTCCTGGAAGAACACCTCCACCTCGTCCGGAGTGGAGAGAAGCCGCATCTCCGAGAGGCGCGCCTGATCGCTCTCCTTGATCACCGCGGACAGCGCCGCTCTGCGCTTCAGATAGGGCATGGAGGTCATGTCCTGACCGTCCAGATAGAGCAGGTCAAAGAGGCACACGCGGACCGGGTAATCTTCCACCGCCTCCTCTAGTCCGTGCTTGCGACCGCGGCGGTGCGAGACCTCCTGGAAAGGCAGGAACTCCCCAGTATTGATGTCGACCGGGACGCACTCGCCCTCCATGATCGCCTCCCGTCCTTGGAACGCCGCCCGCAAAGCCTTAACGACATCAGGGAACTGTCCAGTTAGATCGTCCAAACGCCTGGAGTAGAGACGGATGCCGTCCGGCGTGATGTGCGCCTGGGCGCGCACCCCGTCGTATTTGTATTCGAAGGCCGCGCTGCCGCCCATCTTCTCCAGGATGTCCTGCGGTGAGGCCATCCTTTCTCCGAGCATCACGCGGATGGGGTTGTTGACGGTGACGTGCATGGACTCGATGCCGCTGATGCCTTCCCGAGCCAGCACCTCTCCGACCAGACCGAGATCGGAGGTGATCTGGAAGGCTCGCTCCACCTTGTCCCGTTCCGCCTTGGTGGCGAAAGCGGTGGACAGTGCATCTATCATCGTCATGCTGGCGACGCCCAAACGCATCTTGCCGGTGACGATGCGGCAGATGTACTTGCCCTCCAGCGGCGTTGCGTCCTGCAGCACGTCGGCCAGCAGCTTGATCTTCATGTCCTGGGATCCGCTGCCCTCGGCGTTGGACACCTTGTCCAGCGCGGAATGAACCCTTTCCAGCGTCAGTTCCTGCGCGAAGAGCGAGGTCTGCCTCCTGCCGACCAGGAGCTGCTCCGCCACGGAGCCCAGATCGCCCTCGGTGAGCGCCAGCTCCGCCACCGCTGCTTCTTTCCGACCGGAGATGAAGGCCAAGGCCTTGATGAGGAGCTTGTCCGCCACGCCCAGCTTCTGCGGATAGAAGTCGGGGTACAGCTGCCCCTGAGTAAGATACACGGCCTTACGGATGGAGCCCGCCTCGGCCTCTTTGAAGAAAGCGGCCAGGATGTCCGTCATCTCTAGCCGCGATGACGTGGCCTCCAGCTTCTCGTACGTCTCTGCCAACGGGCGGAAGGGCATCGCCATGAGATTTGCCAACTCCTTGCCAATATTATAAGGCCACGGCTAGAAGTCCATCAACCGGGTCTGTCCCTCCCGCTTCTCCGGGGCGCAGGCCGGCGCCAGCTCCTTGCGCAATGCTTCCAGCTTATGCTTCATGCTGCGTTCCTTGTTGCGGCTGCTGAAATGGTAGGCCTGGTCCCGCGTGCCTTTGGTGATCATGATGACCACCTTGCCCGCCCGCTTCCTTCCGGTGCGGCCGCGGCGCTGGATGGCGCGGATCTCCGACGGCACCGGTTCGTAGAAGATCACCATGTCGGTGCTCTCCACGTCGAGACCTTCTTCTCCGACCGAGGTGGCCACGAGCACGTTGAAGTCGCCGGCGCGGAAGCGGTCCAGGACGCCGACCTGTTCCTTCTGCTTCAGACCCTTTTCACCGGGCCGCTCGCCCTGGCCGAAAAGTTTGGCGACCTTGACGCCGTCGACGCGGGCCAGTTTCGCGGCCACTACCTCGCAGGTGTCGCGGTAGTGGGTGAAGACGAGTACTTTGGACTCTGGATTCGCGTCCAGCTGACGGCTCACTTCGCCCATGACCTTGGCGATCTTCGGATGTTCGGCCATCACCTTGGGCAGCATGGCCTTGACGGCCAGCACCTGTTCGGAGCCGAAAACGGCCTTGGCGGCTTTGGAGCCCTCGGCCGATCGCGCTTCTGTTTCCAACCGGTCCAGATAGGAACGCAGCGGCGAGATGCCCTGCGTTTCCACCAGATCGACCGCATGCTCGATCTTCATGGCCATGGCCTGGAGGCTGAGCGCCCTATAGATCGACCGGTTCTTCTCCCCTTCTTTCAGTCGGGCCTGCAGCTCTATGCCTAGGCTGAGAATGTTCTTGGTCGTCGCCCCCTGCGGGATGAAGCCCAGGTCCTCGAGTTCCTTGAGGTACATCTCGTACTGCGAACGCAGCAGCGCCGAGATGCGCCGCAATTCCATGGGCAGTTCCACCTCGACCCACTGCACCGCCACATCCTGGACATAGGGTGCCACGTCCGGATCCTCTTCAGTGCGCACCTGGATGTCCTCGATGCCGAGATTGCGGCACACTTCCATGATCTTGTCCCGGTCGCTGCCGGGTGAGGCGGTCATCGCGAGAGCCAGTCGGCCGTAGGGCTTGTACGCTTCCGCTACTTTGACGTAGGCGTAGTTTCCGACAGCGCGGTGCGCCTCGTCGTAGACGATGAGCGATACCTTGCTGAGGTCCAGTCGCTCTTTGGCGATGTCGTTCGCCACTACCTGGGGGGTGGAGGCGATGACGTCGTTCTCCAAGAAAAGGACCTCCCTATCCTCCCCGGCCGTCTCGCCGGTCATGATGCCCACCTTGCGGTCGCGCAGCATGGCTGAGAAAGAGGTGGCATGCTGCTCCACCAGCGGTTTCGTGGGAGCCAGAATGAGCACCTTTCCCGCGGGATGCTTGAGGAGGGTCTCGGCGATCACCTGTAGGGCGATGACCGTCTTACCCAGGCCGGTCGGCAGCACGATGAGCGTAGGGTGGGCCAGGGCCGCCTGCGCCAACGTGACCTGGTATTCCCTCCGCTCCACTTTGCCAGGGGAGATGAGGGGATGCTCGAGGAACACAGACGGGAATAAGGATTGTATTAGAATAAGATGAAGGGGGGTTTGCTGGAAATGGTTTAGTGGCAGCCGCCGCCACAGGTGCCGCAGCCCGCCTTGTTCGGGTTCTCGACGATGAGCCCGCTGCCGTATGGCGTCTCGATGAAGTCTACGGTGCAGGCGTCCAGTATCTCCTTGGTCTCGCCGTCGTAGAAGATGGAGAAGCCCTCGGCGGGCTGCTCGAACTCGCCCTCCTTCTTTCCCTCCTGGAAAGCCATGCCGAACGCTGGTCCGGAGCAGCCCATGCCAGAGAGGTAGATCTTGATGCCGGATCCTTTCTTGTCATTCTTGACGATCAGGTCATTGATATATGTGGTAGCCTCAGGTGTGATCTGTACCATGTTAGTTTCACCCTATTGCATCGAACTTTAGTACACATATTTATAGTATTTCCGCGAAGATTCGCTACGGGATGCCAGCATTCCGACGCTGGAGCGCCAGCATGGGTTTATAATCGCAGCATGCCTTCGACGGCCGTGGTCGAGCTAAGACCCCTACGCCGCCGCGACATTCCCATACTCCTGCGCATCACCCGGGAGAACATGGAGGACATAATGCTCGCCTCCTGGGGCCTCCAGTGGAGCGACGATCCGCTGCTGGAGTGGCTGCGCGACCGGCACGTGGAAACGGAGGTGGCCGCGGAGAAGCGTCGCCCCATCGCTTACTGCTCGACCGAGAAGATCGACAATTACCTTTTCATCACCTCGCTCCAGGTGGACAAGATGCACCAGGGGCAGGGTCTGGGCCGCAGGTTGCTGGAACGGGTTGAGGCCAAGGTGAGCGACAGATCCGTCGAAGGAGTGGAGCTGTGCGTCCAGCTTACCAACGCTTCCGGATTGGCCTTCTATTCGCACATGGGCTACCGCGTCATTTGTCGGCGCGGCAACAACTATCTCATGCGCCGCACCCTCGTTCCGTAGGGTTGCAGCCACGGAAGTGTACTGGACCCCGCTGCACAGACATTATATATGAATGATATTGATAATCATTACTGATATGAATGGAAAGGCCTCGCGGTGGACCAAGCAGGTCAAGGTGATCATCAACATCATCTACGAGTCCGACCAGCCCCTGAATGCCGATGAAGTGTACATTCAGGCCCGGGCCTCGCTCCCGAAGATATCGTTGGGCACGGTCTACCGCAACCTCAACAAGCTGGAGGCAGAAGGCCTCATCTCCGAGTTCATGGATGGGCAGGTGGCTACCTATCATCGTCATCCTTTCCCCAACACGCACTTCCAGTGTGAAAAGTGCCATAAACTGATCTCCGTGCCGGTGGAATTGAGCGTCAACGACCTGTCGCGCATGAGCGGCATGACGGTGAATCGCTGGACGCTCCGCTTGACCGGCCTGTGCAAGGAGTGTGGGCAGTGCACATAATGGAGGGCTTTCTCCCTCTGGAATGGTGCCTCTTCTGGTTGCTGCTCTCGCTGCCGTTCATGGTCTGGGGAGCGTTGCGGTTGCGCAAGATGTTCCAAGAGAAGCCGGAACTGAAGGTGCGCGTGGCCATCGGTGGCGCTTTCATCTTCGTTCTTTCTTCGCTCAAATTGCCTTCGGTGGCCGGTTCCTCCTCACATCCCACCGGCACAGGATTGTCGACGATCATCTCCGGGCCGGCCATAACCACGATCCTGGCCTCGGTCGTGCTGCTCTTCCAGGCGTTGCTGCTGGCGCATGGGGGTCTCACCACCTTGGGCGCCAACATATTCTCGATGGGGGTGGTGGGCCCGTTCATCGCCTTTGGAGTCTATCGAGCGATGAGCGGCGTAGGCGTGAAGCGCAAAATCACGGTCTTCACCACTGCTTTCGTGGCGGACATCGCCACCTACGTCATGACCTCGTTGCAGTTGGCCCTGGCCTTCCCGGACCACGGCAGCGTCATCAACGCCTTCCTGGCCTTCCTGGCCATCTTCGCCCTGTCACAGATACCACTGGCCATCGTGGAAGGATTGCTCATCGTGCTCTTCTTCGACTACCTCGCCGCCCATCGCCCGGACATCGTGGGTGAGAAGCAGAAGCAGAAGGCGCCGCGGCCAGCGATGTACGCGGTCGCGGCCGCGGTCGCGGCCGTGCTGATCTTCGTGGCGCTGCTGGCCAACCAGAACCTGCAGGGGACCGACGACGCGGCGCAACAACTAGCGCAACAACTGGCGCCCGGCTATTCACCTTGGGCGCAGAACATATTCTCGCCCGATCCAGGTACGGAGATGATGCTCTTTGCCCTGCAGACGATGATCGGCCTAGCGGTCCTGATGGCCGCATTGCATTTCAGCCGCAAGGATTCGGAGCTGACCCGGTGATAGCTTGAACTCCATCGACGAGGTGGCGTTCGCGTCACCGATGCGGCACATGGCACCGCTCGGAAAGTTGCTGCTGTGCCTCTTCCTGCTGATCGCCTCACTGGCCTCCGCGACGATAATCGTGCCGCTGCTCGTGCTCGGCATCGGCCTTGGTTTGATCCTATACGGTACAAAGGGCAAGGTGCCCCGCGTGGTCGGCATCGCCCTGCTGGACAGTCTGTTGGTGCTCCTGGTGAGCGCGCTGCTCATCGCCCTTATGACCGGCGGGACCGTCGTGGCCGTCTACGACCTCTTCGGATTGAAGGTGACGTTCACGCAGGAGGGCGTGGCGATCGCGACCGGTCTCATCGCCAAGGTCCTGGCCGGCATGACCGTGATGCTGGCCTTTGCATTGACCACACCGATACCGCACCTCGCCATCGCCCTGCGCCAGGTGCGCGTACCCAGGGAAGTGTGCGAGGTCATGGTGCTCATATACCGCTACTCTTTCCTTCTGCTGGAGCAGCTGGAGGCGATGCGCTTGGCCGCGGAGGTGCGCCTCGGCTTCCGCGGAGCCCGGCGGCGACTACGGACCTCGGGCAAGATGGCCGTGGGCGTCTTCACCCGTTCATTGGAGATGGCGGAACGATCCGAGGTCGCACTGCGCTCGCGGGCGTTCAAAGGAGATTTCCGCACTTTCCGTGAGCCGGGCAAGATGGGCGCCATCTGGTACGTGCTTCCAGCCGCTCTCTTCCTTGCTCTCTACGCATTGAACCTCTTCCTCGTGCACATAATCAAGGTGGTAATGTGAATCCGGAAACGATCCTCGCGACCAGGTCATTGTCCTTCTCCTATCCCAACGGCGCCGCCGCATTGCGTGATGTGACCTTGTCCATCGGCACAGGCCGCAAGGTGGCGCTGCTCGGACCGAACGGTGCTGGCAAGAGCACCCTCTTTCTGCACTTCAACGGCATTCTGAAACCAGCTTCGGGAAGTGTCGCCTTCGCGGGGGCGGAGCTCTCCTACCGCAACAAGGACCTCTATTCGCTGCGAGAGAAGGTGGCGTTGGTCTTGCAGAATCCAGATGACCAGATCTTCTCCGCGACCGTCGAAGAGGACGTGGCCTTCGGCCCGCTCAATCTGGAGCTGGCGCACACGGAGGTCGAGGCCCGCGTCAAAGAGGCCATTGCACTCGTTGGATTGGAGGGCTTGGAGGAAAGGCCGACGCAGCAGCTGAGCTTCGGACAGAGAAAGAGGGTGGCGTTGGCGGGGGCGCTCGCCATGAGGCCTGAGGTTCTTATCCTGGACGAACCGACCGCCGGGTTGGACCCGAAGATGGTCAGCGAGCTGCTCGAGATCACCGAGGAGATCAATGCCCGGGGCGTCACCGTGATCATGTCCACACATGAGGTGGAGATCGCCTTGGGTTGGGCGGACGACGTGCTGGCGGTGAGAGACGGAAAAGTTTCCTATTTCGGCGATCCAGAGGGGCTGCTCTACTCCCCGGCGGCGGAGAAGGCCGGCCTGGCTGTCCCGTTATTGGTTCGGGCCAATAGCTCCCTCGCCCAGGGCGGTGGAATTCCGCACGGTCCGCATCCGCGCACCCTGGCGGAAATGAGCGCCAAGGCACCGGGTCCGAGGCCGGCGCAGATCACGCTGATGGACGCGAACGTCATGCTCGACCCAGCGCAATTGCGCGAGGCCGTGCTGAACACTAGGGATGGCGGTGGCATAGTGGCCGTGATGGGCACGTTGGCGCGGAGCCGGGCCGCCGCGCAGGGCATTCGAGCGGAGCTCAGCGTGGATGCGCTGGACACCTCCATCGAAGCGGCCTTGTGCGGCACTCCCGTGACGGTCATAGCCGCCCCGTTGTGGGATGCCATCCTGACCCGACGCATAGCTCGGGTGAATGGCATGGGGGGACGGCAGATCCCCGCCCTTCGGCGCTGACCCTCAGTCTTAATCTAGCTGATGCACGTTCCATTCCCGATGCGCAACCGAGATGTGCTATACGGAGCAATACTCGCCGTGGCCGGTCTAGCGGTGACCGTGGTATCCGTCCTCTTTGTGCAGCAGACCGGGGATTGGCCCCCGAAGGAGGTCCTGCCGGAATGGCTGACCTATGTCGGATTGGGGGTCATGGTCGGCGGCATCGCCTGGGCCGCCTATGGCTACATAACTGACAGACCGAAGAAGGTCAAGACGGAGTCTGTCGTTGAGCAGAAGCCCGCACCCGCACCGGCCGCGTCCACCGGAAACCACTACTGGAACAAGGAAGGCAGCGTTCCCTGCCCCGCCTGCGGTGAACCAGTGAAGCCAGGCTACGCGCGCTGCCCCAAGTGCACTGCTCTCGTGACCAGGGAATGCCCCTCCTGTAAGGAGAAGCTCCCCGCTGATTTCAAGGCCTGTCCGAAGTGCGGCCAGATATTCGATAAGTGACCGTATGGCAAAACCTCTGCCTGAGCAAATACTTATATCGACCCAAGAAAGGGTTTAATTAAACGCAGCGGCTTAGGTCGGAAGAATATGGCCGAGGAGGTGGCATCTGGCCAGAAAGGCACCGGTGAGGTCGAGGTCACCCTACGTCGCGATTTGGGACTGCTCGAAGTCCTGATGATCGGCATCGGGCCGAACATCGGGTCCACCATCTTCGTGCTCATCGGCCTCGGTGTCGGGATCGCCGGACCCGCTTTGCTCCTCGCCTTCATTCTGAATTTCTTCGTCACCGTACTGACCGCCTTGTCGTATGCGGAGCTCGCTAGCGCATTCCCCGAGACGGGTGGCGGATATCTCTGGATCAAAGAAGGTCTCTTCCCGCCCTTTGGTTTTTTGGGCGGTTGGATGTCCTGGGTCGGTCATTGCATCGCCTGCAGCGTGTACGCCCTCGGCTTCGGCGAAGGAGTCAAATGGATGATGGCTGACCTGGGTTGGTCCATCCCCTTCCTGAATGGACAGCAGGTGGCCCTGGTCTTTGCAGTGCTGATCGCGCTGGCCTTCATCTATCTCAACTACCGGGGCGTCAAAGGGGCGGGGCGCTCGGAGATCATCGTTTCGATCATCCTCATGGGCGTGATCGTGGTCTTCATCTTCTTCGCGGCCATCTCCGTCCTAACTCACGGTTCGGGGGACAATTTCGCGCCCTTCCTGCCCTATGGGGTCATCAGCGTGGTGGCTTCCATGGGCTTCACGTTCATGGTCTTCGAAGGCTACGAGGTCGTGGCCCAGACCGGGGAAGAGGCCAAGGACCCGGAAACGACGATCCCCCGGGCGATGTTCCTCTGCATCATCATCTCCTGCGTTCTCTTCGTCGCCGTCGCCTTTGTAAGCATAGCAGCGGTGGGCTGGGAGAACCTGGCCAATTGGGGGTCGGAGGCGATAGCCAACACGTCGGCGCGGGTGGTCCCCTACGTGGGAGCGTCGCTGATCGCCTTCGGTTGTATCGTAGGCAGTATCGCCGCCGTTAACTCGGTCGTATTCTCATCGTCGCGCGTCTCCTTCGCCATGGGGCGGGATGGCAATCTGCCGCGCGCCTTCGGCAAACTGCATAAGAAGAACCAGACGCCCGTGACGGCGCTGGTGGTGAGCGGGGTCATCATCATCGCCATCTGCGTGCTCCTGCCGCTGGATAAGGTGGCGGCGGTCGCTGATATCCTCATTCTGCTCCTGTTCACGCTGGTCAACGTAGCTGCGCTTACCCTGCGCAAAAAGCGGCCTGATGTGAAGAGGCATTTCATCACTCCCTGGTTCCCCATCATTCCGCTGGCCGGCATAGCTACCAAGCTCATCCTGGCGGTCACGCTGTTCACCATCGAACCGTTCGCCTGGTACATGGCCCTGGCCGTCATCAACATCGGCCTGCTGATCCACTACTTCGCCAAGGGCAAGGGCGAGATCGAGAAGGTGCCCATCCCGGCCCTGGCCCCCCTCAGCGAAGATGAATACGGACGATACCGCGTCATGATCCCGGTGGACGACATCGCCAGCGGCGGACTCGTCGATATCGGCGCCTTGATCGCCGAGAAGCACAACGGTGAGGTGCTCCTGGTGAGCGTGATCGAGGTGCCCAGCAGCGTTCCGATCAACGACGTCGATCCGAAGGTGGTCGCGGACCGCAAGAAGATGCTGGAGAAGCTGAAGGGTGCGGCCGAAGCGCACGGGATCCATCTGCGCGCCCGTGTCACCGTGTCCCACGACGTGGTCACCGCGCTGGTGGAAACGGCGGCGGAAGAGCACGTCAACATGATCGTCGTCGGCTGGAAAGGGTACACCAGAACGCAGAAGCGCATCCTCGGCAAGAAGATGGACCAGCTGCTTCGTTCCACGCCGTGCGACGTCATCCTGATCAAAGCGGAGGAGGAACTGCATCCGAAGCGCATCCTCATCCTGTCGGGCGGATTGTGGCATGTCAGCAAGGCCACGGAAGTGGCCGGGCTCATCGCGGCCCACTCCAGCGCCAAGGTCACCATCCTCAACGTCATAGTGGACGAGAAGGACCTGGACAAGGCGAGGGCTTATTCGGACCGACTTACGGAGATACTGCGGGCCGAGGGCGTGTCGGTCGTGACCAAGGAGATCAGGCCGGAAACGATCCTGGGCGGCGTCATCGCCGAGTCGCTGGAATACGACCTGATGGTCATGGGTTCCTCCGCCGCGACCCGTTGGGAAGCTTTTGACTTCGGCCCTATCCAGGACCGCATCGTGCGCAACGCCAAGTGCCAGGTCATGGTCTACAAGCACGTGGCCGCCGCTAAGCCCGAGTCCGACGATCTGGAAGACTAGGCGTTCTGCTTGATGAGCGATTCTATCAAGGCCTCGCCGGCACAGGCAGGAATGCGTGCGCCAGCGGCATTGCGATGCCCGCCGCCGTCCAGGCCGTGATCGCTCGTGAAGTTTTCAATGAAGGCTCCCAGATCGACCCCTTCTGGCGACATTCCCCGCAGCGAGATGGAGCAGGAATCCTTGCGCTGGTTCATCATCAGCGCGTAGTCGCAGCCCCGGCGCATGGCCACCTCGACCAGCGCCCTCGTGCCAAAGCCGTACAGAGAACGGTTGTGGTCGTCGTTGTGGAAGATGCCTATGCCCTCCCGCACGTACATGCCGGAACGGACGCGCGCCAGCGCCTTGGGCCAGCGCTTCTCGTTGAGGACGCGCACATAGCGCGAACGGATCGAGTCCACCTGTGAAGGCCAGGCCCCTTGGCTCAGATGCCGGGCGGCCAGCGCCCGGAACGAGTCATCATCTATCTCCAGTCTCCAGGAGAAGTCCAGCACCTTGGATTCTTCGTCCAAGCGCTGCAGCCCATGTTTGCGGCCGACCTCGCGCAGCAGATCGCTGGAGCAGTATTCGACCATGTCCGCAACGGCCACCAGCTTCTTCATGTGCAGCGACGCCTGCAGATAATGATAGAGGACATTGGCGGCGCTCACACCTTCGCCGAAGGCGATCTGGAAGCGGTCCACATCGATATGCGTGGAGGGGTGGTGGTCCACCACGAGAAAACGCTGCGAGCGCCGCGAACTGTCGATCGCCTTCATGACATCGGGGACCAGAGCCACGTCCACCAGGCAGATCTCATCCGAGGTCTGGTCCAGCGTGATGACGTTGGCCGCCGCCTTGGGCGAGGTGATGAACGACATGCGCGCGTTCGGATAGATGGATAAGAAGACCGCAGCTGAGACGATCCCGTCCACATTCCCGCGGGTGACAAGGTGTTTGTTCCTACCATCCCGAGAGAGGTATTCCAAAACGATCCTCGGGGGATTAGTAGTCCGATTGTGGATATTTAATATCATTCCCAGCGGCGCGCCAGGCATACCCAGCAGACGTTCCCGAAGAGGGGCGGCGGCAACCACTTGCGATGATGCTCGGCAAAGCCTGAATTACCGCTGCGCCCATTCACCCGATGGATGGGAATGCCGGAGTGCCAGCTTCATTTCGTGGGCGTGGACCTTGCCTGGGGCATGGATCCAGCCCCCCTATCGACGGGATTCTGCGTGCTGGACGGGACGGGCCGGATAGTGGATTGGCGCTGCCTTACCAGTGATTCCGAAGTGATCGAGAACATCGTTGTCAATATCCCCGGCTGGGTGGGCATTGATGCTTCCCTGTTCGTGCCCAATCGCGGCGGCATGCGCGCTGTGGAGAAGCTGCTGCGCGCCCGCGGCATCAAGGTGCTTCCGACCAGCCAGGCCTTCCTGGACCGGCATTGCGGCGGAAGCCGCGGCGAAGCAGTGGTCGCTGGCCTCGCTCCCTCAGGTTTCAGTTTGGAAAAGGGGACGATGCCCGTTTTCGAGACCTTCCCGCGCGCGATCCTGCACGCGGCCTTGGGAAAGAAGATGCCCCGCTACAAGACCGGTCCAAGGGAGGTGCGCACATCGGGCTGCGAGGCGATCGCCACCCTGTTGGAGACCGCCTTCCCTCATCTGGGTGAGGTGGTCCATCGCCTGCCGGCGGATCCGCGCCAGGCGGCCGACATGATCGATGCGCTGGCATGCGCAATTTGCGTGTATGCGCACTGGAGATACGCAGGTGAGAGGACTACTCTCCTCCACGGAGAGGATGGCACGCATGTGCTCCTCCTGAGGGAAGACCATGTCTGAGATCGAGGACGGAAGATTGCGGGATTGCTTCACCCGCGTGGGCAGCCAGATCGGCTACGGTAGTGTGAATGCCTCCTATCACCCCTATAAGGAATTCAAGACCACCTGGTCGCGCTGCGGCGACAACGCGGACTTCAAGGTAACGGACTATCTGCGCGGTGCCCCGCCGGGCCTCATGGAGGAATTCGCCACCTGCCTCCTCTCCCGCCTCACGGTCAAGAGCCACCGCGAGAAATACAACGAGAACATTCGCACCTATCTGCGCTCCGAGGAGTTCGTCTCGCGCAACCGGCCTCTGTATCTGGCCCGATCTCGCAACCTGGCCTTTACGATGCGTGGTCGCCATCACGATCTGCGCGAGTCGTACGACCGATTGCTGTCGAGCGGCCTCCTGCCGCACATACCCAACACCTACATCACTTGGACCGCCCGGCCGAACAAGCAGCGCCTAGGATACTGCTCGATGCTGATGCGCACCATCGCCATCAGTTCTGGACTGGACCGGGCCGAGATCCCCTCGTTCGTGGCCGACTATGTGCTGTACCATGAGATGTTGCACATGCAGGAAGGCGTGACCTTTGCCGGTCGGTACCACACCGACGCGTTCAAGGCGAAGGAGCGTCTGTACCCGCGCTGGCAGGAAGCCGAGGACTGGCTTCGGCGCGCCTCGCTGCTTGCCTAGTATTGCAGGTGGCGCAAGATAGGAATATGAATCGAAGGATGCCATAGGCGGACTTACCATGAGACGCAAGGAACAGTTCATCAGCGACCTGCGCGAGGGGGTGGATGTCGACGACATCTTCTCCGTGGGCTTCAAGAAATATCCCCGGGCTTACAAGAACGGCTTCAGCTTCGAACTGCGCCTGCAGGACAGCAGCGGCCAGATCGCCGCCGTGTACTGGGGCGGTAACAGCAACAAGGAGGGGATGGTCCAGGAGCTCTATGACTCCTTCAAGGAGCGGGACATCGTGCATGTGCGGGGCAAGGTCTCCGTCTTCCGCGAAGCGCTGCAGATCAGCATCAACCCCGAATACGGCCATAAGATCGAGAAGGGCGGAGATTACGATCTGGCCGATTTCGTCCCCTGCTCCAAGATCGACCTGGATGTGCTGATGAAGAGCATCGACGAGGCCGTGATGACCGTGGCCGACCGCGACCTGCGCGCGGTGCTGCAGTCCTTCTTCTGTGATCCGGATTTCCGCGGGCGCTTCAAGAACGCGCCCGCAGCCATCACGCACCACTGCAATTGGATCGGCGGGCTTTCGGAACATACGCTCAACGTCTACACCACCTGCGACTTCCTGGCCAAGCAGCATGAGGAGCTGGACCATGATCTGCTGGTCACCGGCGCCCTCCTGCATGACATAGGCAAGGTGCGCGAGTATGAGGTCACCAGCAACATCGACGCCAGTCTGGAGGGCCGATTGCTGGGTCACGTGGTCATGGGGGCGCAGATGGTGGACGAGGCCTGCCTTGCTATTCCCGCCTTCCCGGAGCTGCTGCGTTTGAAACTGGTCCACATGGTGCTCAGCTCCCACGGCAGGTTCGAGTATGGATCGCCTAAATTACCGGCCTTCCCGGAAGCAAAGGCCTTGGCCATGGCGGATGAGATGGGTGCGACCATGGAGAAGTTCATCGCCATCAAGCGCGACAATCTCGCGCGCACCGAGGATGATTGGGCGTGGGATAAGGAGAACGGCAACATCTTCCTGCGATAGGGAGGTGTCCCCCGGCCAAAACAGGCGTTCTCATGGTCGGGACATCGCCCGCCTCCCCGCACTGACCCAGGCCAGGGGCTTGGTGTTGTGCTCCGGGGTTGTCCTCCAATCATGACGCGATGTCACATCGCAGTTCTTGCAGGGACCCAATAACGGTGCACTGTGTGCCCAGAGAGTGTCGTAGGGATCACGGATCACCCTCCATATTGCTCTGAGCAAATGCACAACTGTCCTTTTCCTCAAGAACCTTTGCCTTGTTCCGAGCAATTTTCATTTTATTCAATAGATATATCAATCCCCTTTCCCCATTGAGCTATGATGAGCATCTTCATCGGCTGCAGCGGCTGGTCCTACGACGATTGGGTGGGGAGGTTCTACCCATACGAGCTGAAGGACGAACGCTGGCGCTGGTTCTCCTTCTATTCGGAGTTCTTCCCGGCGGTGGAAGTGAACAGTTCTTTCTACAAGCCGCCGACGCAGCAGATCATAACCACTTGGCTGGACAAGGTCAAGGACCTGGGGCCGTTCGAATTCAGCATGAAGGTGCCGCAATCCGCCTCGCACGTGCACCTGGTGGACGGCGAGCTGGAGAAGGCGGTCGAGGTGGCGCGCTCCTTCGAAGCGGTGAGCCTGCTGCCGATGACCTCGGCCGGCCGCCTCGGGGCGG
>CAZCNG010000002.1:24722-35445 GCA_964500045.1 uncultured Methanomassiliicoccaceae archaeon
TCCTTCGAAGCGGTGAGCCTGCTGCCGATGACCTCGGCCGGCCGCCTCGGGGCGGCCCTGATCCAGATGTCGCCCTACTTCAAGAACGAGGACGGCAACCTGCAGCTGCTCAAAGATTTCCTGGATTCGCTTTCCCTGGACACCATCAGCTATGCCATCGAGTTCCGCCACCGTTCCTGGCTCAATGCTGCGCAGAACGAGTTGGACATGGAGGTCATCAACGCCCTCAGCAACAGGAATGTGGCCAACACATTCCTCGACGGCCCTGGCTTTCCAGTGACCACCGCGGCCACGGCGGACCACGCCTACTTCCGCTTCCATGGTCGCAACCGTGATATTTGGTTCACCGGCGAGAAGGATGACGACGGTCGCATCGACCGCTATGACTATCTCTACACTGAGGCCCAACTGAAGCATTGGGCCACGAAGGTCAAGTTGATCTCCTCCGACGTGAACATGGTGCGCGTCTTCTTCAACAACCACGGGCGAAGCAAGGCCGCGCGCAACGCCTTCCAGATGATGGATGTTCTCAACATCCCACACAAGGAGCGCGCCTTCCAGATCCAGGACCAGGCGACGCTGTCGGACTTCATGGAACCTCCGAAGTGAGGAAATGGCCAGAAGAATGATATCCTAGCACTCGAATCGTTTGCGCACAGACGGATCGTAGTCTCGTGGCCGACCTCATCTTAAAGAATCGGATCTGGTGGAGGACCTTCGTGGCCCTAATGGCCGTAGCTATGGCCCTGGCCGCCCTCTCCGCCCTGGCCAATTCCTATTCGGAGAACGCCTGGGGGACGTCCCTGCTGGTCGCCGCCTTCATCTTCCTCACTTTTTCCCTCTACGGCGGAATCTGGATAAGACCCCTAGGTATTGAGTTGAAGTCGGATACGGTAATACTCCGCTTCATCGGGAGGCGGAGGGAGATACCAGTCAACAGCATCGTCGCCTTGCCCAGTGAACTGGATCCTTCCCGCGACAGCTACATCCGGATAGAGGATTGGAGAACCCTCCCGGTCCGATCCGAGGTATGCCAGGCGATGCTGGAAAGGTATCCCTTTCTGACGCTCAGGACCGAAGCGAAGAGGAGGGTCTCGCTATGGTGAGCAAGGACCAGCCACTCTTTCCACCAGACCTGCTCTGATCCCCCGCAGGGTATGTATTATTAGGAGGCCAGTAGTCTTACCTTCTCAGCAATGCAGCAGCTCTTCGAGCCGAGAAGTGTGGCCGTGGTGGGCGCAGCGCGCGAGCCGACCAAGGTCGGGCATGTGATCCTTCGCAACATGCTGAATGCGGGCTACCAGGGCAAGCTGTATCCAGTGAATCCCAAGGCCGAGGAGATCCTGGGTCTCAAATGCTATCCGACGTTGCTGCAGATACCGGACCCGGTGGACCTGGTGGTCGTGGCGGTGCCGCCCCAATTTGTGTTCCAGGTGATGGGGCAGGCGGCGCAGAAAGGCATCCAGGCGGCCATCATCATCACTGCCGGGTACAAGGAGACGGGCCGCGAGGGCGCTGAGGCCGAGGCCAAGCTGGCCCTCCTCTGTCGGGAGAAGGGCATCCGCGTACTGGGCCCGAACTGCCTCGGTCTGATCAACACCGCCATCGGCATGAACGCGACGTTCACGTCGGGCGATCCGAACGAGGGGGGCATCGCCATCAGTTCGCAGTCCGGCGCCATCTGCGCGGTGCTGCTGGACTGGGCCTCCGGAGTTAAGGCCGGATTCTCCAAATTCGTCAGCGTGGGCAACAAGATGGACATCGAGGAGGCGTACCTGCTCTCCTACCTGCGCGACGACGAGAAGACCAAGGTCATCGGCATGTACATGGAAGGCGTCAACAAAGGACCGGAGTTCCTGCGCGAAGCGTCCGCCACCACTAGGCTCAAACCGGTCATCATGCTCAAGGCGGGGCGGACGGCCTCCGGCGCCAAGGCCGCCTCCTCCCACACCGGTGCGCTCTCCGGCAGCGACCGCGTCTACGATGCTGCCATGCTGCGCTCCGGCATCGTCCGCGCCAAGAACATCGAGGAGCTCATCGACCTGCTGCTGGTCTTCTCCAGCATGCCTCTGCCGGAGCGGCCGGCCGTGGCCATCATCACCAATGCTGGTGGGCTGGGGGTGATGGCGGCGGATGCCGTCAGCGACTACGGCATCTCTCTGGCCTCGTTGAGCGCAGAGACCGTGGAGAAGCTCCGTTCCAAGCTGCCGCCCACCGCCAATTTCTACAACCCGGTGGACGTGATCGGCGATGCGGATGCGGAAAGATACGACTTCGCGGTGCGCACCGTGCTCGAGGACGAGAACGTCGGTGCCGTACTGGCGATGATGGCGCCGGCCGATCTGGTGGACACCGAGGCCGTGGCCCGGGCGCTGGCGCAGTATGCCGGCACGACGAGCAAACCCATCGCCGCCGCCTTCGTGGGCGGCAGCAAGCTGGGCGCCGCCATCGAGATCCTGCGCAAGGCCGGGGTCCCCAACTACGACAGTCCCGACCGCGCCGTGCGCGCCGTGGCCGCCATGTCCAACTATGTGAAGCTCAAAGGGCGCGAAGAGTGGAAGCCCGAGCCGCGCCAGGGTGACATCGAAAGGGCGCGCCGCGTCATCGCTGGCGTAAGGGCCGAGGGCAGGCTGCAGCTCAGCGAAGGCGAGGGCAAGGAGATCCTGCGCGCCTACGGGATACCGGTCCCCGAGGAAGGGTTGGCCCATTCCCCCGCCGAAGCGGCGCAGCTGGCCGCGGGCATGGGCTTCCCGGTGGTGATGAAGATCGAGTCGCCGGACATCGCGCACAAGACCGACGTGGGTGGCGTGGTCGTAAACATAGATACGGCGGATGCGGCCGCCAACGCCTACGACCAGATGATGACCCGCATCCGCTCCCGGCTGCCGCAGGCCCGCCTGGATGGAGTGTCGGTGCAGAGGATGATCAAAGGACGTGAGGTCATCGTCGGCATGGTGCGCGATGAGCAGTTCGGGCCGGTCATCACCTTTGGCCTAGGCGGCATCTTCGTCGAGATATTGAAGGACGTGTCACAGAGGATAGCGCCCTTGTCGGCGGCGGACGCGGACGACCTGATCCGTTCTATCCGGGCCTATCCTATCCTGACGGGCGCCAGGGGTCGCAAGCCCGCCGATATCGGGGCCTTGCGCGAAGTGCTCCTGCGCCTTTCGCAGATGGCCGAGGACCTGCCGGAGCTGGCAGAGATGGAGATCAACCCGGTCATGGTCGATGATGAAGGAAAAGGGGTCGGGGCCGTGGATGCCCTGGCCACATTGAGGAGGGAAACAACATGAGATCTATCTTCTTAGGATCCGTGGGAGCTCGGTCGGGCAAGACCATGCTGACGCTGGGCCTGGCGCTGAACAGGGGCGGGGCCGGCTACTTCAAGCCGTTCAAGGAGACGGTCATCTGCCGCGAGGACCGCCTGGTGGACCAGGACGCCTACCTGATGAAAAGGCTATTGCACTCCAAGCTGGACGAGGAAGCCCTCTGTCCTTTTCTCTACGATCTGCACCGCCCCGTGACCATGGAGGCCATCCGGAAGGCCTATGACATTGCGAGGGAAGGACAGGAACTGATGCTGGTCGAAGGAACGCGCGACATCACGACCGGATACCTGAACGACCTGTCGGGAATGGCTATAGCCGAGGCGCTATACTGCCCCGTGCTCCTGGTCTCTTCCAGCGATCCCGCTGACCTGGAACGCCTGGCCATGCTGCGCCGCCTGCTCATGATGTACAAGGCACCCTTCGCTGGCGCCGTCATCAACAATGACGACGGCACCGCGGCCGAACTATTGCGCAAGCGGGGCATCGAAGTGCTCGGCTCCATTCCGCAGATCAAGGAGCTGCGCCACTACACCGTGCGCGAGGTGCAGGAAGTGACCCAAGCAGAGGTCGTGGTGGGCGTCGATCACCTGGACCGCATCGTGGAGGAAGCGGTCGTGGGGGCTATGTCCCCGGAGACCGCGCTGAAGATGATGCGCCGCATCGCCAAGAAGGCGGTCATCACCGGAGGTGATCGCCCCGACCTGCAGCTGGCGGCGCTGGAGACCGATACGTCCTGCCTGGTGCTGACCGGCGGCATGTATCCGGAACGGACCGTGATCGCCAAGGCGTACGAGGCCAAGGTGCCCCTGCTGCTCACCGCCAACGACACCATGCGTACGGCGGAGCTGATCGAGCACCTCATCGCGCGCATCGGTCCCGAGGACGAGCATAAGATCGCGCTCATCCGCAAGGCGGTCCAGGAGAACGTCGATACCAGCACTCTCTTCTAGAGCAGCTTCGACTTCTCCGCCGGCCGCGGTAGTTTCATCACGAGGAAGCTGGTCCTTTCCTGGAAGGGGTTGGCGAGCATGTGCTTGATGCCTCGGGGGCTCTCCACCAGGGTACCGGCCGTTGCTTCCTCTTCTTCTTCACCGATGCCGATCTTGACCTTTCCTTCGAGGACGTAGAAGACCACATCCACCGGGGTCACGTGCCACTTCATCGCCTGTCCCGGTTCCAGAGTGATGTGCATGATCTGGGCGTGCTCGCTGTCGTAGGCGGCACGAACGCTCACGTTGTGCGGGTTGGATCTGATGGGCAGTGCTTTGACATCTGTCTTCTTCATTTCTTTTTCTCCTTGAGATCATATTCTATGGCGTTGAACTTGCACCTTTGCGTGCAGCGCCCGCATAGGTAGCAGTCCCGCCCTGCGCTTTCCTGGTACGATTCCCCGGTGGGGCATGCCTTCTCGCAGGCGCTGCAGGATACGCATTTCTGGTTGCGGCGAAGGCCGATGACGATCTTGCTGGAAGAGATCGTCATCAATGCCCCATAGGGGCAGAGGATGCGGCAGAAGGGACGGTACCAGAAGACACTCACCAGGAGGATGGCAATGAAGATCAGCGAACTCCCGCTGGCCTGCAAGGAGAAGGTGGACTTGACGCCTAGGGCGATCAAAGGATTGCTGTGCCCGGCCAGCACCGCTATGATCATCGCCAGCAGCACCACGCCGCGCACGGCAAAGAGCTTCTTGCGGTCCGCGTAGATCACCTTCTTCCCTGGGATGAGGTAGAGGAGCTCCTGCAGGGAGCCGAT
This sequence comes from uncultured Methanomassiliicoccaceae archaeon, assembly GCA_964500045.1. Classification (GTDB taxonomy): domain Archaea; phylum Thermoplasmatota; class Thermoplasmata; order Methanomassiliicoccales; family UBA472; genus CAZCNG01. Next base: position 29,807 of record CAZCNG010000002.1, read on the forward strand.
CGGACAGGCGCCGCCGCAGTACAGTCGTCCCATCAGCAGCGCCAACGCCAGCACCGCGACGATGAGCACGGCCGCCATGAGCTGAGGGGCTTGATCGCCCCCCTGCAGGAAGCTCATCAGCTGGAACGGCAGCACCGGAGCGAAGAGGATGAAGCCCAGCGCCACGGCCACCGCCATGAGCAATAGATGCATTCTGCCCCCCAGGCGTCCTTTCCGTGCCAATATCGCCACCGCCGCCAGGGCGAGGAACAGGAACGCGGAACCGATGAGCAAGGAGATGTTTTCTGCCATGAGGTCACTCCAGCAAACGGCCCAGCTCGTGCATGATGGAGCGGGCCTTCGCCACCAATGGTCCTTTGCCGCCGCACCTCTCCCATTCCAGGACCGCCATGCGCATGGAGCCCATGTAGATCAGGGCGAAGGTGTCCGGATCTGTGCCCAGGGCCTCTCCTGAAGACTGCAGTGAAACCACCTGTAGGGCCACCGTCTTCGCCATCTCGCGACGTCTCAGGTCGAAACGCATCCCCGCCGGCGGGTACGCACGGAATATCTCCTCGTGGAAGAGCACCGCCACTAGGCGGGGGTCCATCTCGAACGATGAAAGGCGGGCCTCCATGGTGCGCAGGAACCATTCCCTTCCGGTGGCGGTCTGCGGCACCTCCAGCCCAAGTTCGAAGGCCAGATCGACCAACGCTACGACGATCTCCGCCTTGTCGGCGAAATGGCGGTACAAGGCCGCCTCGGACACGCCCACCTTCTCGCTGATGGAGCGCATGGTGAGCGCGTGGATGCCCTCCTCGGCCAGGATGTCCAAGGAGGCGTCCAAGACCTCGGAACGCCTTTCCCCTGCCTTCTTGCGAACGGTACCGGAGTGCATGTTAGTTATCAATCACTAACATAATGCCCGCTACTATTTCTTACCTCTCCCGTTAACGCTTTATCCCGCCGCCGCCATAGCGCCGGCATGGTCAGCAAAGTACGGTGCTCCCATATCCTGGTCAAGACCGACGCCGAGGCAAGGGACATTCTATTGCAGCTCAAGAGCGGCAAGTCCTTCGAGGAACTTGCCAAGAAGCACTCCACCTGCCCCTCCAAGGCCAAGGGCGGAGACCTGGGCGAGTTCGGCAAGGGACAGATGGTGAAGGAGTTCGAGGTCGCCGCCTTCAACGGCAAGAAGGGCGATGTCGTCGGACCGGTGAAGACCCAGTTCGGCTACCACATCATCAAGATCGTGGATCAGCAGTAACCGCGGTCCTATTCCCCAAACGCCTTCTCGATTTTCTCAGCATCCGAAATCCATGGCGCACCGCATCGACCTTGCCCTGCCGATCGTCATCCCGATGGGGCGGCGTCCGGCTCGATCTCAGGTCACCTTCACATTGCTGCCGCCGTGGCCGTCGTCGCTGACCGCGATGACCGCGCCCAGCATGTCCTTGATGTCGTCGATGTGGGTGATGACCAGGATCTGCGGGAACTGGCCGCGCAACGCTTCTAGCAATTGCAGGATGCTGCGCTTGCGCTCCTGGTCCTGGGAACCGAACACTTCGTCCAGCACCAGGAAGTTGACCCCGCCGCCGGAGCGTTCCGCTATGACCCGGGAGATGGCCAGGCGCAGGCAGAGGCTGGCCACGTCGGCCTCGCCGCCGGAGAAGCGCGCCAGCGGATACTCCTCCCCCTCGTCCAGGATGTGGATCTCGTAGTCATCGTCGAGCTGCAGGCGCGCGTACCGTTGTCCTGTCAATTCTGCCAGCAGCTGGGATGCCGTCTCTGACAGCATGGGGAGGATGCGCGAGGTGAGGTCCGCTTTGAAGGCCTTGAGCGCCTCCAGGAGGTGGACCAGCTCCTCGCTGCGGGCGCGGCAGGCGTCCTCTTCCAACTTGAGACGGTCCAGTTCGCGCAGCTGCGTTTCCACCTCCTGGCGTTGAGCTGCCTTGCCCTGGGCCAGCTGCCCCGCCTCGCGGATGCTGGCCACCGTCAACTCCACTCGGCGGCGGGCCTCCTCCGCTGCGGTGCGCGCCTGGCGCCACGTGGCTTCGGCGCCCTGGAGCGCCGCGAGTTCGACCGCCACGGCCGTTCCATTATCCTCGAGCTGCGATCTCCTGGTCTGCTCCACCGCCAACTTCCCCTCCAGGATGGGGATGCGGGCCAGATCCGCCCGCAGTCGGGTCAGCGCCTCCTGCTCCTTCTTCAACGCCGGCAGCGCCGCCTTCACCAGCTCTAGGCGCTCTGGAGCGAACTCCGGCCGGGGCAGCGCCTCCACCCTGAGGCGGGCGGCCGAGGCGGCCTTCTGCGCCTTGAGCACCGTCTCCTCGGCCAGCGCCTTCTTTTCCTGCAGGCCGCGGATCCTCTCCGCATCCCGCAGGCGCTGCTGCCGCAGCGCGTCCAGTTCGACGCGCGCCTGCTCCGCCCTGTGGCGGGCCTCGCGCCATTCCGCCTCGGCCCCGGCCCGTGCCGCCGCTCCCACCTCGGCTGCGGCCCTGCGCCGTTCCAGCTCCGTCCAGCGCTGCTCGGCCCGCTGCAGTCTATGCTCCAGCTCGGGGAGCCGGGCCAGATGCGCCCGCAGTCGGGTCAGCGCCTCCTGTTCCGTCCTGCGCAGGGCGATGACCTCCTTGACCTGGGCGTAGCGCTCCTGATCGAAGGGACGGCCCGGCAGCAGGGAGAGGCGTTGGCGCATCGCCTCCACGACCTTGGCGGCGCGGGCGGCCGCCTCGTCGGCGGTGCGCACCTTCTCCTCCAGCACCGCCCGCTGCTCCCTTTCCTGGAGCAGTGCGGTCCTTCGTTCCTCGGAACGCTGCTTCATGGCGAGGAACGACTCCGCCTGCCTTCCCGCCGCCCCGGCCGCCTCATCCGCCGCTTTGGCTTCGACCTCCATGCGGGCCAGGTCCGCCTCCATCTTCCCCACCAGGTGCGGCTGATGATCCCCCAAACGCCGCTGGCAGGTGGGGCATTCGCTCTCCGGGCCCAGCCCCTTGAGGGCGGCCAGGTGCTCGGCGTCTGCGGCGATCCTCAGCCTCAGTTCGCGGGCGTGCTGCAGGTGCCCCGCCCGCGCCTCTTTGCAGGCCCCCGCCTTCTCGCCATGATCGGCGATGGACTTCTCCGTGGACGGCAGCCGGTGCGAGTTGTCGGGCAGCTCCTTCAGCTCCTGCTGCCTTTCCGCCGCGTTCTTCCGCAGCGAATCCAGCTCCCTCTCGCGGGCGATGATCTCCTGCTCCGCCTGTTGGCGCTCCGCCGCCTGCAGACGGGCACTTTCCAGCACCTCCTTCTCCTGCAGTAGGCGTTCGTATTCCTCCGCCGCCTTCTCCAGCAGCGGGAGGCGCTTCGCCTCCTCCTGCCACCTGCCGACCTCGGCGTGGTCTGCTTCGATGGACTTCGTGAGCGGCGTCAGCTCCGCCCTCGCCTCCGCCAGCGCCCTCTCTTCGCGGCGCAGCTCGGCCAGCAGCTCTTCCTTTCGGGCCACGTTCAAGGTGGCCTGGTCGAGCGCCTCCACCAGGGCCTCGGGCGAGGGGCCTTGCGCCACCCGCTCCAGCACTTCATCCTCTTCCTGGGCCAGGGCGGCCGAGGCGGCGTCGCGGTCCCCTTCCGCAACGATCCTCTCCTCCTCGCGGCCCTCCAGCACCTTCTCGGCCTGCTCCCTCTGCAGCAGCTGGGACCGCGCCGCTTCGAGCGCCTCCTTCTCCCGCTGCCGCTCCTCCAATTCGATCGCTCTCTTCTCCAAGGTGGGCAGCTGCTTTTCCGCCTCGCGCAGAGCCAGCAGCTCCTTCGCTCCGGTTTCGAGTGATGTCACCAGGGGGCGCAGCTCCGCCTGCACCTCGCCCGCCTCTCTAGCTAGGGCGGTGAAACGGAGGTAGCGGGCCTCTTCCTTGGTGGCGGCGGCGAGCGCATCCGCGGACGCCTGGTGCAGCAGCGGCAGGCGCCCCTGCAATTCTCCGTCCTGTTTTCTGTGCGCCTCCTCCTCCGCCAGCAGCGCCGCCACCTTCGTCCGCAGCGCCTCCCGCCGATCACCTTCACCCCCGGACACCATCTTGCCGATGCTGTCGGCCGAGTCCCGGGCCGTGCGCGCGTCCGCCGCCACGGCGGTGATGGCGTCATCCAAGCTGTCGATGTCCAGCATGCGCAGGATCAGTTTCTTGCGCTCTGCCGGCCGCAGCGAGCTGAGGGCGTTCAGCTCCTTCTGCCGGGCGAAGACGGATATGAAGAAGGCGCGGTGGTCCATGCCCAAACGGGCCTGGATGGCCTCGGTCACGGCGCTGTCGCCCTTGGCGACCATCGAGCCGTTCACGGTCAGTAGCGCATCGGCGCGGCTGTCCTTTCCCTTCAGCGAGCGTTGCAGACGATAGTGGTCCGCACCCAGGTCGAACTCCAGCAGCGCCGAGCACTCCTCGCCGCCCAGCGCGGCCGCGGAACGAACGCCTTCCTTTCCTTCGCGGACGATGGTCTGCTCGTTGCCGTAGAGGGCCCAGGCGACCGCCTCCACGAGCGTGGTCTTACCGACCCCGTTCGGACCCAATACTCCGACCAGGCCGTCGGGGAATTCCACCTCGGCGCGCCGGAAGCGGCGGTAGTTGCGCAGCTCGAGGCGTCGCAGCCTCACTGCTCCTCCCTCCTTTCCAGATACCTGGTGGCCAGGGTGCGCAGGCGGTCCTTGTCGCTGCCGGACGTGGGGAACCGTTCCAGGAAGGAGGAGAACTCCCGCTCCAGCGGACCGATGCTGAGGCCACTGCCCTTGCTGGACGCCTGTTCGCTCAGGTCGAAGCGCATCTCCAGATGCATCGCCTGCGCCGCCTCCTGCCGGAGACCCGCAAGATCCAGCGAACGGTATTGGGCGGCGCTCAATTCGCGGAAGGTGAGCCGGAGCAGTGCCCCCTCCGGCGTTCCCTGCAGCAATGCTGATGCCTGTCGCTGCAGCTCGACCGCGGACAGACCCTTGGCGTGCAGGGGCGGCAGATCTATCATCGGGCGGCAGGGCAGCGGCCGGAAATGCCGCTTGCCTTTGGCAAGGTCGACCACGATTATGCCCTTATCTTCCCTGGCCTCTCCGAAGGAAAGCTTCTCCGTGGAGCCTGAGTACGCGCTTCGGGCGTCCAGGTCTACGTGCCGATGGTAGTGGCCCAGCGCGTTGTAGTCCATGTCGTTGTCCAGGAGGGAGGTCTGCAGCAACGTCTCATTGAACTCCCCGCCACCGTAGGCGGCCAGCCCGACGAAACCGGCGTGCACGGTCAGAAGATTGTACTTGTGTCCCTTGTCCGGGACGGCCTTGTGCATCTCCGCCTGCATCGTGGCCGCCTCGTCATGCGGAACGGCATGCACCCGGCAGTCGCCCACGGTCACCTGTTCCAGCGTTCCGCGGTAGATGGCGTGGACCCCTGGGACATGTTCCAGGATCTTGAACACGCTGCCCGTCTCCCTCAGCCGGGGGGTGGAATGGTTGCCAGCGATGACGACCACCTCGATGCCCGCCTCGGTGAGGCGGTGCAGTTGCTCCATGGCGAAGGAGATGGCGCGGTTGGACGGACGCACGCTGTCGAAGAGGTCGCCGGCGTGCACGAGCGCATCCACCTTCTGGCCCAGCGCCTCGTCCACGGCACGGCGGAAGGCCTCATAGAGGTCCACCTCGCGCTGGTTGAGACCGGTGGCCTCGT
>CAZCNG010000003.1:0-33718 GCA_964500045.1 uncultured Methanomassiliicoccaceae archaeon
TGCGAGATCATACGTCGATGCAGTCGGCGGCGGATGGTATTCTGTTTGTATTGGGCGAAGTCGTTTCCGGTCTTGCTGCGGACCAGCGTGAGGATGCGGCTCATGGAACTTCTGCTGTCCGCCGGCAAAATGCCATCTTCCGCCGAGGTCAAGAATCCCTTGACGATGTATTCCGCCAGCTTCCCTGGCATCTCGGGAACTGGCAGCACATAGGTCGCCAGTCCATTCTGTATCGCGCTCACGGGCATGCCATCATACTGTGCGCTGCTCGGGTCCTGGATGAAGGAGACGCCTCCGGCCCCGAGGATCGCCCTCAGCCCCATGGTACCATCGGTACCAGTTCCAGAAAGCAGGATGGCGATCGCTCGTTCTCCTCTATCATCTGCCAGGGAACGGAAGAAAAAATCGATGGGCATCCGGAGGCCGCGCACGGACTCAGGCATTCGCAACTGCAGCTCTCCTTTGACTATGGCCATGTCCCGATTCGGTGGTATCACATAGAGATGGTTCGGCTCGACCAGCATCTTATCGGTCGCTTCGGTCACCGGCATCTTGGTGACCCGCTGTAGGATCTCCGACAACAAGCTCTCATGGCCGGGGTCCAGATGGGAGACGAGGATGAAGGCGGTCCCGCTGTCGCTCGGCATCAAGCGGAAAAGTCCGTCCAGGGCCTCCAATCCACCCGCGGAGGAACCGATGGCCACGATGGGGAATAATTCCTTAGGGGTCGTGATCACATCGCCCTTTGTCTTCCGCACCTTCCCTGCCTTCACCCCAGCGGCGTTCTCAGCATCGCGAGAGCTTCTCCGCTCTCCCCCCTCATGTTTGCCTTCCCCTCTCATGCTCGCGTCTATGCACTTGTGTGTATAATCTCTTGCGTTCCTCGGTCTCCACCAGGCGAGAATATGCCAACTGAGTGATGTTTTGGTCTCAGAGAATAAAATGGAAAGAGTTTATGGAAGCACGGGCACGACTATCTGATTTTGATAAGAGCATGGAAATATTGACTGGCTATGTGATGATGTGTATTCCGATGGGAGCACTCCCATCTCTTCTTTCAAGCGCTATTATTATGAATAGGTCTGCTCGAGGCCGATCGGCACTGGGGTCCTTTGGTCAAGCCATGCACATTTTCTTATTCTTGGGCGGTCATACCTTGGCGTACGCTCCTGGTCGCATTCTTGAGTGCACTTAGGGAGCGGACCAGATCATGGGCGGACAATGAAGGCGATCGAGAGGCTGCTGTGGTGGTTGATCGCCGGTAGCGTGGGCGGAATAAACCGGGGACGTATCATCAATATTCTCAAAGATCGTCCCTATAATGCCAACCAGCTCACAGAACAACTTGATCTGGACTATAAGACCGTGAGGCACCATCTCGAGATGCTGGAGAAGAACGGCCTGATAATCCCCATTGGAGATGGATACGGAAAGATGTACGGCCTCTCCCCCCTCCTTGAAGAGAATCTCCCGGTCTTTGAGGAGATATGGGTACGAATTGGGAAAAAGAATAAGACGGGGTCGGGGGACATGGGAGGATGAAGGCATGAGAAGAATCGCTAGCATCGGTTTGGTCGCATTGATCGTCGTGGCGGCCGCTTTGGTGGGTTGGATGGTGACCATAGTCTATCCGCTTCCGCCTCCGCCTCCGCCTGGACCTCCGCCGAATGATAACCCATGGTACTACAATGCCAACGTAGTGCTCTCGACGGTCAACACCGCGCTTCTGATAGCGATAGTGTACATCTACGTAGGCATCTATCGCGAGATCAAGTCCAAGATAACGCTCGGTCAGATACTGGTGATGCTCGCTTTCCTAGCCTACGCCATCACATCCAATCCCGCATTGCAGTTGGCGTTCGGATTCCGCGCTGAAGGGCTGGGGCCTTTCGCCATGATTCCCGACCTCTTCGCAGCCATTGCGTTGTCGATCCTCCTGCAGATGAGCTTGGAATGAGGTCCGATCGATTCTGGAATGATTTGGGTATGATTTTGGTCAAAGGGGATTAAGGCCTGCGTCATCACACGTTTGTATGGATAGCAGTAAGGATGCTCATCTCGATCTACCATCTCGAGATGACGCGCCCATCGGTGCGAGGACCAGCGATTCCGATCGTGGCAATTGGCTCTCGAAGAATCTGACGGAGAGAAATGTCGCCATCGCGATCTTTGGTCTCTTCTTGGTCATGGCCCTCCTGATCTGTTGCGTTCCCTACGATCCGGGAACGGACCTCGCCGACGCCGTCACCAATGACATTTGGGTCGAGTACTATTCGAAGGGGATCTTCAGTCTCCCCTACGCCGATTGGTCCTACGGCGTGACCCAGAGTGTCGTGGTCTGGCACGACGGCCAATACCAAGTGGTCAACGAGAAAGGCCCTGGACATGCGTTGATGTTGGTCCCGTTCTACCTGCTGGACCTCGGATTCCTATTCGGTCCCTTGATGGTCGCGCTCGCCGTCCTGGCGACCTACATGCTCGGGAAGCGGCTCTTTAATTGGCGCGTCGGAGCGATCGCGGCCGTGCTGGTCCTCACCGACGTCAGCGTGGTCATGATGTGGTATCGCTACTACTGGACCGACGCCTCCACCATGTCTCTGCTCGTCCTCTCCATATGGCTCATGATCGAGGCGAACTATTGGATCAACGGCAGGTCCCTCGACCCTCGCAAGGTCATTCCCTCCACTCGGAAGCAGAAGGCGATCGCCGCAGTCCTGGGCGCCCTGGCCGGTCTGTCCTTCGGAGCCTCTGTGTCCACCCGCTATGCCACGGCGCTCATCCTCATACCCATTCTGCTCTACTTCGCCATGTTCTACCTGATGAGGGCGTGGCCCTACCTGAGGGCACGCAAGCTCACATCGGGGGTGCGGTCTTCGTTCAGGGCTTGGCCCCTCCTATTGATGTTCGCCACCGGCTTGCTCTGCGTCCTGGTCCCGCTCATGGCCTACAACTCAGAGTACTTTGGCGCCCCCTTGCTCTCCGGGTTTGATCAGACCACGCTGCAGCAGTTCTTGCAGTTGGGCACCACGACCGAGCGGGACACTTCCACGGAATGGATCTCCGGCTCCTCTGACAACCTGTCCACCGCCGCCAGCAACTTCGTGGAGATATTGCCGGTGCTGATCGCTCGGATGCCGTTCCTGCTCCTGCTGCCGCTGGGCATATGGTTCATTAGGAAGAGCTACCCCACCCTGGCACTCTTGTCCGTGTGGGTCACGGTCAATTTCTACACCTATCTCTCGATCTCCTGGGTCAGCATGTATGCCAGCATGCCCGTGCAGATACTCTATGAGCCCAGGTACTTCATCCCATCCGTGCCTGCGGTAGCTCTATTGGCCGGCGTGGCCATAGCTCGTTTGGCGCCCAAGTTGGCGAGTTGGATCGCTAGAAGAAGAAACACCCATCACCATTCTCCTAGATCGTCCACAGTGGTGGTCGTGGTGCTCATGACGGCGGCATTGGTACTGTGCAGCCTCGCACCCTCCGCCGGCTTCTTTGCGGCTGCAGGACAGGGGGGAGGACAAGGTCCCCCACAGGGTCAACCCCCGGGCCAGGGCGGGCCGCCAACGAACGGGTCTGCCACCCCCGACGGGAGCCGTCTCCCTCCAACGACGTCTGCTGCTGAAGGTGGAACCTGAGTCAATGGAGGGTGTCATTGTGCGATCGTCATGAATGGTCTTCACTAGCATTCTTGTAATTGGTAATGACCTCATCTATGTCTTCAAAGACGGATCCCTCTCCAATGTCAGCGATGACCTCAAAACGGCGCAATTCGGTCATTACGTGAGGGGACACTGAGATGAACACCAGTTTGATCCTTCTTGAGCTCAGGTCCTCGAATATCTGCTGCAAAGTTAGCGCAGAGGACACATCCACATCGGACACCGCCGAGAAATCGATGCACAGCCAGCGCACCGGTGGCCTATCTTCTTTGGTGAGGTCCATGGCCTCGATCAGCATCAGCTCGGAATTGGCGTAGTACATGCCGTGATTGAAGCGGTAGATCATCAATCCCGGTTCCATCTGTTGAGGGGCATCCACTGGCAGCAGGTTCACGTGACCGTGTTCATCCATCGTGACCACCGAGTTCCTAGGATGGTACCCCTGACGGACATGGTAGAGGAGCGAAAGGATGATGGCCAGGACCACCGCCTCTCCGATGCCTACGAATACGATCGCCAGTATGGTGAATACAGCGATCCCGAATTCGGGGAGGCTCTTCAGGTAGATATGCTTCAATCCCTGGAGGTTGATCATACCCAGGCCGATCAGGAAGACTAAGGCCGATAACGCCGCGATCGGCAGGAATGAAAGCGGTGTGGTCAGGAATAGAAGCACCAGTATTACGATGCCGACCACGATGAGCGAGGACAATTGGCTCCTGGCCCCAGCACTGTCACCGACCTCGGTCTGGGACGCTCCGCCATTCACGACGAATGTGCCCGAGATGCTGGCACCAAGATTAGCTAGGGAGAGGCCGAGGATATCACCGTTCTCGTCGACCCTCTCCTTGTGCTTGTTGGCATAGGCCCGGGAAAGGGAGGCGCTCTGCGCTATGATGACCACGAAGAGGGCCAGGACCGTGGGCAGCAGCTGCGAGATGACCGCCACATCCAGGAGCTGAGGCATAGATATCTGCGGAAGACCCGCCTGCATCGGCCCGATGATGGGGACCCCATGCGCGCCCAAATCTAGGATCCAGCTGAAGAAGATGGCCGCGACCACTGCCACGAGCATGGCCAGGTGTTTCCCGGGGAGCCGCCGCATTGCGAAGATGCCGATGATCACCAGCGCTGCGATGGTGAAGGTGGCGATGCTCATCTGGGGTAGATGCTGGATTATGATCGCTATCTTGTCCAGTAGGCTGTGGCCGCCACCCTGGACGCCCAACATGGGCGGTATCTGGGCGATGGCAATGTCGATGCCGATGCCGGTCAGAAGACCCAAGATGACGGTCCTGGAGAGAAAATCGGCAAGGAAACCCATCCTCATCAGACGGGCCAGGAGCAGAAGTAGGCCGGTAAGGAGCGCTATCACGGCCGCCAGAGCGAAGTATTGGGCGGTGCCGGCGATGGCGACGGCGGCCAATCCGGTGGCCATGATGGCGGCGCTGGCCGAATCCGCACCGACAATAAGATGCCTTGATGACCCGAAGAGAGCGAAGAGGGCTAGGGGTATGAGCATCGTGTAGAGTCCGCTCACCACCGGCATGCCAGCGATGGCGGTGTAGCCGATGGCCTGCGGGACACAGACCGCCGCCAGGATGACGCCGGCCAGGATCTCTGCGCGCAACTTGCCGCGGCTCAGGGGAAGGACACCATCCATGAAGTGTATCCTGTGGGCCGCCCGGCTCAGTCTTCCACCCTGTTCCTTCATGAGGTCCCCACATTACCCGATATGGTCCGTCCTGGGTACGAACGTGATTGGCGATCATATCTCCAATTCGGTATTTTAATGCCTTACGCCCTTGCACCACCGGTCTCCCTGGTCGCCGGCTGCGCCGTTTCCAATCCCATCTTTCCCGGCTCTAGGTCGAACCGGTCCCTCATGGTCAAGTGGCGGGCGCGGGGAGATCCCTCTTGGAGGGGTCAATCGACGGCATCGAGGTCCGAAGCAATTGTTTGCGCCCTAATATTCACGGGGCCTTCGCGGCGACCTAGGGATCGGTGCGAAGCTCTCTTCCATAGCAACGATAATGATTACTTTGGTGCATGTGCCTTCCATGCCCGAGGACCAGCACATCGACCGGATCACAGCCCTCTTGACCATCCTGGTGGCCATCTGCGCGACCACTTCCGGCGCTGCTGGCTATCTATCCGCCTCGGCCAACAACCGCGCTGGCGGTTACTCCACCGACAGCATGAAGACGCTGAACATGGCGACGACACAATACCTGCAGGCGCTGCAGGAGCTGCTGCACGATAACGATCTCAACGGCCAGGCCAAGTTCCTGGAATACCAGAACGAGAGCGCGCTGGCAGTCCTCATTCGGCAGGAGATGTTCTCGGTCCAAATGGACTACATACTGACCAATGGGAGTGGGGCGGCGCGCTACGATTACAACTACTCGGAAGCCTGGCTAGCCTTTATGGACGACGAGCTCGGCATCTCCGAGTCCACTTACAACAGGTCCTTTGAGCTTTCCATCCTTTCCTCGAAGGAATCTGCAGATGCCGAGGCGTACCTGCTGGTCACGGTATTCATGGCGGTAGGCGCATTGATGGGCACCGCCGCTCTCTCCACCCGCAACAATGGAGCCAAGAAAGCCCTGATCACCATGATCATGTGCATACTGGTGGGTGCCATCGCGTATGCTTCCTATGCGGCCTGGGTGGCCTGATGCGCTTTGCGTTCTCGGAGCCGAGTATGCAGCAATGACTGGGGCCGGAGATGATCACTTACCGTTGACCGATGCCGCGATCTTCTTCCCTAGCTCCACTGCTTTCGCTTCCTCGCCCTCCGCCAAGGGGCCTTTGGTCTTGACCACGACGAACCACTGCGGTGTCGTTACTGCCTTGGCGCCAGCTTCCGTCAGGGTCTCGCCCATCTTCTCCGCCGCGCCGCGTCCATCGGCGTTGGCGAAACGCGTATCGAAGGTTGCCACCTTCTTGCCCGAGGCTCCCGCCGCTATCGCCCGTTTCACTGCCTTCTTGGCCGTCCCGGTCGCCCCGCCGATGTGCACCGGTGAGCCGAACACCCAGAGATCCGCTGCTTTAAGTTCCGCCTCGGTGGCGTCCTCCGCTTTCTTCGCGACAGCGTCCAGACCAGAGTCCTTGAGTCCGGTCAAGATGGCCCTGGCGATCTTCTCGGTGTTCCCGTGCTGAGTATCGTAAACGACTAGTGCTTTCAATCGGATTCCCCCAAGGAGGCACTGCCTCCACCGTCGTATTCATTTGGCGACGGGGATATCAATGCTTCCATCGTGCTCCTCGACCCGAAAATGGAATCGGCAGCAGGAAGGTCGTCTCTCCACGATCAAGACAGCCGGTGGTCGATCCTCTTGGACAGGTCGGCCTTCTTTCCGAGCTGCTTGCCCGAGGCGTCGATCACATGGCCGTCATGAATGACGATCTCGCCATCGACTATAGCTTTGATCGCCTCCATGAGCAGCAGCGCCTCGCGCCGCACTCCCTCGGCGCGAATGACCTTGGCGAGATCCTCCCTATTGGCGCCAGGAGATCTGAATCTCTTCACATCAAAGGAATCGAAGGCGATGGTATCTCCTCTATCCAGGTCAGGGGTGCATAGGTGCACCGTGGCGCCGTAGCGGTCGTCGCCGTTGTCTACCACCTGGTCAACGATCTCCTCCCAGGTGCCTTTGTATGAATCAGGCAGTGCCGGATGCAAGTTTATGATGGTATGGCGGCGGCAGGTCTCCGGGTCCAGGATCAGCATGTATCCAGCTAGTACGCCGATGTCCATAGGATACTTGGCGATGCGTTCCCGCATGCCGGCGCCGTAGGCCTCGCGCCAGGCGGCAGTATCTCTTTCCTTCAGGTCGGGGCGGAACGAATCAGAAGGGAATATTTCTACGCGAGCGCCTCTATCTTCGACCATCTTGATCATGCGCGCCCGATTCTGGTTGCCCTTGACCTCGCGGTTGATGTACATGAATGATAGTTCGGCGCGGATGTCCTCGGAGTCCAGGCGCTGCAGCATGGTGTTGAGCAGGTTGAACGAGCCAGCGCCGCGAGCGGTGGTGAACCAGCCGATCTTCATCAAGGGAACGCCTCGGTCCAGGATACTATCTGCCACGATATCAACGCTTTCTCGCACGAAGCCCGACGCGTCTCTTGTCGACCCCTCATTTTCGACGGGGGTACCTACTTCTCCAGCATCAGCTCGAGGATGTAGTAGGCCAGCGCCGCCCCGGCCAGGCTGGTGATCTGCCCCGGACCGTCGTAGACCGGGGCCACTTCGACCACATCGCCGCCGATTATGTTGAGGCCAGATAGACCACGTAGTATCTGACGTGCCTGAGCGGTGGAGGGGCCTCCGATCACCGGTGTTCCGGTTCCAGGCGCATAGGCCGGATCGAGAAAATCGATGTCGAAGGTCAGGTAGGCCTTCTTCCTGCCAATCACCTTGCGGATCTCCTTGATGGTCTCCTTCATGCCGTTCTCGAGCATCCAATCCGCTCCTAGCATGGTGTGGCCCTTGGTGCTCTCCAGCTTCCCCATGTCGGTGCGGATGCCCAGGTGCACGACCTTGAGCGGGTCGATGAGGCCTTCGTTCTCCGCCTCGGCGAACGGGCTTCCATGGAATGATTTCGGGTACAGGTCATAGGTGTCGGTATGGCTATCGAAATGGATCAACGCCAGTCCATTCCCGTGGCGCCGGGCATGGGCTCTCAACAAGGGTAAGCTTACGGTGTGATCGCCTCCCAGAGCGATGATCTTCGGCCCTTGCTGTAGGATGCGCCACGTCTCTGCCTCGATGACCATCATGGCATGCTCGAGATCTCCGGTATAGAAACGCACATCACCCGCATCCACGATCCTGTGTCTGCTGAAGAAGTCTGGTCTGGTGATCTCGCCGGTGGAATAGTAGACGCTGGCCTCCCTCATGGAGCGCGGGCCGAACCTGGCGCCGGGACGGTTCGAGGTACCCAGGTCGAAGGGCAGTCCCAATGCCACCGCATCGGCGCCGGCCACCTCCTGCTCGAAGGGCACTCCGTAGAAACTCATCACCCCTGGCATGGACCTCGGTCCCAGGCCCTTGAGCCAATCCCTTAGGATGTCGTCCTTCCCTGTGCCGGCTCCGCTCTCGGTCTTGCCTTTGGCCATGGTGCGTACCCAGCGATGGTAGGGAGCCAACAGATGATAAAGACCTGCTGCGCTATGTGGAGCGCTGCTTCAGCTTGTAGCCGGTACCGTGGAAGACCGCCACCAGTTCTTCGCCGGCGAAGACGCGGACCTCGTACAGCGAGGTGGTCTTTCCCTCGCTCGTCTTTTTGGCCCTGGCCTCCAGCTCTCCTTTGGCCGGCCTGACATAGTTGATGCTGGCATTGATGGCGACCTGGATATCGCCTTCCGCGTTGGCGGCGAGCGCGAAGGCCTGGTCCGCCAGGGTGAAGATGGCTCCGCCGTGTATCGTGTCCAGCGCATTCTGTTTCTCCTCAGGTGGCATACGGACCACCGCCTCGCCCGGGGCCACGCTCACCGTCTTGAGCCCGCATAGGAGAGCGAAACGTGCCCTCTTCATCTCCTCGATGCGCCTCCGATTATCTTCCAGTTCCACTTCCTTCATGTTCGTGACCGTCACTACTATGTTATCGACAACGATAAACCTTGACTAGGGTCCTCGCGCTCCGAATTCCTCTGCCTCATTCATCCCATCGTTCGGCCAGAAAGATTATCTGGCCCCAAGGACATGGTGGGGCGTGCGTACGTCGACCATTTGGGCATTGTTGTTGGTTGCCCTCCTCCTCCCATCGATGACCTCTTTGGTCGGAAGTGCAGAGGGCGAAAAGGCCGCTCCCGCGGCCAACCTCCAGGCGCCTGAGGTCATCTACCCCAATGAGATGAAGGTCGGTATCTACGCGCTCTCGGTCTCCAATTTCAACTTCGCTGCCGGCACGTACAACATGGACATGTACATCACCTTCGGATGGGCGAATCATAGCATAGATCGGCCCCACTTCGAGGTCATGAACGGCTGGCCTGCCTACTCGAGCGCCATCGAGCTGATCGATCAGAACAAGACCGGCGAGTTCTGGACCATGCAATACCGCGCTCGCTTGAGCCTCTTCGTCACGCCAAACTACCAATCCTACCCGTTCGATGATGAGACCCTCAAGGTCATCATCGAAGAAGGGAACTACTCGCTTGACCAGGTGGTCTACAGTTGGTGGCCCGAGCAGAGCGGCGTCGACAGCATGTTCAGTCTCACTGGCTGGAAGGTGAGCGGTTTCCAGAACAGTACTGAATTCAAACAATACCCCGATGGGGGAGCGTTCGCTCGCCTTTCCGTCGGAGTGCTCATGGTGAGGGACTCCTCCACCGGTGTCATCCAATCCCTGCTGCCGCCGTTGATCTTCTGCATCGTCAGCGGGCTTGCTTTCCTCTTCACCGAGAACAAGGATGGAACCATCGCCCTGCGTCTCGGTCTTGGTACCAGCATGATCATCACTGCGGTCATGTTCTACTTCAGCCAGATGAGCACTTTGCCTCCAGCGAACCAGATCAAGCTGTTGGACATCTACATGCTCAGCGTCTATGTCTTCTTGGCCTTGTCCTTGGTGGTCACTGCCCTCATCTATCACAACGCCGCTCGCCTTAAGCGCCCTGAGAGGATCCCACGACTCAACCAGGCCGGCTTCATTTCTAGCATCGGGTTATCCCTTGGTTTGTTCATCATTCTGCTGATGATCAGCAGTTGATCCTCTTCAACTGGACGGCGCGGGCGGTCATCAAGTACTGCCTCTCGATGCTTCAATGGACATGGATGTATGGGACCAAGCGCCCTCCTGCCTTGCCCCTGCTCCGCAAACCATTATCATCCCGCAAGGCCACAGCCTATTGCCAACATTGTTGGGGGTTCCATATGTCTCGTCGTTCAGTGCGCGCTTTGTCTGCAGTATTGGTGGTGTTCCTTGGGCTATCTTTGCTCCCGTTGCCTGCTCAGGCTGCCGACCCGACCGTCTTCTTCGCCGTCTCGCCCAACAGCATCAGCATGCCTCAGGGAGGGGGATTCAATATCTCTGTGGTCATCTCCAGCGGTGGCGTGAACGTCCCTGGCGGCAGTTTCATCGTCAACTATGATCACTCGCTCTTTGCCATCGCCACCTATGCTCCCGTCGCTCCATGGAACGTCACTCTGGCCAACCCGGCCACCGGCAACTTCTCCTTCTCTCTCTTGCCTGGAGGCGTTTCGCCAGACTCCGGGCCCATCGTCGCCCTGTATTTCAAACAGGTATTGGGCACCACTCTGATCACCAGCCGGGTCAACGTGCAGGACCCCATCATCAACTCCATGACGGCACTAAGGCCTGCCAGCGTCGACGAGGCGCATTTTGCTGCGGCCATAAACGTCGAGGTGCCAGTGGACCCCACCGTCTTCTTCGCCGTCTCGCCCAACAGCATTACCATAGCAAATGGAAACGGATTCCTCCTAACGGTGCTCATCTCCCGCGGCGGTGTGAACATCTCGGGCGGCAGTTTCATCGTCAACTATGATCACTCGCTCTTCGCCATCGCCACCTATGCTCCCGCCGCTCCATGGAACGTCACTCTGACGAACCCCGCCACCGGCAACTTCTCCTTCTCCCTTGCATCTAGGAACGCCTCCTCGGACTCCGGTCCCATCGTCGCCATCAATTTCAAGCAGATCTCCGGCACCACCTTCTCCAACAGCAAGGCGAACGTGCAGGACCCAGCCATCCGCTCCGCGGCGGCGGACCGGCTGGCCAGCATCGAAGAGGACCGATACAGCGCGACCATCCGCACGGAAGGGAGCTTCCCCCTCTGGATCATCCCGTTGGTCGCCGTTCTGGTGGCCGCTCCGGTCATATGGCATTACTCGCGCCAGCGGCGCCTGAAGCGGACCGATCAGGATCGCAAGAAGGACGATGACAAGGACAAGAAACGCCAGGACAAAGAGGTCACCTATTCGTCCACCTTGCTGCGCAAGGAGGACCTGGTGGCATTAGATTTCCAATTCTACAATTTCAAGTTGGACCGCAGCATTCCACCGGCCAAGCTGGTAAGAGGAAATCCGACGGCCCCGGCCTTCATGGCCGTGACCTTCCAGGGACAGAACATCGCGGAACGGGCCTATTTCAAGGTCAATGAGAAGGTGCCGGTCCAGAACGACAAGGATCCGGACAAGGGCCAGGGGGACACCGACGAACCTATCCCGCCGCCGGTGCCGGCGCTGCTGGCCGGTCCGACCAGACTGGTCTTCCGCATTCCCGCCTCCGTGATGAGCATCCCCTACGACATCGAATCGCTGCTCAACTGGAGCCAGTACGATCTGTGCGTGGTGCCGAACGCGGTGCCCGCCAACCCGACCGTGCTGGATACGATGAATCCTTCGGCCATTCGCGCTCCCGATGAGAAGGAGACCGGCATCGAGGTGCCCTATCGTCTCATCCTCTCGCCGAGCCGCCTGGGCGGTTGGGCGCACAGCCCCAGGCCGGTCGAGCACGATGGCTGGACGGAACTGTGGCACACCCGTTTGGGCGTGAAGCGCCATGAAGGTGCCGGGTTCGTCATCGACGAAGAGGATGCATCTGAACGCATCGTCAGGGCCGTGTACTCTCCCGACTACCGCGCCTCCGATCCGATCAATCCCAACGTCATGATGCCGTTCCGCACCTCGCTAACTCCGAGGGATAGGCATGAGATCGTCCGGTTGAGCTCCGATCCCGCGCTGGCATCCTCTTCAGACACGGGCGAACACGGGACGATGCCCACCGAGTCGACCTTCAAGGGACCCAACCTGGTCTCCGACAAGGGCGGCATGGTGCTGGTGGCCACGGTCAAAATGGATAAGACCATGGCCAAGGGGAATGCCATGGCCGACAAGAAGCCGGACACTGTGGCGGCGGCCAACGCCTCTCTGGCGCATTCCAAGGCGCCCCCGCCGGTCCAGGTCAACCGCCTCATGCTGTCGACGCTGGGAGCATGGCTTGACTCAAGGGGCACCTGGTCTCCGCCCAACGACCTCGCCGTGGAGGAATGGACGCACCGCGCCACCCAAGGCCGCGACCACTATGTCAAGGTGGTCTACAAGGGATTCCTGTTTCCGACCGGCCATCGTGCCTCGCTGGTCAAAGTGACCGAGAGGCGCTTCGAACGCAAGAAGGGCCAGATCACCAGTCAAGGGGCGGGAAGCTTCATCGCCTATCTGCGCCAGAGGATGTACATCGTCGTTCTGGAACACGACAAGGCCTACGATACGAATCGCGCCAACCAGGGCCGCGCTTTCCCCTTCAGCAAGGTGAACGTGGTCACCGAGGTGACCCCGGATATCGATTCGCCGGAGAATTCGGGCGTCGGTAGCCTGGGTATTCAAGCTTTCTTCCCGCGCGTCAACGGCAAGGAGTTCATGTTCCGCCTGCGCTCGACCGACGTCGAAGGCAGTGGTCAGGAATTCGAGATGCCCCTCGTGTTCGTGATGAACAACATCGCCCACAATGCCACCTTGATGAATGATCTCTTCGACCAGTATCCGAAAGAGACGGATAGGAGGACCGCGGACCTCCACGGGCAGAAGACCGCCTATGCCGCTTCAGCGAAGGCGGGCGATACCACCTTTGAAACCTCCTTCCTGTACTTCGGGGCGGAGTCGACGCCTTCAACGGGCAAAGCGAAGCCTGCTTATCTGCCTGCGTTGACGCAGTTCGACGTCAACGTACAGAGTATGACCGCCATCCTGGGCCGCAAGGCCGATGCCCGGCTCACCTTCGACCCCACCTTCCTCAGTGGAGGTTTCGGAGGTGCGACCAATCAGGGCGAGGTCTTCGCCAAGATGATCGATGGTGCCAACCTCAAACTCGAGTTCCCCGGTGATAAGGCCGGCGGCCTGGCCAAGCCGGACATGGCGGTGACCGGGTTGTCGCGCAGCCAGGGAGCTGTCGCCGGCGCCCTGGACAAGGTGAGCCAAGGGTCCTTCGATCCCATGGATTACTTCGGTGCGGTCATGTCGGCCAAGGTGCTGGGCATACCGCTCAGTAGCATCATCGCGGTCGCAGGGCTGGAATGCATGCCCTCCTACGTTGTCGAGAACATAGGCACCTCTCCCGGAGGGATACCGAAACAGGTCAAGACGACCATGGTATGGATCCCGCAGCTTCGATCGAGCGATCCCGCCATCTTCGTCAATAAGAGGGGTTCGACGGATGCCAGCATGAGCATCACCGTCACCATAGTCAAGGATGCGGGCAGCACCCCACCCACCATGGACGTGGTCGGCATCATGAAGGATTTCGAGATCCACCTGCTGCCACCGGTGTTCACCTTCCTGGCGATCCCCTTCAAGAAGATGAGCTTCGAGTCGCACCCCGGCCAGAAGATGGTCTTCGATGTGGAGATGGACGCCATCACCTTTGCCGGGCCGCTCTCCTTCCTCAATGCGCTCAAGGACATCATCCCGCTGAATGGATTCGACCCGCCCGGGCTGGACGTGACGGCGGAGGGGGTCACCGCCTCCTTCTCTCTCGCCATCCCCAGCATCGGCTTCGGCGTCTTCTCCATCCAGAACATCAATCTTTCCGCCAGTCTGTGCCTTCCCTTCGGCGGCGACCCCATCCGTCTGCGTCTCGCTTTCTGTGAGCGGCACAACCCCTTCCTCCTGACGGTGAGCATCTTTGGCGGCGGCGGCTTCTTCGCCATGAACCTCGGGCCTGATGGTGTCGAGCTCATCGAAGGGTCGTTGGAGTTCGGCGGTTGCGTCTCCATCAACTTAGGTGTGGCCAGCGGGGGCATCTACGTCATGGCCGGCGTCTACTTCAAGATGGAGATGGTCGGCGGCGACAGCACGCTGCAGCTCACCGGCTATCTGCGGGCCGGTGGCGCGCTGGAAGTGCTGGGAATCATCACCATCTCCATGGAGTTCTACATGGGGATCAACTATCAGCCTTCGCCGAAGCGCCTCTGGGGTGAAGCCTCGGTGACGGTGGAGATCGAGGTGGCCTTCTTCAGCAAGAGCGTATCGCTCACCATGGAAAGGGAGTTCGCCAGCTCCCCACCGCCCTCCTTCCGGGATGTGGTGCCGGAGATCAAGGATTGGGTCGACTACGGCGAAGCGTTCGGAGGTTGAGATTCCTATGCAAGAGGTCAAGGTCATGTGGACCGCCCTGCCCCAGGGCGTGGTCGAGAAGGACGGCAAGAAGAAGGCACGGGTCTCAGCGTTCGTCAGCATCCGATTGCGCACCGACCAGGGCGACACCCTGGGCGTTTTCCCTGAGTTCCTCAATTGGCCGAAGCAGCTGGACGGGATGAAGTTCATCGTGGATTTCGGCGGTAAGAAGCGCGAGGCGCAGGTGGAGAAGCAATGGGACGCCGCCCTCTGGGAAGGCATGTTCCACAAGGACACCTACCTGGAGCCGTTCGTCTACGACGACCTGTCCAATAATATCATTCACTCGTATCCGGTTGGATTGGTCAGCCTATTCATCGCCGGCAACTACCTCAATCTGGCCGTCAACTCGGCGAACGAACTGCCCAAGTTCGAAGCGCTGCGGCAGGAGAACTCCTTCGGCAAGCTCACCTTCAAAAGGGGCGAACGCGAGGAGTTGCGCAAGCTGCTGGACCAGCATCAGGCCAGGGACAAAGCCCTCTCGGTGAACGTCCTGCCGGCGGGCAAGAAGATCGAGGCCGCCTTCATGCAGACCAGCACCTTCCATGAACCGAAGGTCGCCAAGCCAGTGCCGCTTCCGAAGTATCCGGAGGACAAGCTCATCTTCGAAAAGATGGTGGACTTCCACCAGATGCTCTCCTCCCTGGCCAACTACCCGGAGCTGATGAAGCGCCTGGGCCTGCTGGTGGAGATGTACTTTGATCCGGATGAAGTGCCTGAATCATATCCGCAGGCTCCGCTTTCCCTGGCCTTCGAATCGCCGCAGTTCCAGGCGCGCGACTACTGTCCGCGCACCGCCTACATCTATGACCAGCGACGCCTCCTGCCCTCGCCTAGATCGCAGGGAGATTATGATTGGGGCTTCCTGCGCATGGAGAAGCCGGCCGAGTATCCCGTGCTGCAGTTCGATGTGGACGGCGCCGCCATCAAGGCGCTCAACTTCGCCCAGGATATGAAGGCGCAGGACGACAAGAAGTCGCTGGATACCCCCAAGGAAGGCGGAGTGCCCTTCCTCCGCTCCGCCGGCTTCTCGGTGGCGCGCACCGACCGCGCGGTCAAGTTGCACAAAGCCTTCACCGTCTCGAAGGTTCATGAGGACGAATTGAAGCAGCAGAAACCGACCCTGCTCTTCGCCGAGGACGTGGCCCGGGGCGTTCGCTATGACGTCCTGGACCAGAGCGTGGGTCGCTTCCAGTCCTTGTGCTGGAGGAGCGGCACCTATCGCTACATCGATGAGAAGGAGGGGGAGAAGCTCATCGCCGAGCAGGTAGTGGATGAGGCCTGGGTGCAGACCGGAGCCACTTCCACACCGGACCCGAACATACCGCAGGCGCAGAAGGACCTCTTCGTACACGAGTCTCTCTTCAACTGGAGGGGCTGGAGCCTCAGCGTCCCTCGTCCTGGCCGACCGATCGACAAGGACGACAACGCCTCGGATGTGGAACAGATACCCGCCACCCAGCTCAAGCTGAAGACCGAGTTCCTGCCGGTGAAGGGAACCCTGCCCCGTTTGAGATATGGGCACCGCTATTCGTTCCGTGGACGCATGGCGGACCTGGGCGGCTATGGTCCTCAATTGGATGACAACGATGCGTCGCATGCCACCATGGCGCTGAAATATCTGCGCTTCGAGCCCATACCGCCGCCGCCCCTGCTCCTGAAGGAGGAGCTGGACCTGGATGAACGGCCGGCCGAGGACATCGGCCGTCTGGTGATCCGATCCTATAACGACGACGTCAAGAAAGACGACCATGATAGCAAGGAAACGGCGGAGCGTCATGTGGCGCCGCCACGCATCGGGCAATTGGAGGCGGAACAGGCCGGCATGTTCGACGAAGCGACGGGAATGAGGGTGGACGCGGGCATCTACAAGATGCTCTGCGAACGGGACGTCGCCCACTTCCAAGAGGCCAAGTCCGGCGACCC
Source organism: uncultured Methanomassiliicoccaceae archaeon (assembly GCA_964500045.1). Taxonomy (GTDB): domain Archaea; phylum Thermoplasmatota; class Thermoplasmata; order Methanomassiliicoccales; family UBA472; genus CAZCNG01. The sequence continues at coordinate 16,729 of CAZCNG010000003.1, forward strand.
GCTATGCAAGAGCGATGAGTGTCGCGTGCCCTATCTTCCCGACCCATTCGTTCTGGGGGCTGCCCTGCAGGGGCTGCCCACTGGCTCGGCCAATCCGGGGGGAAGCCCCTATCAGGTGCACTGGAAATTATCGTCGCAGGGCGAATGGAAGGACTTCGGCAAGCCGGAGCACTGGCCGGAACTGCTGCCTTTCCGCATCCGTTTGGAGGAGGGCGACAAGGACCCGTCCTGGGACGACAGTGGCCGCGTTCTGACGGTCTACCTGCAGAAGGCCGAGCGCGTTCGCTTCAAATTGTCCAGCTATCTGTCAAAGGAAAGACTGGAGCAGATGGGCCTGTGGAACTGGGTGGAGATCTTCAAGGAGTTGGGAGGAAAGCTGGATGAGGACCAGTTCCAACACCTGCGTGACAATGCGCTGAAGGGTAAGAACTGGCTGCTGACTCCCTTCCGTTGGGTGGAGCTGGTGCATGCGGTGCAGCAGCCTCTCGGCAGGCCAGACATCGCAGCGCTCTTCCCCCGCCGCGACCGCGGCCATACCTACGCCGACCTCAATGGGGCGGTCACCGTGCATGGCCCCAGCTCTGGAAAACTGGAAATGATGGCCCAGTGGGAGGAAAGACATGATGATCCCAGTGATCTGAAGAACGATCCGGTCAAGGACCGTCGCGGCGGGTATGTGATGGCCTTCGATCATGATCTGGAACCGAAGGACCAGACCTACAGTTTCATGATGGATTATAGTCGCCGGCATCATTTCGGCGATACCATCTACCGCCATGTGCGCTACCGGGCCGTGGCCACGACGCGCTTCAAAGAGTACCTCTCCAAGCTGGTGCGCGAAGACCCGAAGTCCGATTTCACCCGGGTCAGCCAGGACGTGGAGCTGGACATTCCCAGCTCGGCGCGTCCCGCAGTACCGCGCATAGTATATGCCCTGCCGATCTACAAATGGTCGCCCTCGGTGCACACCCCCGTGGGCGGCGTGAGCAAGAGGACCGGCAAGGCGCTGCGCATCTACCTGCAGCGGCCTTGGTTCTCCTCCGGCGACGGCGAGAAGCTGGGCGTGGTGCTCTATCCTGGTTCCCTGCCGGCGGACGGGGAGGCGCTGGACCGCATCAAGCCCTACGTGACCATGGTCGGGCAGGACCCCCTGTGGGGTACTCATGCCACCCCCTCGAACCTCACCCTGGTCGATTTCAAGAACCGGCTCCCGGAGAGCGCATCGGGATTGAAATTGTCCGAAATGGACGATGTCACCGTCGACGTGGCCGCGTTCGAACCAGGCTACGACCAGGAAAGGGGGTTGTGGTACGCCGACATAGAGATCGAAACGGGCGCTTCCTACACGCCCTTCATCCGCCTCGCGCTGGTCCGCTACCAGCCGCAATCCGTGCCGGGGGTGGAGATATCGTCCGTGATGTTGGCCGATTTTGCCCAGCCACAGCCTGACCGTACCATGAGCGTCGTGCACGCCCCGGGTCTGGTCACGGTGACCGTGTCCGGCGAATCCTACCACTCGCGGCGCTTCGCCGAAGGAACGGCCCCGGACCAGGGCCACAGCAAGTTGGAGCTGTCGGTCGAGAAGTTCGAACCGAGCATCGGCACCGACCTGGGCTGGGTACCTGACCCGGATGCGAAAGTCAGCGAGGTCCTTGGCATCGTACCGGGGGCCTTGATGAGCGGGACGGTCACGCTGCCTCTGCCGAAGGTGCCCAAGGAAGGCGAGAAGCCTGCGCCGCCGCCCCGGCGTCGTGTCGTGGTGCGGGAGTACGAGATCATCACCCGCGACCGCCTGAGCACCGGTCCGGAGTCGACCATCCAGACAAGCACCCCGTGGGTGGAGGGACGCCGCTTGGTGTACACGGACATGATGGAGCTCTGATCGGCCGGTCCTGGCCCGGATCATTCGTGGGCAGGGGCGGTCGTTCCGTAGCCGACCCCCCGGGTCCCCTTTTCTTTATCGACAACGGCGCTTCGGATGACACCCTTTAAGTCCAAACTAGGCGATTGGGCGGCGTATTCAGGATGATGCGCGTAATCCTCATTGACGATGAATTGGACCTCGCCGAGGTCACCCGGGATTTCCTTGAGTTGAGCGGGCAGATGCATGTCTCCGTGGCAGGGTCTGCGCTCGAGGGCCTGGAGCAGCTCAAACGCGATGACTATGATGCGGTCGTCAGCGATTACCAGATGCCGCTGATGGATGGATTGCAGCTCCTGAAGAAGTTGCGCCAGGAGGGCAACAACATACCCTTCATCCTCTTCACGGGCAAGGGGCGCGAGGAGGTCGTCATCGAAGCCCTGAACTCCGGGGCGGACTTCTATCTACAGAAGGGAGGTCAGCCCGTCGCGCAGTTCGCCGAGCTGGCACATAAGATCCGCCAGGCGGTCCATTCCCGCCGGTCCGAGTCCGCGCTGATCGAGAGCGAACAACGATTCAAGGACCTTTTCGAGAGCATGGGCAGTGGAGTTGCCATCTATTCCGTGCGCAACGATGGCAATCATGGCAGCGACTATATCGTCAAGGACTTCAATCGCAAGGCGCTGCAGATCGAAGGCAAGCGCAGGGAGGAAGTGGTGGGTAAGAGCCTCTTTGAGCTCCGCCCCCGCATCGACGAGTACGGCCTGATCCCCATGTTCCGTGAAGTATGGATAACGGGGAAGGCGGCCTTCTACCCGGCTAAGGTATACATCGACGATCATTACTTTAGCTGGTACCAGAACACGGTCTTCCGCCTTATCAGCGGCGAGATCGTCGCTATCTACGAGGATGTTTCAGAACAGCAGCGCGCCGAGGAGGCATTGCTTGACAGCGAAGCAAGGTACCGTTCTCTGGTGGAGAACTCCTTTGAAGGGATCTGGATAATGGACGGGGACAGTATCACCACCTACGTCAACCAACGCATGGCGGATATGTTGCATCTGCGCCCGGAGGACATGGTCGGCCGTTCCGTCACCGAGTTCCTGCTCCCGGGACAGGACGAGGAGCACGAGGAGCGAATGCAGCAACGCATGGCCGGGGTCAAGGCCCGGTACGAGCACTGCTTCTACCTGGCGGACGGCTCCTCGGTGCACTGCATGGTATCCGCCGTGCCGATCATGGGGCCTGATGGTAGTTTCCAGGGCAGTGTCGGCGTCTTCATGGACATCTCTGAAATGAGGCAGACGGACGCCGCAATGCGTGAGCGCCAAATGAAGCTGGACAGCCTGTTCAAAGCCGCCCCGGTCGGCATGGGTTTCGTCAAGGACCGTACCTACCTCGAGGTCAACCGCCGCACCGAGGAGATGACCGGCTACAGCGCTGCGGAACTGGTCGGACAGAGCACGCGTATGCTCTACGAATCCGATGAGGAGTACCAGCGCGTGGGCCGGGAGAAATATGGGGAGCTGGACCGGGTCGGCATCGGCACGACGGCGACCAAATGGCGGAGGAAGGACGGTACGTTCCTTCCGATCCAACTGACATCGGCCGCCATAGTCCCAGGTGACCGCAGCCAGGGCGTGTGCTTCATCGCCATTGAGCTTGCGCCGCTCAAGCACAGATGAGGTGCTGCTCAGACGCGGCTGACGAAGATCTTGTAGGGTAGCGTGCTGCGGAAACCATCCCTATGAATGATGGCGGTGCCGTCCGCGTCCAGTCCCTGGCGTTTCAGTTCGCGGCAGCAATCATCGGCGCAAGCCTGGTCGAGCCGATAGCGGTCGGCGAGGTCCTGCCAGCGCAGATCGAGCGGCGGAGCGTCCCGGATCTCCAGTACCTCGAACCCCGCGGATCCGAGCATGTCGCGCAGCTCCTCCACGCCTGGATACCACTTCCCGGTGCCCATGCGGTCGTACATGTAGTTGAAGCAATCGCGAACCTCCAGTCGTTCAAAGCAGGCGGTCTGCTGCACCATGAATTCACCCTCGGTGAGGAGGGAGCGCATATGCCTCAGGAATGGGAGCTGCCCTTCCCGGCCAAAATAATGCATCAGGGAGCGGTGCATGACCAGCATGCCATCCTCCGGGGCGATGTCCTGTCTCGAGATCTCGAGCGCCGAGGCGCACAGGCCGACCAGCCCGCATTGGCATGCCTCGCGCAGCTGCGGCTCGGAGGTGTCCACATTGACGTAGCGGCGGCCGGGGCCGAGGTTGTGGCACAGGGCGTTGAGCACGAATCCCGTGCCTCCGCCCAGGTCCACCAAGGTACCTGCCTTGCCCTCCTCGGCCTTGCGCCCGACGGCCTCCAGATAGGGGCGGGCCACCTCCACATCTGAGAAGTAGCCGCCGTGTGCATTGCCCCAGGACTCACCATGCAGGCTGCGCTCGAAATGAAGGTTCTCATTTCCCATGGGGCAGACCCTCCGTTGTGGGACGACTCATCAGCCCCACCATCCCTCTGCGACCTGATGGACCTTGCCCCCGACCTCGACCCCGATGCCGTCGCCCTGCGGTGATGAGCGCAGGAAGAGGCGTGAAGGCCGTCCCATCTCGTAACCCTGTCCGACCTGGACCTCGACCTTTTCCGAGCCCAGATAACGGTGCTTCACCAGGTAGGCGGCGAGGCAGCCGTTGCCGCTACCCGTGGCCGGGTCTTCGGCGATCCCGACGCCCATGGGGAATACCCGTGCGCTCAATCCCTGTCCCTCCTCCTGTCCGCCGCGACAGAAGGCCAGCACCACCTTGGCATAGCTACGTCCCTGCAGCAGTCCAGCCCAATCCCGTGACAAGGTCATGCGGGCCAAGGCCTCCCTGCTCTTCAGCGGCACGATGATGTGCTTCAGCCCGGTGGATACTTCCTCACAGGGGAATCTGTCATCCATATCTTCCGACTTCAATCCGAGCAGGGAGGACACGAGGCTCCTGTCGATCTCCTCCCCGAACTCCGGTTCGCGCTGGCGCATCCACAGGATGCCATCTGCATCGTTTAGGTCAACGGGGATCGGTCCAATGTTCAAGTGCAGAGTTACCTTGCCTCCGCCTCCGGGGCGGACGTGGCGGTCGATGACGAAGGCTGTTCCCAAGGTCGGATGGCCGGCGAAATCCACCTCCTCCTGCGGCGTGAAGATGCGGACCCGCAGAGGCGCATCTCCCTTGGGTTTCATGACGAAGGTGCTCTCCGAGAAGTTGATCTCCCGGGCCATGCGCTGCATCTCATCATCCGGTAGGTCGTCACAATCCAGGAAAGTTGCCAGCTGGTTTCCCCGATACTTATGGTCAGCGAAAACATCGGTGATGAAGAATCGGTGCGCCATACGATCCGTTGAGGAACGCCCATCGTCGATTTCAAACTGACGCAGGAATGCAAAAAGGAAAGGAGGAAGGTGTTTAGTGGCAGGCCTGTTCCCAGTCGCTCCAGTCATCCTTGGCATACTTCTTGATGCCCACCCAGATGGCCGCCTGCAGTCCGGCGAAGACGATGAGGTCCACCGCGAGCACCGCCAGATTCTGGTAGCCGTTGAAGTCCTGCCCGTAGAAGAGCAGCCACGCCACCGCGAAGATGCCGGCGCCGAAGGCCGTCAGCACCGATGCGATGATCCTCCAGCCGGCCACCCTGCGCAACTCTTCCGGAGCGAAACGCAACCCGAAGCTGGCCCAGATGCCCGCATTGGCTGCGATCGTGATGATGCCGGTGAGCAGGAAGATGCCCAGGTTCTGCAGCAGCCCGTAGCCGTCCGCGTAGAAGAAGAGCCAGATCATGCAGTAGGATAGCCAAATGACCCCCGTCATGATGCTGAAGGCCTTCCTCCAGCCCATTCCCGGCAGATTCCCCTTTTCCAAACTGATCTCATTTTCCATTCTAATCGCCTTGATGCGGGGTCTCGCCCGCTAGTATCAGGTTAGCGGCGGTCACGATACTTGGGGGGAGCGGACACAAGTGACCGGCCGGCGGTCACGCAATTTCTTTCTCCTCATCTCGCGAGCACCACAACGTCGTCTATCGGAGCACCTCTGTGATCGAATGGCCCACGGCATCGAAGGGGCAGACTACCGAGCTGGATGCGAATATGGAAGGCGGAACGGCCCAAGAGGTTCGGTCAACCCCGCTATTTCTCCAAAGACATCATGATTGCATGTGTCGTCTAGGACAAGATATTCCTTGGGCTTCCCGCCTGCGAAAGGATTATGCCTTTCCCTGACATGCCAAAGGCGATATGGACTCAGTGGAGGAACTAGCGCGCCGGGCCAAGGACGCATCCTACCGGCTGCAGGCCATGCCGGCCACGAAGAGGAATGAGGCGCTGGAGGCCATCGCCAAGGCGATAGCGGCTCAACGCAAGCATCTGCTCGATGCCAATCTTGAGGACGTGCGTCGTTCCGAGGCCGAAGGCCTTTCCAAGGTGCTGATCAAGCGTCTGCGCTTTGACGAGGAGAAGGTCGAAGAGTCAGTACGCATGCTGCATTCCCTCATGGGTCAGGAAGATCCTCTCAACAAGGTCCTGGCCCGCAGCGAGCTCGACGAAGGCCTCATTCTGGAGAAGGTCACCTGCCCGATCGGCGTCATGGGCGTCATCTTCGAAGCGCGCCCCGAAGCGCTGGTGCAGATATCCTCTCTCTGCCTGAAGTCTGGAAATGCCGTGCTGCTCAAGGGCGGTTCCGAAGCTAGATCTACGAATGAGGCTCTAGCCCGCTGCATCAGTGAGGCCATCATCCAGGTCGATGCGGCGTTCGAGGGCGCGGTCCAGCTCCTCTCCACCCGGGAAGAGGTGCACGCGCTCCTGGCCCAGGACCGGTACGTCGATCTCATCATACCGCGCGGTTCGAACGAACTGGTGCGGTCGATCCAATCCTCCACGCGCATACCAGTGCTCGGTCATGCGGCCGGCATCTGCCACACCTTCGTGGACAAGGGGGCCGATCTGGACATGGCCATCAAGGTCTGTTTCGACGCCAAGGTGCAGTATCCCGCCGTCTGCAACGCCATGGAAACGTTGCTAGTACACTCGGCCATCGCCAAGGAATTCCTGCCCCGCATGGCGAAGCATTACGCTGACGCCAAGGTGCAACTGCGCGGCGATGTCCGTACCCGGGAGATAGTGCCCATGCAGGAGGCCTGCGCGGCTGACTGGGATGCGGAATACAACGACCTCATACTCTCGATCATGGTCATAGACTCGCTCCCGGAAGCGGTGAGGTTCATCAATCTGCACGGGTCGCATCACACCGACGCGATCATCACCAAGGACACCGTGGCGGCGCAGTTCTTCATGGACAATGTGGACAGCAGCTCGGTGATGTGGAACTGTTCCACGCGCTTCGCTGACGGCTATCGATACGGTCTGGGTGCTGAGGTGGGCATCTCCACCAACAAGACGCATGCGCGCGGGCCGGTCGGATTGGAAGGCTTGATCATCTACAAATGGAAGCTCGTCGGCCACGGCCACGTGGTCGCCGATTACGCAGGCAAGAATGCCAAGCGATACACGCACAGGAAGATGCTATGAGAGACATTTCCCCCAAGCGCGTCGTGGTCAAGATCGGCACCAACACCATCTGCCGCGAGGACGGCACGGTCGATACGGACTACTTACAAGGGGTGGCCCGGCAGGTAACCTCCCTGCGCGAGGCGGGCCTGGAGATCATCGTCGTCTCTTCCGGTGCCATCGGCTCTGGGATGTACGAGCTCGGCCTCAAGGAGAGGCCGCGCGAAGTCTCCGTCAAGCAGGCGTGCGCCGCCGTGGGTCAGGCCATCCTGATGATGGAATGGAGGGCTGCCTTCTCCAAGGAAGGTTTGATCGTTGGGCAGGTACTGCTCACCTATGGTGCGTTCTCGGACCGCATCCGCTATCTCAATTTGCGCAAGGCGATGGAAGAGATGTTCCGGCTCGGAGTCGTTCCGATCGTCAACGAGAATGACGTGATCTCGACCGATGAGATCGAGGACATCTTTGGCGACAATGACAAGTTGTCGGCGCTGGTGGCCAGCAAGGCTGACGCAGACCTGCTCATCCTTCTCACCGACGTGGACGGCCTCTACGACCGCAATCCGAGCGTCGACAAGGACGCGGTCCTCATTCCCACCGTGGACGAGATCACCAAGGATATCGAGAGGATCGCTGGCGGCAACAAGAACGACCGCTCCGTGGGTGGCATGCGCACCAAGATCACCGCCGCCAGGATCTCCATGGAGTCGGGCTGCAATATGATCATCGCCAACGGCCGCACCGAGGACGTCATCCTCAAGGCGGCGCGTGGAGCGGAGATAGGCACGCTCTTCACTGCCCGCTACCTCTACGACAACCGCGAGCGCTGGATACTGTTCGCCGCACCGAAGGGGAAGATAGTCATTGACGCCGGCGCCGAGGAAGCGCTGAAGAAGGGCCGCAGCCTCCTACCCTGTGGCGTCAAAGACGTGGAAGGGAAGTTCAAAGAGGGGGACATAGTCCGCATCAACAGCTTCGCCAAAGGGGTGGTCAACTTCTCGTCGGCCGCATTGGCGGAGTTGCTGGAAGAGTGCCGTGCCGAGAAGGTGAAGCATCACGGCAAGGTCGGCAACGATAAGGTGGTGGTCGGCCACGAGAACATCGTGCTCCTGCAGGCGGACAATTGATACCGGCTCCGCGGGGGCACGAAAGTGTTTTCCCCGCCGGCGTATTCCCCCGCCACGGTCATTAGCATGAAGGTCAGCATCATCGGGTATGGCAACATCGGCAGCACTTTGGCCGAGGCATTGCTGGAGCAGAAGGCGCTTCGTCCGGAGCACCTGATCGTGGCCAATCGCACCCCGGAGAAGACCGCCTCCCTCCTTTCCAAGTACCCAGGGGTTTCCTGCGCGGACAATGCGCGGGCAGCGGCCTGGGGCGACATCGTCTTCCTGTGCGTGCGTACGCCGCAGGTGCTTCCGGTGCTGCGCGAGATCACGCCCTGCATGAGCGAAGAACAGCACCTGGTCATCACCAACGGAGGCGTCCGTCTGGAGAACGTGGCCTCCGTTTTCAGCGGCGCCGTGAGCAAGCTGGTGCCCTCCATCGCCATGCGCTCCGGGCGCGGGGTATCTCTTCTATGCCACGAGCAGAAGGTCGGCAGTGACGCACGCTCCCGCCTGGAAGGGTTGTTGGCCCACCTGGGCATGGTGTGCCCGGTGCAGCAGGACCAGTTCGAGGTGGCGGCGGACCTGACGAGCTGCGCTCCGGCCCTCTGGGCGGCGTTGGCGCAGCATTTCGCGGATGCGGGTTGCAGGCACTCGGACCTGAGTCCGGCGGATGCCTATCTCATGGTCACGGAGACGCTCCTGGCGAGCGCCTCCTTGTTGCGGGACGGCGGGGTGCTTCCCGATCAAATGAGAGAGCTGGTGGCAACTCCGGGAGGCATCACCGAGCAGGGACTGATGGTCCTCGACCGGAAGATGCCCGACGTCTTCGACGAACTGCTGGTAGCCACCACAGCGAAGCACGAGGAGACGAAATCGAAGGTGCGTCAGCAGTTCGAATCTCCATAGAATGATCCCTGATACGGACCGGTCACGGGCCCACCCATGTATTCCTTGGAACGGGGGGAAAGACATTGGTGGCACTGCATCTTCGTGCCGCACGGGGGTTTGCTCTTCTTGGGCCGGCCCAGCAGGACCGGGCCCGATCCTCCATCTAGTCTCCCTGCTGCCGATCGTCTTCCTGGATCACTTTCGGCCAGCAGGGAAAGATATTTCGCATGGTGGCATCATCGTGATATCCGGTAGGATGCGATGACACAGAGCTTGCACGTCCTTATCGGCCTGCTGTTGGAGGGCGACCAAATGAAGGCCGCCGCCGAGGCACATCGTCTGCTCGATGCTGGAGTGGATAGGGAAAGGATCGTCACGAGCGGCATCGAGGAGGCCATGAAGCAGCTGGACTCCAAGTGCACACTTGAGGAATTCAACCTGCTGGAGATAATGCTGGCAGGACGGGCGGCCACCGAGGTGCTGCGGGTCCTATTCCCCCGGGGCGATCACACGGCCCACAAGGGCGTGGTGGTATTGGGCACTCCCAAGGGGGACGTGCACGACCTGGGCAAGAACATCGTCAAGAGCATCCTCGTCTCCTCTGGCTACCGCGTGATCGACTGTGGCAAAGATGTGCCGCCGGAGCGGCTAGTGGAGGCGGCCGAGCGAGAGAAGGCCATGGCCATTGGCGTTAGCGGCCTGGTGACCACGACCTTGTTGCCTGTGCGGCAGCTGCGGCCGATGCTAGCGGGGAGAGGCGTGCAATGTCTCCTGCTGGCCGGGGGAGCCGCCCTGGCACTTTCCAGCGAAGAAAGACTCGATGTTGACCACGTGGCTCGGGACGCTTTTGAAGGTGTCCACTTCCTGAATCAGAGGCTGGGCCAATGAACTCCCTGCAGCGTATTCTATCCACGGCGGCGTTGGAAAGGCCGGACCGCCCTGCGGTGGCACCGCAGTTGTTCGGATTTGCTGCGCAACAGCTCGGCGTCGATCTTGGTCGCTATGTGCGGGAAGGCAAGGTAATGGCGCGCTGCCAGTTGAAAGCACGAGAGCGCTTCGGAACGGACATGCTGTTCGCCATCAGCGATGTCGGCGTGGAAACGGAGGCCACTGGCTCGGAGTTGATCTATCATGATCATGACTATCCCACCGTGGGGGAGTATGCAATCCATTCGGCCGCGGGAGTGGAGGGACTGGGGGTGCCGACGCCGGAACGGGATGGGCGCATGCCGGAGATCCTAACCGCCATCAAGACGATGCGAGCGGCCGTGAAGGACACCTGTCCTGTGGTGGGGTGTGTGCTCGGCCCGATGACATTGGCCGCGCAGTTGATGGGCCCGGAGAATGTCCTCTTCCTATCCCATGACGAACCGGAGGCCTTCGAGGCGCTTCTGCACCAAGCCACCGCCATCGTCCAGGCGTACGGCGCGGCGCAGGTCGAAGCAGGTGCCCACGTGGTGTTGGTATTCGATCCGGCCGCCTCGCCCACGGTGTTCCCCAAGGCCACCTTCATCCGCTATGAGCAGAATCTGCTGGCCACCATCTTCAGTTCTCTGGGTCGGGCGGGCGCCCCCTTGAAATGGCTGCACATAGCCGGTCCGATCGCCCCCATCATGGAACACATGCGAGAGATCGGCGTGCAGATACTGTCCATCGACCAAAGCATCCCATCGTATGAGGTGCAGGAGCACATGCCCAAGGTGTGCGTGGTGGGCAACATAAACTGCCTGAGCCTCCTGCAGGAAGAACCGTCTCTGATCAAGGCAGACTGCGATCGTTTGTTGGAGGAGTACAGTCAGCGGGGAGGTCTCATTCTGTCCTCGGCCTGCGAGGTGCCTCCAATGACGCCGTCGGCCAATATCATGGCGATGGTCCGCGCGGCCAAGGATTGGAAGTGAATTGATGGTGAATGTCCGGGCCCGCCAGGGCGAGATCCAGGTACAGGTGTCGATCGAGGCTGGCTGCTTCATTCTCGAAGCATTACGGGGCACACCGCTGGAGGTGCGTTCCGGCTGCAACGGCAACGGCTCGTGCGGCATTTGCCAGGTGAGAGTTGTTCAAGGTCACATGTCGCCGCCGAGCCTGCCGGAGATGCTGCAGATCCCCAAGGCCGAATTGGACAAGGGACGCAGACTTGCCTGCCAGGCGCGCATACTGGGCGACGTGGAGCTGGAGCTCATTAGCGGACGGGAGACCGTGGGATGGAAGCTGCTACCGCGGGAAGAGGACCGGTTGGACCTGACCCGCAAGACCGCGTTGGGGCGCAGCTACACCTCCGCCCTCTGCATCGACATCGGCACCTCCAGGCTGCGCCTGAGCCTTACGGACCTCGGCTCGCACGCTCGTCTGGCCGGTGCCAGTGGGCCTAACCCTCTGCCGGGGAGCGACGTGATCTCACGCCTCGACGCGGCCTCGCTAGGGGAAGGCGAAGAGGAATCATACCAGCTGCGACAGGCGATCGCAGAAGGCCTATCCTTCTTGCACGTCGTGGCTGGTGTGGACCTGAATGCTGTAAGAAAGATCATTGTGGTGGGCAACAGTGCCATGCAGTCCCTGTTGCGGGGAACGGGCCACGCCCTCATCCTCGACCCCGCCTCCTGGTCAAAGCGGGCGCCGCGAGATACGATCCTTCTCCCCGATTTCGGAAGGGACATCGGACTCGGAGATGTCGAAGCGGAAGTGATCCCCCCGCTGGGCGGCTTCATCGGTTCTGACCTCCTTGCAGGGATGCTGGCCTGCGATCTTGATGGCGGAGAAACGTCGCTCCTGGTGGATTTCGGCGCCAATACCGAGATCGCCCTATGGACCGGCGAGAAGATGATGGCCGTATCCGTCGCCGGCGGCCCGGCCTTTGAAGGGTGGGGCATTGGTTGCGGCATGGCGGCCTATCCTGGCGCGGTCTTCCGCGTGCAGGCGCTGGGCGACGGAAAGGTCGACCTGGGCATCATCGGGGGCGGTCCTCCCTCGGGGCTGTGCGGCTCGGGGCTGGTGGATACCTTGGCCCTGTTCGTGGGGCGCGGCATGGTCGATGAGGTCGGTCGTATCCAAGGGGAGACGGCCATCATCGATCCGAACTGGGGGTTGCATCTCACCAAGGCGGATATCGACGTGCTACAAAGGGCCAAGGCCGCCGTGGCCGCATCGATCATGTACCTGCTGCAGAAGGCGGGGATCGGGGCGGATAGGATCGTCAAGGTGTACGTGGCCGGGACCTTGGGTCGGTATCTCGACATTCCCAATGCGGTCTACATAGGTCTGCTGCCCCCCTTGCCGGTCAGCCGCTTCGAGCAGATCGAGAACGCGGCGCTATTGGGCGCCGAACTGTGTGCCCTCGACGACAAGAAGAGGGCGCGCCTGGAGGCCTGGGGCGCAAGCACCGAGATGCACAACCTGGCCGCCGCCCCGGGATTCGAGGACCTCTTCATCGATTCATTACATCTGCGTCCGTGGCCGGGGCGGACGATCTACTCTTCGTTCCGGGACCTCGGGCGTCCCGAAGAGAATTTCGTGCGGGCGGCGCAGTACATTTCCGATATGCGGCTGGAGGGTGACAACCAGGAGAAGCTGGGAATGATGATCGCGCGTCTCTTCGACGCGGACCTGATCGCCTTCGTCGAACACCGCGATGACATTCTGGTCCTGCGCGAGATCGACAACCGTTCTCTTGCCTGCCGTTCCTGTCCGCATGAGGAGCTCATCCTCCGGGAGGCCAGAGTGGTAATGGAGAGCGGATTCGCGTCCACCATAGGGCCGACGCCGGACCGGGTCTCCTCCATCGCGCTGCTGCCGATGCAGGTGGAGGAGCGTACCGTGGTCATGGTCATCGGCCACGATATCCCGGAGCAGATGCCCCGGCAGCGGTTGGACGTCTATCTGGCACTCTCCAAGAGCGCGGGGGGCATCCTCACCCGCCTGGAACAGGAGCGGGAACTGATCGGTCACCGCACCCGGCTATCCAAGCTCGTTGAGGAACGCACCATGCAGGTCGAGGAGGTCAATGCCAAGTTGCGCCAGGAGGTGGAGATGCGCGCCCGTGACGAAGAGGCGATCCGCCTCGCGAACAATAAGCTGAACCTCCTCTCCAGCATGACAAGGCACGACATCATCAATCAGGTCACGGCGGTGCTTGGATACGTGCACCTCATGGAAACGAAAGGGTTACCACCGGAGAAGATGATGCGCTACCTGGGCAAGATAGAGAGCATCACCGCTACGATCCAGAGGCTCATCGAATTCACGCGCGACTACCAGGACCTGGGCGTGCACGGGCCGACCTGGCAGCAGATCGATGAGGACTTCTGGAGGGCGGCGGCGTCCTTCCGCGATAGCGGCCTCACCTTCACCTCCGGCACCGAGGGGTTGGAGATCTTCTCGGACCAGATGCTCAACAAGGTCTTCCATAACCTGATCGACAACACCATTCGCCACGGTGGGGGAGCGCGGCAGGCGAGCCTTTCCTATGTGATGGACGGAGAAGAGCTCCTGCTCCACTACCGCGATGACGGGGTAGGTATCTCCCCGGACCAGAAGGCATTGATCTTCGAAAGGGGCTTCGGCAAGAACACGGGCCTGGGACTGTTCCTGGTGCGCGAGATCCTCTCCATCACTGGCATCCGCATCGTTGAGGTCGGAACGCCCGGGAACGGCGCCGATTTTGCCATGCATGTGCCAAAAGGCAGCTTCCGGCTGCGCTCGGGGAAGGGATGATGAGATGTGCGGTCGTCGTGCACGGACCGGAGGCGGTGGACACCGGTCTGGCCCTCCGCGTGCTCGAGTTGTTGGAATCTGAATATGATGTCCGTGCCGTGATGAGCGGCTACACCGGCGTGGCGGCGGTCGTGGATGCCGGTCTGCAGGGTCGCATCGACATCCGCGAGCATCACGTGCCCTCGGTGACGCTAAGGCGCCTGGCGCCGGAGGTGGAACTGCTCGTCCTGGTGAACAGCGCCAAGGATGAGGGCAGCGCTCTGCGCTTTGGAAGTATCGTGAGCAGTCGCTGCGCGGATATCCTGGTGCCGCTGGTGCAGGTCGATGCCCTGATGGTGCTGCCCTGGAACGATGCCCTGCGGCAGGCGCTCCAGCTCGCGGACGCCCTGGGGATACCGCTCATGGTGCCGACCCGCACTCCTGACGAAGAGGAGGAGGGATGGCGCCGTCTCGGCGGCGTCCATCCGGGCGAGAATGTCTGGATCAACGGCGTGGTGGTTGGCAAGGCCACCTCCGAGGACGTCCGTATCCACTGCGAAGAGGGTCGGCTGCAGGCGCACGGCATCGCTTTGAAGGAAACGGGCGTACGCAGGCTAGGTGCGTTCGTTGCGGCCACAGCGCACATCCGCAGCGGGGTGACCCGACGCACGGCCGCGATCCCGCGCCAGATTCCTTCAGTCGGCGGAGAGGAAGGCCGTCTCATCGATCATTCCGCCGAGGAGGCGATCACCACCTGCCGCGATGCCGCCTATGTGGTGACGATCGGGGATGACACCGGCCGGGCGGCCGCGGCGCTGCTCTTCCGCTTTGGCGTGAGGGTGCTAGCCATCACCGACGGGGACGAGGACGGCATCTGCCCGGAGGTCCTCTCCACCACGGGTTCGATGGAACTGCGCATGATGCCCGGTACTGATGACATCGTCGGGGCTGAGGTGAGGCAGAAGTTGTTCTCCCAGGGGGCCACCTCCCTTCGCTTCGGCGAGATGGTCGATGCGATAGTTTGCATTGCAGGCGACCGCCTCCTCTGGAAAAGTGAACGAAAGGATTAACTGTCATGGACTGGAACTGCCCCTGCATGGCGGGGAGCATGTCGGCGGCCATGGCTCGGCCCGTTGCATTGTTCATTCCCGCCACGGGGAAGTCAGATGGTCACGGTGGCTGTGGGGCGCTCCCTTGAGCGAAGCAGCACCTCCGCGCTGGCGCGAGCTCCTTACCTTGGGGCGGGCCTTCATGCTGCTGCCCGGTCTGCTCCTCTATGCGCTGGGTTGGGAGGTAGCCCTGGCCCTGGGCCAGGTCTGGGACCCGCTCCGTTTCCTGTTCGGCTACGCGGCCTTTCTCCTTCCTCATCTCAGTGTCTCCTACAGTGATGACTACTTCGACATGAAGGGGGACCGCTTGGGAAACCCGGCCGGGATCAGCGGCGGGAGCGGGGTGCTGGTGCGTTCGCCGCAGTTGGCGCCGCTGGCACTGCTTTTGGCCAAGGCGCTGTTGGCCGGGGGGATGCTGTTGGCGGTCCTCTTCGTGATCGCGTTCCCGTCCTCCTGGATCATGCTACCGGTGTTCATATTCGGAGGTTTGCTAGGTTGGTACTATTCCGCACCGCCGCTCCGGCTGACGGGAAGGGGTTTGAGCGAGGTCGCCACCGTGGTGGGGGTGGGGGTGATCATGCCCATGGCCGGCTATCTATGCTCTGGAGCCGTCCTGGTGCCAGGCATGGTCCTGCTGCTCCTGCCTTTGATGTGTTTTGCCCTCTGCTTCATCCTTTCCGTGGAGATGCCGGACGCGGAGGCGGACCAGGCGAGTGGAAAGAACAGTTTCATCTCCCAGCATGGTTTGGAGGCAGGATCGCAGGTCGCGGCGTTGGCCGCATTGTTGGGAACGATCTCCCTCCTCTTGCTCGGACAGATCGGATCGTTCCTTCCGATCGCTATGACTCGACTGGGGCTGCTGTCCCTCATCCCTGCGCTTATCTTTGTCATTCTTGCCCTGCGACATCCGCGGGCGGCGTCCCGGGCCAAGGCCGGAGCGGCCGCGCTCGTCCTGCTGCTTGCCCTGGCGATGGCCGCCCTGCTGTTGTGACGGCGCACACGGCCCTTGGAAAAACTCCAAATAGGGAACTGGATGCATCAGGGGCAGGGAGCAAATGAAGGCATACATCGCCGTCGATTCATACTACGGCTGCACCAGGGCGGTCGCCAACGCGGTCGCCGAGGAACTGAGGGTCCTGGGCCTAGAGACGACCGTGGTATTCCTCAAGAGCAAGCCCTGGCCGGTGGCGGAGGGAGATATCCTCTTCATAGGATCGCCTACGCGCTGGGGCAATATGACCCGCCGCGCCAAGAAGTTCGTCACCAAGCTGGATGCGGAAGCGTGGAAGGGCAAACCGGTCTTCACCTTCGACACGGTGGCGCAGGCTCCCACCGATCCGATGAGGCAGGCAAAGGCGCAGAGGTGGACCGCGCATGGCGCGGCGCACAAGCTCAAGGAGATGCTGGAGGCCAAAGGCATCGGGGTCCGTCCTGAGATGTTGCGAGCTGATGTCATCGGATTGAAGGGACCTCTGGCCCCAGACGCATTGGACAAGGTCAAGGTATTCACACGGGACCTCAAGTTTTGAGAAGGCATCGATGGTGCCGGATCTCATACCGGCCCGCCCTCAAGAGGACATTCAGAGGGCGACATCCTCGCTTTTGCGGCGCCCACCAGGTCGCTGAAGAAACCCAATCGCCTTCACCAGTCAGTTCTATGACAACCTACTAAATATTGATACATGATAGCTCTCGGCACGCCTCGCAGAGGTGTTCGGAGTGTTCAAATCATGACTAAGAAACCCATGGTGTGGATGGACGGTGTC
Source organism: uncultured Methanomassiliicoccaceae archaeon (assembly GCA_964500045.1). Taxonomy (GTDB): domain Archaea; phylum Thermoplasmatota; class Thermoplasmata; order Methanomassiliicoccales; family UBA472; genus CAZCNG01. The sequence continues at coordinate 33,687 of CAZCNG010000003.1, forward strand.
CTGATGGAGCAGGAGAAGGCTGTGGTGCCGCT
>CAZCNG010000004.1:0-24993 GCA_964500045.1 uncultured Methanomassiliicoccaceae archaeon
TCCAGATCAGGTAGCCATCCTTGGCCAGCCGCAGTGACATCGTGTCGGGACGCGGAGAGAGATAGTCCTGGTGGAAAATGTCCGTAATCCGGCAATTCTTCACGCTGGCAAGATCCATCCCGGTCCACTGGGCTCCTTCCGGGGCCTGGCGCAGGTTCTTCTCCGCGGCGAACTGCTCCGCTTTGGAGTCGCGAATATTGATGTCCACGACCTGGTATGAGGGATTTTTCCCTTGCGGATTGAGAAGGGCGAGCACCCGATGATTCCCGGGGTTGTTGGCTGCTTTGGCCACCAATTTCCCTTTCTCGACTTTCGGCGATTCCAAGGCCCCCTGGGCATCCAGAATCTTCGCGGCGCTTGCCGCCAATGCCACCTCCACCGGTTGGCCCACCTCGGCGGCGACCTCCACGGGTTTTTCCCACGCCCCGGCAACCGCGGGCTCCCCGGCAACATTCACGACCAAATCAGCCTTCTTGAGGACCGGCGTCCGCACGATACAAATTGACCGGCCAAATCCGGGGCGAATCTCGCATTTGGTTTTCTTTCCATTGAGGGTAACGCTCTTGAGGTTTCCCTGGAAAGGAACCTGGAGTTCCATCGCCGATTCACGTTCCAGTTGAACACTCAAGTGATGATTCCGGGCCTTTTCGCTGCTCGCGTCGCGTTTGAATGACAGGCTGAATTCCGGATGCTTGAAATCGGCGTGATCCCATGCCGCCGGGAATTGCGGGGCAATGGTGACCAGGCCGTTGGGACGGTCGGGACGATAACCAAATACGCCGGAAACCACCGTGCGAGTGAAAGCTGAGACGCAATCGCCAAAGTCCGTGCCGCAGCTTCCATAAGGCACGCCCAACTGGCCCGGCACGGCCGATTCAAAGGCCGACTCGCTGATGTTGCCATTGATGATTTCAAATGCCCCTTCCGGCATCCCCGCAAAGCAATAGCCCAATGCCATATGGTATTCGTCACCGGGCGATTTCTCGCGGTTGGACCAGATGGCCGGAACCCAGTTGGAGGGATAGAGGCGGACACCGCCCGAGGGCCGGGGTTCGCGTTGCAGACCGTATTCGGTGAAGTGGGCGATGGAGGCCATCTGCTCGTCACTGAGCAGGCCCGAGCAATCCATGGGCAGATAGAGGCCCGGGGTCCAGGGATCGGGGTGGAGCCGTTTGTGGCCGCCCTGCTCGCGATAAGCCCCGGGAATCCCGGCATTCTTGACCCAGAGCAGATCGAAGAATCCCTTGCGGATCAAAGCCAGTTTTGCCTCGTGTTTTTTGACCCCTTCCTTATCCCCGGCCCGCTTGGCCATGTCGCGTGCAGCCAGGTGACCGCGCCATGCGAACGCGGTCTCATCGGGAGTCCCGCCGCCATTGGTCCAGACGCTGTCGGTGAGGAAGGTGTTGGAGAAGCTCTCATAAATGCCCTGGTTTTGCGGATCGAACACGCGGTCGATGTAGTCGAGGTGCAACTCCAAGGCCGGTCGCAGCAGCTTCTCCATTTCCGGATCGGCCGTAAAGCGCCAGTCCTCCACCAGGCAATCAACAAACTGCGATTGCATGTCGTACATCGTGGAGTTCTGGTTGGGAATCAAACGCCCCTTGCTGTGGAACCGCGGATCCTTGCCGGGATGACAGTAGGTCCCCTCGTACCGGGCCAGTTCCTCGTTATCGACAATCTTGGCCAAGGCGGGTTCGCCCCGGTAATCCTCGGTCTTGACCTGCGAAGCCAGGAAAGTCTGTCCGGCTTTGTAAACCCGGTCATGCCAGCTATAGGCCACGCCGGCCAAAGTCGAACGCCAACCCAGGAGAGGATCGGTGAACTGCGAGAGACAGCCATGACCAAAGGCCTGTTTGCGCCAGAGGCAATCCGCGGGAAACACCGAGGCGCTCACAATGAAATCAAACCGGGGATCGGGCGTGTTGGATATGATTCGGTTAGCAAGGCGATCCTTGCGAGCCAAGGCGGCCTGGTATTCGGCCCTGACATCCATCGCAGCCACCGGCTGGTTTTCGAGCGACATCTTGGCAATCCAGGTAATCGGTTCCTCCCCCTTGATTTCTGTGACCCCACAGGCAATCGGCCGGTTTGCTCCGGTGCTTGCGGCCAGCGAGGCCGGCGAAGTCCATTGGTCGGCATCCGCACTCCGGATCTCCGAGGCGCTGCTGCAAGCCAAGAGGCTATTCCGGCCCTTTTGATTGCGCGAAAGACTCAGCCGCACGATGCCATCGACAACCTCCACCCCGTTGTTTTCCGACTTCGCAGGATCGAATTTCTCGTATTTCACCTGCTGGCTATCAGCCGCCATGGCGTCGATAAACGGCACCCAGCGGTTATGAGCGGCTCCAAACATCCAGACCAACTTGTCGCCGGTGCCAGCTCCTTTGACCTCTGCGCGCGCTGCCATGCCCAGTCCCGTCCCCAAGGGCAACGCATGAAAGGTGATCGTTACTCCCGGAAATGCGGGATCGGAAGCCACCCATTCCATCTGCCCGGGACGATAGCGGGCTTCAATGGATTGGAAATTTTCCAGCCACTTGGAGGTGCCATCTGCCCGCTGAAATCCTGGCATGAAGGTTCCATCCAGGTTGCTGCCTCCGCCAAAACGCAGCAGCGGCTTGTCCCCGCCGAATACCCAATAATAGCGCTGTTCGGGATTTTCCTGCGCGGCGTAGAGGGGCCGGTTGTTGTAGAAATTGCCGTTGCGTCGGACCAGGGCCGCGTTCTCCAGCACGGTGGGAACATTTTCAGTCCCTCCACCCAGAGCTCCATGAAGCATCGGGAAAAGCAGGAGGAGGGAGGCAGCGAGATTGATCGGCCTTTGAGATTGGAACATGAGAATGGGTATATCGCAGGTTTAAGTTATGGTTGGGGGCTACTCCAGTTTGGAGATCGGCCCCGTTTGTTTTGCAGATTGGCGCTCATTTTACCGCAGCTTTTTTTTTTGTAATGTCACAATTTTTGTGACCGACACAGGGAGGGGAATTGTTCTTGACGGCTCTAGATCGTGTCAGCTACGACTCCCCGAGTCATCCCGCGCCTCGATTTGCGCTCCGCCCCTTCAACTGGCGGTTGTCCCGCGTGGACGATTTGCTCGCGAAAATCAATCTCATGAAAAAAAACCGCGTTTTCCAAGCCTGCCTGGCTTTGTCCTTGGGGCTCTCCATTGCCGACGCCAAAGCCCTTGAACTCAAAAACAAGTTCCTTTCTGTGAAGGTGGATGAAACCACCTCCTTGGCCGAGGTCACGGATTTGAAGACGAACACCGTCTACCAGCAACTCCCGGATTTTGATGTGTCCAAAATCAAAAACGTGGCGCTCGCCCCCCAACAGAACGGGGTCAAAATCTCCTTCGTCTGTGACAAGCTGGCGACCTCGCTCACCTACACCCTGGCCCCAGACGCCCCCGTGCTCGATGTGACCTTGGACATGGATCCGGAACAGAAAATCCAGATGGTGAATTTCCCGGTGCCCTTCACCGTGTGCGGCAAAGGCTTCGAGTGGGTCATGCCGGACGGATACGGGATGTTATACAAAGTGGACAGCCCGGCCATGCCCGAGAGGTGCCCCAAAGGAATCTTCCAACCATGCATGGAATGGGCGGGGCTCTTCCACCCCCAGACCGGCCAAGGCTACACCTTGATCAACCGGGATTACTATTGCGGCAATTTCTCGCTCAAACTCAAACCGATCGCCGACCAGCCGACCCTCGTGCCGGCTCTCTCTTTCGGCGGGTACCTCGGCAAATTCCAGGAACCGCGGCGGGTGCGCTTCATCTTCCAGCCGAGCGGCGGGTATGTGAACATTGCGTTGAATTTCCGCAAATACCTCATGGAGAGCGGCCAGTACCGGAGCCTTGCCCAGAAGGAGAAGGAAAACCCGATGATCGCCAAGCTGCGCGGCGCTCCGGTGTTCTGGATTTATCCGGGAGCCACGGATGCGGCCTCGGTCATGAAAATCCTGGACGACATGATTGCCTCGGGCATGGATAAGGGGATTGTGGGGCTGGGGTTCAATTATTTTGTCGGCCCGGAGGCGATCAAGGAAATTCAAAAGAAGTGGAATGGTCCCGTGGGCGTTTACGACAACTACTTTGACCTGATGGACAAGGAATGGTGGCAGGCCAACGGCTATCCCAAGCTTGCCGTGGATTGGATGGAACGCTACAAGCGCTTTGGCCGGATCCCCGAGCATGTCGCGTCCAACGAGAAAGGCCAACTGCGCGAAAACCCCGGCAAACACGGCAGCCGCTTTGTCGGCTCGCCCTCCACCACCTTGGAGGCGGCCAAGGAACGACTCGATGCGGAATGGCCCGATTACCGCTTCAACTACCGATTCTTTGATGTCACCCCAGGGGCGGCGCTTTGGTTGGACCAGGACTTCAATCCTCAACACCCCGCCACCCCCAAGCAATCGATGGAAGGGCGCCTGAGCGTCTTCAAGCTCTTCTACGAGCACGGCATGATTATCGGCGGGGAAGGCGGCGCCGCATGGGCCACCCCCTATTTCAGCGTCAGCGAAGGGGCCATGAGCGTCTATCATATGGAAGGGCGTCTAGACCCGGTGCCGCCCACGGAGGATTGGAAGAACTTCAACATGTCGCCCGAGAAACGGGTGCCGACCAACGGGATCGTCTACGGGGACGCGAGGGTGGCGACATGGGCTTGGGGCGACAACACTCTTCTCCAGCCCGATTACATTCTCAAAAAGGACCTCTTCAACATCCTCTATGGAACGGCCCCTTCCTATCACGTCTCCAACGGGACCTACTGGAAAAACAAGGAAAAGATCCTGGAATCCTACCACCGCGTGGTGCCGGTTTATACCAAGCTTTTTGGGGCGGCTTTAATTAATCACCGCTGGTTGACTCCCGATCGGAGTGTCCAGCAGACGGATTTTTCCAATGGCTGGCACGTGGTGGTCAACTTCGGCGCAACCGAATACGCGCTCGACAAGCAAGTGACTGTGGCCCCCATGGGCTTCCACACTTGGCAAAACGCCCACTAAACACCGGCACCTCACCTTAACGACCGGCAACCTATGCGTCCGATCCCCACTTCCATGTTCCTTGCCTGGCTCTCGGCGGCGTTGGCGCTCTCCAGCGCCCAGGCCCTGGAGATCAAAAACAAGTTCGTCTCCCTGAAGATCGACGAGGCGACCTCGCTGGCCGAGGTCGCCGATCTCAAAACGGGCACGGTCTATAAGCAGAGCCCCGACTTCGAAGTGTCCAAGATCCAGGGGGTGAAGGTCGCGGCCCAGAAGGACGGCGCCAAGGTGACTTTCACCTTCGAGAAGCTACCCGTCACCCTCATTTACAAGCTTGCGGCCGATGCGCCCGTACTTGACGCGACCCTCGACATGGATCCGGCCCAGAAGATCCAGACCGTCCGTTTCCCCGTGCCATTTACCGTATCCAAAAAAGGCTTCGAGTGGGTCATGCCGGAGGGATACGGGATGTTGTTCAAGGTGGACAACCCCGTGCTGCCCGAGAAGAGCCCCAAAGGCATCATGAAGCATTGCGTGGAATGGGCAGGCCTATTCCAGCCGCAAACCGGCGAGGGCTACACCCTCATCCTCAAGGATTACTATCATGGCGCCTTGGCGCTGAACCTGCGGCAGATCGAGGGCCAGCCCACGCTGGTGCCGGAGATCTCCTTCGGCGGTTACCTCGGCAAATTCCAGGAGCCGCGCAATCTGCGCTTCATCTTCCAGCAGAGCGGCGGCTATGTGAATATCTCGTTGAACGTGCGGAAACACCTTATGGAGGGCGGCCACTACCGGAGCCTGGCCGACAAAGAGAAGGACAACCCAGCCATTGCCAAACTGCGGGGAGCGCCCGTTTTCTGGATTTACGTGAGCCGCACCGGAATGGAAAATGTCTACAAGATTCTCGATGACATGGTCGCTTCCGGCATGGACAAAGGGATTGTGGCGTTGGGCTTCAATTTCTATGTGAGCCCTGAGGAGGCCCGGAAGCTCCAGCAGAAATACAATTTTCTGTTCGGCATCTACGACAACTACTTCGACGTCCTGCCCAAGGAATGGTGGAAAGGCGCCGACGAGACCAAGCTGGGCTGGATGGAGCGTTACAAGCGCATCGGCCACATCCCTGAGCACGTGGCGCTCAACGAGCGCGGCGAGCCGCGCTTCAGCAAAGGTCCCAATTCCAATCGCTACGTCGGCTCGCCGGCCACCTTGATGGAGGCGGCCAAGGAACGGCTCGAGGCCGAACTGGCCGACTATCATTTCGTCTACCGCTTCTTTGACGTGAGCCCGGGCGCGGCCCTCTGGCTTGACCAGGACTACAATCCCCAGCACCCGGTGACACCGCGCGGCTCCATGGAGGCGCGCTTGCAGATGTTTAAGTACTTCTACGACCACAAGATGATCCTCGGCGGCGAGGGCGGCGACGCCTGGGCCACCCCGTATTTCACCGTCAGCGAGGGCGGGATGAGCGTCTACCACATGGTGGGGCGACTGGACCCGGTGGCCCCCAACGACGACTTCAAGAATTTCAACATGTCCCCGCAAAAACGGGTGCCTGCCAACGGCATCATCTACGGGGACGCCCGGGTGGCGACCTGGGCCTGGGGCGACAACACCCTCATCCAGCCCGAATACATGTTGATGAAGGATCTCTTCAACATCCTCTACGGGACAACCGCCTCCTACCACATCGACAACCGGACCTACTGGAAAAAGAAAGAGAACATCCTGGAATCCTACCGCCGGGTAATGCCGTTTTACAACCAGGTCTTTGGTGCTGCCTTGGTCAATCATCGCTGGCTGACTCCCGATCGGAATGTCCAGCAGTCGGATTTCTCCAATGGGTGGCACGCGGTGGTCAACTTTGGAACCCAAGAGTTCGCTCTCAACGCGAAGGTTAAGATCGCGCCAATGGGGTTCCACACTTGGCAGAGCGGGCCCGAAGCTCCGTCTCAAGGGCAATAAAACCATTGCCCTGGTGAAGATGACGGCTTCGCTGCTGTCACGAGCCTGTCCGGGTGAACTGTAACCGGGCAACATCGGCGAACTCCGTCGGGCTCCCGGGCTGACAGCGGCGGGATTTTAAGCGGTCACATGGCCAGCTGCAACCGGGATGACAGGATCCAAGGAATTCAAAGGATTCCTTTGGGGGATGCATCCTGCGCATCCTGTAATCCTGTCTAAAAAATCCATTTCGCGGCCCTGCGTGAGCCCCTATTTTGCCGCGGCCTCCGGCCACACATACAGGTAAAAAGCGCTGCAGATTGGCTTATCGTCCTTGTCTAGCAGGGTGGTCTGCAGATCAGTCCCGCCCCCGGCTGCGTGCCTTGCCGGGATCATTCGTCGGGGAAACTACACACCCGAGCACCGCACGTTCCGGCTCCGTAGATGAGGTAGGGCTGCTCATCGCCGCCCCTCCTCCCAAACCGGACGGGCGGATTTCCCGCATCCGGCTTTCTAGTAATCCCAAATCCGGCAGAAGAGCCTTGGCGCGAAATCCAATTGCTTTTTCTAGGGTAATGGATTGTGGAAGTGATCGAGGAGTGGTGCATGGCCTCTTTCGTTGCCGGAGCGATTTGGCGGCATTTGCGCCTCCAAACACACCATTGCAGCTTGTCCTGAAGACAACAGAACAAACTGGCTAATCAGGCCCGCGAAGCGCCTCGACGTTTTATCGAGCGGGAGAGCCATTACCTATGGGGACGTCGTCAGAGCGCGCAACCCATGAGCAAGCCCGTGCCGAGGCCGTCCGCCGACTTCAGCTATTTGCGGAGAAACGACTATTGGAAGAAGCGGGAGAAAATCTCCAGCCCGAGCGCACGGATCTCGCCCCCAACCCCGCGGTCGAATTGGCACGCCGGATTGAACAGGCGCTGGAAAGCATTTCATCGGACGAAGGGGATTGGATTCGGGCTCAATCCGGCATTCAGCATCAGTTCAGCGACTTGAACGACCAACTGGGGATGCGTGGCTATCATCCCCAAGCCGAAATGGTCGACGAGGGCGTTTTCGCTGTTACATGCGCTTTTCATGGACAGGCGCACACCATGACCGCTTTGCATCGTTCCATCTCTGACGAGATGGCCAATCGCGAGCAAATGCTGGATGCGCGGGAACGCGAGATCATCGAAAATCACCTTATTGGTGAAATAGCCACGGAACTCCAAACGCTTATCCGTGAAGGTGAAGACTGGGTAAGGGTAGCAAATGGCGAACTCGATCGACAACCAGCCAGCAGTGGCATCAAACTGCGCTTCGTATGGGAGGTGAATGCCGAAGCTGCCGATGGGCTCGATGCCGCGCGCCAGCAGCTTTTGAAAATGACGGCCGCGTGGTCGCCAGCCGAACGCGATAGCATCGGACGTTTTTTGCATGGCAGGATCAAGTCTGCCCAGCTTGCAAACGAAGCCGCCGCTTGGCCGGATCATCTTCGCACGGCGCTGGACTACCGCGGATGGCACCGTTTCGGAATCATGCGGTATCAAGATGGCCAGTGGAAGAAGCTCACCAAACAAACGTACGGTACCGGTTCCGGCGGGGAAAAGGCGCTTCTCCTCACCCTGCCGCAATTTGCAGCCGCAGCCGCACACTACCAGAGTGCGGCGCCGTTCGCCCCGAGACTAATTTTGTTGGATGAAGTCTTCATCGGCATCGACGCCCCGACCCGAGCCCGGCTAATGGGACTGATTGAGAGCTTTGATTTGGATTTTATGATGACCAGCGAGCGCGAGTGGGGTTGCTATCCCACGGTGCCCGCCTTGGCGATCTGTCAGCTTGCGTCACGACCTGATTCGCCCGCCGTGCATGTCTCCCGCTGGGTGTGGAACGGGCGCAAACTGGTGTCTCACTCCGATGGACCCACTATCTGATAACAAACGACTGCGCGACATCTTCTCCTCACCCGCCCTAGGCTGGATTATAAAGCGGCTTGTGGCGCGGATGACCGCCGGACGCCCGCTTGGCGGCACTTTGGTGAAAAGTGATGCGAGCGCCGAAGAGCGCCGGGCCGTTGATGGTCTGATTGGAAGGAAAAGCACAGCCGGAGCCAATCTTTCCCTTAATCTCGATGCGCTGGAGCGCTCGATGCAGGATGCCGGTTTGCTAACTTCTCTTGTGGATATCGTTCTGACGTGTCACGGGCCCGTGGAAAACCAGCGCAAAGAGATCGAGCGCCAGCGCAGGCAGTGGGAGGCGCTTTTCGAGGCCGCCCGCACGCGATGCGACGGCGCGCCGAAGATGCTCAATTGGGTGGACCGCCTAGCGGCTGATGGGGCTTTGAAGCGCATCTCTCGTGGAAATCTCTCCACAGCCGAAGATCTGATGCGTAAAGCGTGGCGAGTCATCATGTGGAAAAAGCCTGGGAGACCCGAAGAAATACTTCTCGCGAATCTTGCGGCGGAATGCGCGGGCGACAGTCATGCGCTGGATCGTGGTCAACCCCTCGCCACGCTCTGCCTTCGTGCTATTGCCGCGATGCATGACATCGACGGTCAACTGAACGCCAAAGCCCGACGTGAAGCGTGGGCGGCTGTGGGGGTGATCATTGACGACCTGAGTGCACCCGTTCTCGTTTTCAATCTGCACGCGGCTGAAGGCTCTATGCTGGAGGAGCTTCTCGCGCTTCATCGGCGGCAAGGCCAACCTGCATTTCTCACCTATCGTCAGCTTTCGAGCGCTGTTTTCTCTCCGGCGGTGAACCGTGCAATTAGGACTGTCTATATCTGCGAGAACCCGAGCGTTGTCAGTGCAGCAGCGAGGGAAATCGGCGCAAACTGTCGCCCTTTGATCTGCACCAACGGCCAGCCGACGTCTTCCGTCCGCCTATTACTTACGCAACTTCAACAAGCAGGAGCCGAGCTGCGTTGTCACGCTGATTTTGATTGGGCGGGTCTGAGAATTGTCGATCAACTGGTAAAGGAGCACGCCGCCACCCCTTGGCGGATGGAGGCCGAGAACTATCTTGAAGCGGTCGGTACAATCGTTCTTGCACCGCAAGCCTTCATCAGCCCCTGGCAACCCGAACTCGCCGACGCCATCCGCTCGAACAAGAGAGCTGTTTTTGAAGAGCAAGTCATCCATTCTCTCCTCAGCGACCTGCAAGGCGAATCGCCCGCTATTGTCTGAACCTTGGCAGCAATCCCAATTACGTTGGGCACTTCACATTTGTCGTTTCGCAACGTCTTGGCGGGGCAATTCCATACAATTGCGGTCAGCCGACTAGTATCTACTTGCAACAGTTCGCGACATAAGCGGAATGCGGGAATGCCTCGACCCGCCACGAAAATTATTCTTAGCCACGATGAACGGCAGCAGCTCACCGGAATGTTGCGCCGACCGAAAGCGCAGGCACGGTATGCCGAACCCGCCCGCATTATCCTGAGAGCCAGCGAAGGGGCCGCATCGAGCGAGATCGCGCGACAATTACGGATCGGCAAGGCAACGGTCAGCAAATGGCGCACCCGCTTCGAGCGCGAGGGGCTTGACGGGCTGCATGACGACCGCCGCCCTGGGCGGCCGCCCCAGATGGAGGAAGGAGAGTTCCGCACCCGCCTGCTCCAACAACTCGACACCCCGCCGCCAGCGGGACATGCCCGCTGGGACGGCACGCTGCTGGCCAAGGAATTGGCAGTGAGCGCAGATCGAATCTGGAGAGTTTTGCGCCAGTTGGGCATTAGCCTAAAGCGTCGACGCAGTTGGTGCGTCTCGACCGACCCGCAATTCACAGAGAAAGCGGCCGATGTAGTGGGGCTCTATCTGGCAGCGCCGGAGAATGCGGTGGTGTTAAGTTTCGATGAGAAGCCCTGCATCCAAGCGCTGGAACGAGCACAAGGCTGGCTGAAGATGCCCGATGGGCGCGCCCTCACCGGCTTCGCCCACGAATACAAGCGCCACGGCACCAGCACGCTCTTTGCTGCTCTTAATGTTGCGACCGGGCAAGTCATCGCCGGACACTTCAAACGCAAGCGCCGGGTGGATTTTCTGGAATTCATGGACCGACTCGTGGCACAGCACCCAGATCGGGAACTCCATGTCATTCTGGATAATCTGAGCACGCACCGAGTCGAGGATGACCCTTGGACCAAGGCTCATCCCAACGTGCATTTCCATTTCACTCCGACGCATGCCTCCTGGCTGAACCAAGTGGAGGTGTGGTTTAGCATCCTTTCCGCAAAGGCGCTCCGCGGGGCCAGTTTTCGCTCCGCCAAGCAACTCATCGCGCAAATTGACGCATTCATCGCGGGTAAGTATTCGGATTTATGCAAGTAGATACTAGGCTCTTTAAGCCCGTTAGATATCAGGATCACCGCGCAATACTACTCCGGCAAAAAGGTGAGGATCACCACGGGATTGGATGCTCTGTTGAAGAAGCAAGATCAGCGGTGACACCTCGCCACGTCCTCCTGCCCGACTCCCTACCATAATTGATGGAGCTTATAATAGAGCGGTTGGCCAATGATGGACGGGACGCCCGACTGGACCATCAAAAGGAGCCCAGGTGATTTGAGGCTATCCCCCTGCGGATGTCCCACCCCCAGGCTTATGGTCTTGCCATGAACAAGAGTTACACCGAGATCGCTTTCATTCTCGACCGCTCCGGCTCGATGGACTCGTGCCAGGATGCCGCCATCGAGGGGTTCAACCGGTTTCTCCGGGACCAGCAGCAGGCCGAGGGGCTGGCAAAGCTCACGCTTGTTCTCTTCGATGATGAATATCTGGTGGCCGCCCAATCCATCCCGGTGCAGGGACTCGTCGCCCTGACCCGGGAAACCTACGTGCCCCGGAACACCACGGCCCTGCTCGATGCCATCGGCAGGACTATTGACGACCTCGGCACACGGCTCGGGCAGATCCCGGAAGAGGATCGGCCCGGCCAGCTGATCGTGACGATTTTGATGGACGGCCTTGAGAACGCCTCCCACCGGTTCACTTGGAGGGATGTGGCGGCGAAGATCAAGCACCAGACCGAGAACTACAACTGGACGTTCCCCTTCCTCGGCGCAAACCAGGACGCTATCGCCACGGCAGCCCCGATGAACATCGCTGCGGCCAACTCCGCGACCTATGCGGCGAACGAGGTGGGAGCACGGTCATCCATGGTCCGAGATCGTCCCGGAAGAAGATCGCAAGGAACGAGGGGCGTAAGGGGGGGATTATGTGGCTCGCAACGAAGTTTGGCTTCTACAGCATCGTTCAGAAGCAGGCGCAGGATAATGGGCCCGAAGCCGATTACCGGTATCGGGTTTTCATTGGACTGCGCACTAGCACAACCCCTCAAGCCGTGTTGCAATCAACAAACATCTTGCAATCCGATCCATCTTTCACAAAAGATAACGCCCTGCGATCGGATCGCGCTGATTCACACAATCCCCCCAACGGCATGAAGCCAACAGGTATGACCACTTTTGACGGATTTTTTAAGGCGGCGACGGGCAACGACCGGGTTCCCGGCGGTTCCACCCCCTACGATTACCAACGCAGGCTGGCCTGCGGCGAAGCCAGCCCGGATACGGATGAAGCTGGCACGCCCTGTCGGTCCCAGTTGATCTCCATCCCCACCGGGCTGGGCAAAACCGCAGCCGTCGTCTTGGCATGGGCCTGGAACCGGCTCCGCCGGAATAGTTTACAACAAACCGGACCCGACTGGCCTCGCCGACTCGTGTACTGCTTGCCAATGCGGACACTGGTCGAGCAGACCGAGGCGAATGTCAGAGAGTGGCTGGAGAACTTGGAGAAGGCAAAACTGATTCTACCGGGCAGCAGCAAGCGCGTCCATGTCCTCATGGGCGGCGAGGAGAAGCGTGAGAATGAGCCCGAATGGGACCTCTACCCTGAAAAGGACGCCATTCTGATCGGCACCCAGGACATGCTGCTTAGCCGCGCCCTCAACCGGGGCTACGGCATGAGCCGCTACCGCTGGCCCATGCACTTCGGGCTGCTGAACAATGACTGTTTGTGGGTCATGGATGAAACGCAGTTAATGGGTAGTGGGTTGCCGACGACCACGCAACTCGAAGCTTTTCGCACCACGATGCAGCCTACGGTGACCTGCCATTCCTGGTGGATGAGTGCGACCAGCGAGCGCGGCTGGCTGAAAACCGTGGATTTTGATCCCGATAAACTCGCTGAGACGGTGGAACTTTCCGACAAGGAGCGCGCCACCGAAAAGGTGAAAACCTTGTTGGACGCTTCCAAACCGCTGGAACATGCAGGTGCGAACGGAAACGATTTGAAAGCACTGGCCAAGGAGATCGTCTTGGCAAGTGAGGCGAGCGAAGGCTTGACTTTAGTTGTCGTCAATACCGTCAAGACTGCTCGCAAGCTTTTTGCGGAGGTCGAAAAGCTCACGCGCAAAGGGCCGACGAAGCTGCTTCTGATGCATTCACGTTTTCGCCCGGAGGATCGCGCCACAATCCTTGAACAAGTGCTCACAGCGGAAGGACAGCGGCAGATCGTGATTAGCACGCAGGTCATTGAAGCCGGTATCGATCTTTCGGCAGCCACACTCTACACCGAACTCGCTCCATGGTCTTCACTGGTTCAACGCTTTGGTCGCTGCAACCGCCGCGGCATTTTGCCGAACACGAGAGTTGTTTGGTTCGAGTCAGCGGCTGCATTGCCCTACACCGAGGAGCAGCTTTCAGAGGCGCGCCGCCGCTTGAACGATCCGATTCTTACGGGAGTCTCGCCAAATCAACTGCGCGATGTTCCGATCCCGGCGTCCGATCGCCCGGTCGCATCGCACGTCATCCGGCGTAAGGACCTCATGGAACTTTTCGATACCACGCCCGATTTGGCTGGAAACGACATCGACATTGACCGCTGGGTGCGCGAAATCGAAGAAAGTAGTGTGCAAGTTGCGTGGAGGAAGTGGGAGGGCGGTAAAAATGGGCGGCCTCGCGGCGCTGACCAGACGCAGCCTTCGCGCGCCGAGTTGTGTCCTGTCTCGATCAAGGAATTCAGAGATTTCGTTAAAAAGACCGATGCGCCCATTTGGCGATGGGATTTCCTTGAAGGCGAGTGGACGCAGGTCAAAGCCGATGCGGCCTACCCAGGCCAAACGTATCTCCTGCCTGCGGAAGCCGGGGGTTATTTGCGAGCGATGGGATGGAACCCGGACTCCAAGGAAACCGTAGAAGTCATCATCGCTGCGGATGAAAAAGCTTCGGAGGAAAAGACGGACGCCGACACGCTTTCGCAATCCGGCCTCTGGCAATCCATCGCGCTGCATACTGACTGGGTCTGCAAAGAATTGGATTCGATCGCGGTCGTTAGCCCCGCAGTCGATGCCGCGCTTCTTGGGCACGCCGCACGCTGGCACGACTGGGGCAAGGCGCACGCTGCTTTCCAGGCCAAGCTTAAGCCGGAGAAGAATGTCGAATGCGAGCGGAATTTAGGCGCCCAGCCAGTGGCGAAAGCGCCCAAAGACGCATGGCGCTCGTCCAGCCTTGCCAAGAAGCCATCTCAGGGAGAATTGCGCCGCAAATTTTTCCGCCACGAACTCGCTTCCGCGCTCGGAGTCTTGCAGCCGGAAACGAACATTCCCGTCGAGGGCGCTGATCGCGATCTTGTGGCCTACCTCATCGCCGCCCATCACGGGAAAGTCAGGCTCTCAATTCGTTCATTGCCCGGTGAATGGCCCGCTCCAGATGCAGGCCGTTTCGCTCGCGGCATTTGGGATGGCGACCCACTTCCACAGGCCTTTCTGGGCGGCAGCTCGGGCAGCGAAGTGACCGCTCCAGCCGTAATCCTGTCGCTGGAGCCGATGGAACTCGGGCTTGGCGAACAATCGCCCTTCAATGGTTTGCCGAGTTGGTCGGAGCGGATGCTCTCATTGCGGGACTCTTTCGGCCCATTTCGACTCGCCTTTCTCGAAGTTCTCCTGCGTGCCGCCGATGAGCGTGCCTCCGCTCTTGCTTCAACGGCTTCTTCGCGCGATACTGAGGTCCATGAGCCTTCGCGAACAAATCCGACAGTGGCGGGCATTACCGCCCGAGGAGCAACTTCGCCGGAGAGTGGAGCCCGTGCCGGAGAGCGTGTACTGGAGCATGTGGATGGAGGGCGAACCGGTAAGCCTCGCGTGGCTGAGGGAAATACACGCCCGGCGGGTGCCACGCGCACCATCGAGACCATTCATGGCGAACTTGCCTACAGCGAAATAGCCGAACGGCTCGCCTCCCGCGCTGCGGAAATTCAACCCGAAATCGCGCTCGGCAGTTATGCGAGCTCGCCGCTCGATGAGTCGTTGCTTGCAAGGCTCCACGGGGAACTCTGCGCGGGATTGGTTCCTGATTGGGCTGGCAAATGGAGAACTGTGGAGGTCACGGTTGGGGTGCACGAACCCCCTCCTTCTTACCAGGTTGCCGTAGCTTTGCGCGACTATGCGGTCGACTTGGCCGCACGTTGGGAATCCCTCTTGGGCGATGACGAAGAAATGTTGCTGGAGACGCTCGCCTTCGCCGAAGGGCGTTTTTTTTCCATTCACCCGTTCAGGGACTTTAACGGTCGCGTTGCCCGCCCCTGGTTGCGCGAGATTCTCCGTCGCGCGGGCTTACCTGAGGTGCGGCTTGAAGTGCGGAGCGAGGAAGAGAAAGCCGCTTATTTCGCGGCGCTCCGCGCCGCAGACCGGCACGATCTTGCGCCGTTGAAAATCATTTGGCGTCAACGTTTCGCCGAAGCCATCTAACCGATGATCTCACACACTCTTTCCCTTCCCGGCTGCACGCCCGAGCCGCTGATGAACTACCTCAAAGCGCTCGGGGTGTTGCGGCTCGTGAGTAATAATTCTTCTGGCGATCTTGGTATCCGGGGATATTGGCAAGATGGAGTTTTTTCCCTCAAAACGGCCCTCTCGAAAGGCGCTCTGGAAGAGTTCTTTCTTAAAACCTATATCCCGACGCCAATCGTAGTTCCATGGAGCGGCAGCGACTTTTTCGATGTTAAACTGACAACTGTGGAGCCTCAGTTCAAGGAAACGCCTGCCGGTGCAATGATTATCGCGGCCTTCGCGGCGACGAAGCATCATCGGTTTGCCCCCTATCGGACTGCGATAGTGGATTCCTTGAAAGGCCTTCAGACAACTGGAATTGAAAAGAAGGAGCAGATGAAGGGGGAGGCCAAGGCTCGATTTTTAGCTCTGCTCCGTGGGAGTGCTGATCCGCAAGTTGCCGACTGGATTGATGCTGCTGCTGTAATCGAGCAGTCAAAACCAGTCTTTACGGCAATGCTCGGCAGCGGCGGCGGCAGCGACGGCAATACTCACTTTTCAGATAATTTCATGCAGAACATCTGGGACGTTTTTCCAGAGTTCGATTCACAACGGATCACGAAAAAAGGCAGAGAAGTGGAGGTCAACACCACCGACATTTGCCTGAGCTTGCTGCGAAATGCACTCTTCGGAACGTCAACAACGCATCTTGTAAAAAAGAGAACCTCGTCATTGTTCGACGGTGGTGCGGTCGGCGGGCCAAATGCGGGGCACGGCTTTGAACGCGATGCGATGCTCAACCCGTGGAACTTCATTTTGGCGGTTGAAGGAGCACTATGCTTTGCGGGAGCGCTTTGTCGTAGAGCAGGGGTGCGGCTAGGCAGCACCCCAGCATTTCCATTCCAAGTTCACGCTTCTCAAAATGTTGCGTCCTCGGTTGTCGAGAAAGAACAGGCGGGTAAAGAACTCTGGCTTCCAATATGGAAGCGTCCCTCAACGGCAGCAGAACTTCTGCAACTTTTCGCGGAAGGGCGAATGCAGACTGGAAATCGAACTGCATCCTCGGGCGTTGACGCAGCCCGCGCAGTCGCGGAATTGGGGGTTGACCGTGGGCTTACGGGCTTTCAGCGCTTTGCAATCTTACGTGGGCGCATTGGTGGGGACAATTACAACACGGCGATAGGGTTAGGCCTTCACGCGGTTCGGAGTCGGACGCACGTCGATTTGTTGCGTGAGGTGGATCAATGGCTTTCGATTTTCCGCTTAGGGTCCTTTGAAAAAGAGAGTGAAGATGACCGCAAAAAAGGCAATGCCCGCTTTACTTCCGCCCTTCGCCGAATCGAGCGGGCGACCTTCGATTATTGCCGTTACGGTGGCGCGCGGTTTTTTCAAGGCATTCTGGTTGCCCTTGGCGCGGCGGAGCAGGCCGTTGCGGGGGCTCCGAGCTTCCGCGAAAAGGCGAAGGGACTGCGCCCGCTGGCGCATCTCTCGCCCGAGTGGGTTGCTGCGGCGAACGACGGTTCACGCGAGTTCGAATTGGCGCTGGCCCTCGCGAACCTTAACGATGCCACCGAAAGGATCG
This sequence comes from uncultured Methanomassiliicoccaceae archaeon, assembly GCA_964500045.1. Taxonomy (GTDB): domain Archaea; phylum Thermoplasmatota; class Thermoplasmata; order Methanomassiliicoccales; family UBA472; genus CAZCNG01. Next base: position 17,274 of record CAZCNG010000004.1, read on the forward strand.
GGCCGTTGAGGATCAACCTCGAACCGGTCGCTTTGGAGGGTTCTCGCGCCGCTTGGGCGGAAAAAAATCGCGCCGTGGTTTGGACTGCTGCTGATCTTTCCAGGAATCTCGCCGCCGTCTTAAGTCGGCGGGTGATGGATGGATTGCGCGCCGGGAGCGATTCACGTCCGCTCGCCAGTTCACATCGCGTTTCGCTGGAGACGATCACCGCTTTTATCGGGGGTGAATTGGACGAAGCTCGCATCTCAGAACTGATTTGGGGCCTCATTCTTTGCAATACAGGAGAAGCCGCACCGGTTCAGCCGCCTTCATTGGAAGCAACCAACATTCTGCCCCTGCCGCGCGCCTTCGCGCTGCTCAAACTCCTGTTTCTTGATCTCCCCGCGAAGCAATCTCCCGGAAGTTTGCTGCCGCCTGAGCTGTTTGAAAAGCTGAGCTTTCTCTATCCTGATCCCGGTATTCTGAGTTTGCTGCGCACGGGCGATGTTCCCGCAGCCTGCCAAATCGCCGCACGCCGCTTCCGGGCTTCGGGTTTGCAACCGAGGCCGCAAGCTCGTGACGGAGCACGCCGCCGCGATGAGGAATGGGCCGAGACCGCCTGCGATCCTGCCGCCAGCAGTCGTTTGGCGGCAGCACTTCTGCTTCCGATTGCCCGGCCAAGCGCCATTCCTCTTTACGAAATGGTTTGCCGTCCACTTCAAACTAGCAACCCTTAACCAACAGACCCAATGCCCATCGACTACTCCGCACTCAAAGACGCGCCGCGTCTCCTCATTGAAGCCACCCTGCGACCGCTCCAAGGCGACCGCTTTCAATCCACCGGGTTTGCCGACCTCGGTCCGGCCCGCTATACAGTTCCAAATTCAGATGGAACACTCACAGAAAAGCTCCTTGTTGAATCTGCCCAATCCGTGGCCAACCACCTAGAAATGGCATGCTGGGACGATGCGGAAAACGACTGGATTAAAGAATTGCGTGGTATTCCATTTGTCCGAATTGATTGTGGTAGCTTAGGCAAAACCTCAACTGTGCAGGAATTTCATCGGCTTAACTCTCCATATATATGGAAGGGAGAGGAAATGGCCCAAACGACGGAATTTCGGAAAGCTTTCCTTTCCGATCTTGGAATCACCGCAGTGAAGACAAAAAAGTCCAAAGACGAGGAAGACTCCAACGACAGCATACCGGGCGTAATTGATCGTAAGCGGTTTCATCACACTGTCTTTAAATGGGATCCGAACTCCCTTATGCATGGGCTCTTCTTGGAGAAAATCGATGGGCGCTTGCGCATCACCCGTGCTCTTTCTGGATTCATCGAAGCTACTGGCGTTCGCGTCGCCGAGAGCGGAGGCACGAAGGTTGATAATGTTCTGCCTTCACCAAAACGCGCTGGCGTTGATGCGAAAGGCGGCTTCGGAAACGTTCCGTATCACAGGACGGAGTTCACTGCCGAAAAGATTGTTGCATTCTTCAATCTCGATCTTGCGTTGATACGCGGCTATGCGCTCGGCGAAGCCGCTACTCACTTCATGATCGCTTTTGCCCTCCTCAAGATAACGAGGTTTCTCGCTTCGGGTCTTCGATTACGTGCCGCATGTGATTTGGAAGAAATCAAACTTTCCGTCACGCGCCCCGTTTCCTTCTCGCTGCCAAGCGAGGATGAGTTACTGAAAGATTGTGCGATGTTGATTGAAAAATGCAAAGCCGCCGGGCTATTTGTCGCCGAACAGAATATCGTCGTCTTCAAGCTTAAACTACCCGCCGTTAAGGTCGACCTTCCATTAAACACTCCAGTTCCTGTAATCCCAGCTGAGCTAAAATCCCTAATCGTTTACAAAAAACCTACGGCGAAGAAAGGCGGGACAATTACAGTTAAGCCAGAGATTGAGAAATCGCCCGAGGAGATAGCTGAACTACTTTTCCCAACTGATGAGTCGGCGCGGCTAGCAATTATCGAAGCTTACGACGTCGATGGTGAGGCAGGTCCAGATACAGAGCCGAATAACGAGGTATGATCGCAATTGGTATACGCTTCTTGGCGGGTCGCTTTCATTCCACCCCTTGGGGTCGGCATGTTAATGAGGCAGCTATCGAGTGGCCTCCCTCTCCATGGCGGCTACTCCGAAGCATGGTTGCATCTTGGAAGACTAAGGTTCCCGACTCTGCTTCTAAGCGAGAAGCGGAAACGATTTTGCGCGTCCTCGCTGAACCACCCGAGTTTTTTCTGCCAGACGCGGGATCGGGGCATTCGCGGCATTTTATGCCTTGGGATAAGGGTTGGAAACCCCGAGCACCACACAAAGCCAAGACCCTTGTCTTCGACAGTTTTGTCGCACTCCCAGCAGAAAGCGAAGTGATTGTTCTTTGGCCTGAAGCAACCCTGGCGAAAGAGCAAAGGGCAGTGCTCGTGAAATGGCTGAATGCCCTTGGCTATCTTGGCCGTTCGGAAGCGTGGTGCGAAGCAAGATTGCTCGACCAAGCGGAGGCCGAAGCAAAGGCCTCAACGATCAATTGCCGCCCCCTTGGCTCGCGCGCTTCTGAACCAGGAACCGAAGTCGTCCGTGTGCTTTGCGCTGATCCTGCCGGTGCATTTGCCGATACGTATACCCCTAAGACAACAACGACCACTGGACGAGGTGCGGCGAAACAGGTTCATGTGCAATCGCACTACGATCCCGACTGGCACCTTTGCGGAGAGACTCTCTGGCTTCATGACGAAAAATGGTCCGAACCACCGGGCAGTCGTTGGGTGCGGTACGCCCGCCCAGCGGATTGCTTTCGCATAGCGCCACGCGGGCCGGTGCGCCACGCCTCAGCAGTTCGTCCACAAGTGGCGCGCTTTATCCTCGATTCCGCAGTGCTCCCGCTCGTCACTGTCACGCTGCCTGTTGCGGAAGATGCGCGGCGCAATTTAATGGGGATTTTCGGACGACGATTCCAAACAATCGAAGGTGAACGCCCCGCATCTTCCATCTTCTCCGGGAAAAACGCACAGGGTGAACCGCTTACAGGACACGGTCATGCCTATTTTCTACCCACAGATGAAGACGGCGACGGTCGCCTTGATCATCTCACCATTGTCGCAAAGGACGGTTTCAGTTCGCGCGAACTCCACGTCCTCGACCAGCTCCGCGAAGTCAAGAATCGGGAACGTGACGAGTCAGGGCACCCGCTTGGCGTTTTGCTTCTTGGACTGGATACGATACAGAATATCCAAGCTGGGCCGTTGAGGGAATCACGGGAATGGGTCTCTGCAACACCGTTTCTTGTGCCTCGTTTTGCCAAGGCGAACGGAACAAAGCGCGATACGCCTGAATTGCTACGCTCCCCGCGGCAGTTCATGATCGCAACCTTGCAAGAAGAGATCACCCGGTTGATCGAGCGTCGGGCTGACCTTGCTGATATCGATCCACCAGGAGTCGAGATTCAGATGCTGCTGGATGAGTCGGACAACTTCCGCCTTGGCCGCGCGCAAGGCGGCGCGGGTTTGCGTCCGATCCAGTTCAAACGCTTTCGCCAAAAGCGAGGTGACGACGGCGGCCGCCGACCCTCTGGCGCTTTCCGCCTTATTTTCCCTCGCGCAGTGCAAGGCCCGATCGCACTCGGCCACTCCGCTCACTTCGGCCTTGGCCTGTTTATTCCTGCGTAATCGCAGGTCGGTGTCGTAGAAAGCGATGTGAACTGGAGATGGGCCAAACTTGCCGCATCCGGCAGCGCGCTCGGGAGCGATGATGGCGCGGTGGAATCGCCAAATATCCCTCTTCACAATCTCGAAAACGCCAGCGACGCCGAGCCCGCGCCGCCGGGAGGCTTGATGCCGGACGCTTCCGACGCGGCGCAAGCGGACGAAGCGCCGAGTTCTGACGCGGCTGCGCTCGATGGGTTGACTCCAACCCCGGCTCCGCCGCCCCTGGAAACGCTGCCGGCCCGGATGCTCAACGAGTTCGTCTATTGCCCCCGCCTGTTTTTCTATGAACAGGTGGAAGGGGTGTTCGTGGAGAGCGCGGACACGTTACGCGGCTCGTCTCTGCACCGGAGGGTGGACGGCGGCTCAGGGGCTATGGCGGCTCCTGCTGCTTCGGGTGCGACGGCGGCGGCGACGGCGGCGGCTTCGGATTCCTCTACTCCCGCCAAACGGGGCAAAGCCAAAGGAACCAAGGACGATGCTTCAACCGGTAAGCCTACGGAGGCAGCAGAACCGGCTGAGACGATCCATTCCCGCTCGGTGATGCTGGGTTCCGAGCGGCTCGGGGTGACGGCGAAGCTCGACTTGGTGGAGGTGCGCGCCACTCCGTCAGAGTCAGAGGGGAACGGGAGTTCCATGGATCTGTTTTCCGCGGCGGAGGTTTGCCCGGTCGATTACAAAGCGGGCTCGCCGCGCGAGAATGAAAACGGGGTGGAACTCTGGGACACGGACAAGATGCAGCTCGGCCTGCAAATGCTGCTGCTGCGGGAGAACGGCTACGCTTGTGAGCGGGGCATCATTTATTACCGGGGCACGAAGCAGCGGGTGCCGTTGATGATGACCCCGGAATTGGAGGGCTGGGTGATGGAACGGATCGCAGAGGCGCGCCGGACCGCCGCAGGCTCCATTCCGCCGCCGTTGGTGGGCTCGCCCAAGTGCGTGCGCTGTTCGTTGAACTCGGTTTGCCTTCCGGACGAGACGCGATTGTTGGCAGAGGCCGCACGCCGAAGCCTGGGCGGGGACGAGGCGGATCTGAAAGTGGCGCTTGGCACGACAGCTGTTCCGCCTCGACGGCTGATGGCGGCGCGGGATGATAAGCGCGTTCTGCACCTGAATACGCCGGGGCTGCGCATCGGCTGTTCGGACGAGCTCCTGGTGGTCAAAGAGTCCGATAAGATCCTGGAGAAGGTGCGCGCCGGGGATGTGTCGCATGTGGCGTTGTTTGGAAACATCCAGATTTCGACCCAGGCGATCCAGATGCTCTGTGAACTGGAAATTCCCGTGACCTACTTTTCCATGGGCGGCTGGTTTTATGGAATCACGAGGGGGCATGAGCTGAAGAATGTGTTCACGCGGGTGGAACAGTTCCGGTTGAGCCGCGACCCGGCGGCATGCCTGGCGCTGGCGCGGAGGTTTGTTCATGGCAAGATCCGCAACCATCGCACGTTGCTGATGCGCAATCATGTGGAACCGCCAGCGCCCATATTGGCCAAGCTCAAGACGCTGGCCGAGTCCGCGCTGAAAGCGGAGTCGATCGAAACCCTCCTGGGGACCGAGGGCGCTGCGGCGAGTTTTTACTTCGGCCAGTTCGCGGGGATGCTCAAGCCGGATGACGGGTCCGATGGAGAGCACGCTGGGGCCGCTCCGATGTGCTTTAATTTTACCGGGCGCAATCGACGCCCTCCGACGGATCCTATTAACGCAATGCTTTCGCTGGCTTACAGCTTGCTTTCGAAAGACTGCACGCTCGCGGCGCTCGCGGTGGGGCTCGATCCGTACATCGGCTATTATCACCAGCCGCGCTTTGGCCGGCCGGCACTGGCTTTGGATGTGATGGAGGAATTTCGACCGCTGATTGGCGAGTCCGTTGTCCTCACTGCGGTGAACAATCGCATGATCCTGCCAAAACATTTCGTGCAGGCCGGGCAGGCCGTGAACCTTAGTCCTGCCGGACGGAAGCTGTTCTTCCAAGTTTATGAGCAGCGGATGAGCGCAATCATCACGCATCCGCTGTTTGAATACAAAGTGAGCTACCGGCGTGTGCTGGAGCTTCAATTTCGGCTGCTGGCCCGGTATTTAACTGGCGAGATCCCCGAGTATGTTCCCTTTGTCACCCGGTAGAGGAAGCCTTTGTGCGCCAGCGAGGGCGCGGATTTCCGCCAGTCTCCGCGTTCAAGGGCACAACCCCGCGCCTGGGCCATGAGAAGCACCTATCTTGTTTGCTACGACATTGCGGACGACAAGCGTTTGCGCAAGGTCTTCAGGATCTGCCGCAATTACGGGAACCACCTCCAATTTTCCATCTTTGAATGCGACCTGACGGCCTCGGAAAAGATCGAACTGGAGAGGGAATTGGGCGAGGTCATCAATTCGTGCGAGGATCAGGCCCTTTTTGTTTCGCTTGGGCCGTCCGAGGGGAGGGGCGACCGGGTCATTACGGCTATCGGATTGCCTTACACGCGTTTCGACTCGCCGTGCTACGTGGTTTGAGCTAAGCCTTTTCTGCCGCGCGCAGGAGGCCAATATCCTGGCGTTGTGTGGAGTTCCCGCAGGGTGCCACGGGTTTTTGACATATTCTTATTTCGTCCTGTGTGCAACGCGCAGATGTCGGCCAACCTCGAAACATTCGTAGGACACCGAAGCCGATGCGAGAGGGTAGGTGATGAGCATTTTAGGTGGAGGCGCTCGTAAGCTGTTGCTCAAGGACTTGTGAACAAAACATATTCAGCGCCATTAGAATGCGGGTGCCATGCAAGAACCGCTTGCAAATGTCGGTCTCAATCGCTGAAAATGACTTGGTTACAAGAATGCAGTCTCCGTGGGCGAAAGCCCGCGGCCCCATTGAAGCGATTGGTTGGCAGCGAAGCTTTGCCGCTTCCATCAAAGTCTCCGTGGGCGAAAGCCCGCGGCCCCATTGAAGCGACCTGATTCCGGTGCGCTGGCATGTGGTCGTTTCGTGTCTCCGTGGGCGAAAGCCCGCGGCCCCATTGAAGCGCCTTCTCAACATCCTCAGCCATGGCCGAGATCAGTTGTCTCCGTGGGCGAAAGCCCGCGGCCCCATTGAAGCCCATCCAGTCTGCCGGGTGACAGTCGGCAGCGTGGAGGTCTCCGTGGGCGAAAGCCCGCGGCCCCATTGAAGCCGAGGCCTCGATCTTGGCGATGATCTCCAAGATTGCCGTCTCCGTGGGCGAAAGCCCGCGGCCCCATTGAAGCCGCCAGTCCCGATGAAGTCTCCCGCTTCGTGTGGTAGGTCTCCGTGGGCGAAAGCCCGCGGCCCCATTGAAGCATAAAGAGGGTTGTTGTTGTTTTTGGGCGATTGCAGGTCTCCGTGGGCGAAAGCCCGCGGCCCCATTGAAGCCCAATTGTCTTGAGGGCGGACGAATAAAGCGGGAAGGGTCTCCGTGGGCGAAAGCCCGCGGCCCCATTGAAGCGATCCTTTAGGCAATGCGGACGTCTGTTCGATTGCGGGTCTCCGTGGGCGAAAGCCCGCGGCCCCATTGAAGCAGGGATAGGCCCGCTTCCGTCTTCTCCCCAGCTTCGAGTCTCCGTGGGCGAAAGCCCGCGGCCCCATTGAAGCGGAGATGTTGAGAACGTTTTACACCCATGAACCCAGCCGTCTCCGTGGGCGAAAGCCCGCGGCCCCATTGAAGCAAGGCGCGCCAGGATATTCAAGGGAACTTGAAGGAGAGTCTCCGTGGGCGAAAGCCCGCGGCCCCATTGAAGCGAAGGGGGTGCAGGCGTTTACGGCGGAGGTGAATGGCGTCTCCGTGGGCGAAAGCCCGCGGCCCCATTGAAGCGATGGCGTCAATGGGGGCGGTTCCGGTTTTCTTGGCGGTCTCCGTGGGCGAAAGCCCGCGGCCCCATTGAAGCTCGCGGGTTTCTCGAAAACTGTTTCGCTGGAATCGATGTCTCCGTGGGCGAAAGCCCGCGGCCCCATTGAAGCGGAATGAGCCAGTAATTTGCAACGGGTTTAATGACGCGTCTCCGTGGGCGAAAGCCCGCGGCCCCATTGAAGCCTTTCGTCCGCGTATGCCT
>CAZCNG010000004.1:25093-32528 GCA_964500045.1 uncultured Methanomassiliicoccaceae archaeon
CAACGGGTTTAATGACGCGTCTCCGTGGGCGAAAGCCCGCGGCCCCATTGAAGCCCGCCAGCGCCAAGCGCCTTGTGTCGCTTTCCGCCGTCTCCGTGGGCGAAAGCCCGCGGCCCCATTGAAGCTTTTCAAAATCCAGATCCCCAGTCTCGAATTCAGGTGGTCTCCGTGGGCGAAAGCCCGCGGCCCCATTGAAGCGATTATATCCCGGCGGAATGGAAGTCGGTGAAGAAGGGTCTCCGTGGGCGAAAGCCCGCGGCCCCATTGAAGCCTTTCGTCCGCGTATGCCTTTCCATCAGCTTTCTGCGTCTCCGTGGGCGAAAGCCCGCGGCCCCATTGAAGCTCCAACTCCTTCACCCGGGCCTGCGCCACCACCAACGAGTCTCCGTGGGCGAAAGCCCGCGGCCCCATTGAAGCAGCGTTCGAGTTCCTCGACCCGCGGCAGGTGGCGATCCGTCTCCGTGGGCGAAAGCCCGCGGCCCCATTGAAGCACCGTGGCGATCAGCCCGGACTGGTGGCCGTGGTGCAGGTCTCCGTGGGCGAAAGCCCGCGGCCCCATTGAAGCCCAAACGGGGCGAGAAGAGCTATCGCTCGCCGGGCCTGTCTCCGTGGGCGAAAGCCCGCGGCCCCATTGAAGCCGGCGACCGGAGCGAGCACAGGCGCGGGCATCGTCAGTCTCCGTGGGCGAAAGCCCGCGGCCCCATTGAAGCTTTACGATGCACTCATGAGCTGCTTCTCCACTGCCCTGTCTCCGTGGGCGAAAGCCCGCGGCCCCATTGAAGCCCGGATCTTCGTATCGCTCGCCCCATCCCACGGGAAAGTCTCCGTGGGCGAAAGCCCGCGGCCCCATTGAAGCGTAGCTCATTTGTGAAATAAGCGAGTATTCCATAGGGTGTCTCCGTGGGCGAAAGCCCGCGGCCCCATTGAAGCCTTCCTCATTGATTAGGAAATAGACACGACTTCCGGGGTCTCCGTGGGCGAAAGCCCGCGGCCCCATTGAAGCGCCGAGGATTCAAAGACACTTGCCTAGTCAAATTGATGTCTCCGTGGGCGAAAGCCCGCGGCCCCATTGAAGCCATCCGACTCCGCCCAGGGCCCCGGCCACCCTTCCCGTCTCCGTGGGCGAAAGCCCGCGGCCCCATTGAAGCTCAATGATGTTTGCCATCTGGTTATACCAACGCAAGGTCTCCGTGGGCGAAAGCCCGCGGCCCCATTGAAGCTTCATATGTTGTGTTGCTAAAGGACGGTTGCGGTTAGGTCTCCGTGGGCGAAAGCCCGCGGCCCCATTGAAGCAAAATCATGCTGGCTGGATGGATATCCCGCCACGATGTCTCCGTGGGCGAAAGCCCGCGGCCCCATTGAAGCATTTCCGAGGGGGTGCGAAAGGTAATCGCGCGTCACGGGTCTCCGTGGGCGAAAGCCCGCGGCCCCATTGAAGCCCGGCCAGCGGGCGCGGCGATTCCGCAAAACATCCGCGTCTCCGTGGGCGAAAGCCCGCGGCCCCATTGAAGCGGCGGAGTGGGCGGATCGAGGGATCAAAGCTTCAGCCTGGTCTCCGTGGGCGAAAGCCCGCGGCCCCATTGAAGCCGCAAATACCGGAAACAGCTCATGCGAGTTGCCACCGTCTCCGTGGGCGAAAGCCCGCGGCCCCATTGAAGCTGAAGCTCACCGGCTCTCCAGCGCTTTTCGGGCAGTTGTCTCCGTGGGCGAAAGCCCGCGGCCCCATTGAAGCTTCTCTGTTTCTGGTGCGATTGGGTGCGTCGATGGTGGTCTCCGTGGGCGAAAGCCCGCGGCCCCATTGAAGCTAGCGCCGATGCTGGCGCGCAAACAACAATAGACATTGTCTCCGTGGGCGAAAGCCCGCGGCCCCATTGAAGCTCATGGCGCTGAAATACGCCTCGAAAGCTGAATGGAGTCTCCGTGGGCGAAAGCCCGCGGCCCCATTGAAGCTGGCGGTCGGATCGGCGGACGGGAGCGAACTTACGGGTCTCCGTGGGCGAAAGCCCGCGGCCCCATTGAAGCAACGTGGGGGCGTAAATCGGAATTGCCCGCAGTAGAGGTCTCCGTGGGCGAAAGCCCGCGGCCCCATTGAAGCCAAGAAGACCGGCAAAGAGCAGGAATATGAGGTTTTGTCTCCGTGGGCGAAAGCCCGCGGCCCCATTGAAGCCGTCAAATCTGTTTTCGGCCATGCAAAGGGCGAGGCGTCTCCGTGGGCGAAAGCCCGCGGCCCCATTGAAGCGAGGTTTGGCCGTTGTGCCGATCAAAGCGAGGGATTGCGTCTCCGTGGGCGAAAGCCCGCGGCCCCATTGAAGCGCCGCGCAACCCGGCGGCGTGCGATGCGTTCAGCAAGGTCTCCGTGGGCGAAAGCCCGCGGCCCCATTGAAGCACAAAAAGGGGCCGAAAAACGCCGGGGTTTCTCCAGGTCTCCGTGGGCGAAAGCCCGCGGCCCCATTGAAGCGAAGTCGACGGCTTTGACAAAAGCGAGACGTCAATGTCTCCGTGGGCGAAAGCCCGCGGCCCCATTGAAGCATGTCTTGGTTGAGTTGGGGGATCTGATGTCGCGCTAGTCTCCGTGGGCGAAAGCCCGCGGCCCCATTGAAGCTTTCGTGGGGGCGAAAGAAAGTTCTTGCGTTCGGGGTGGTCTCCGTGGGCGAAAGCCCGCGGCCCCATTGAAGCCGTAAACCCCGCCGCATTCCGGTGCCCTCCACCGCCGAGTCTCCGTGGGCGAAAGCCCGCGGCCCCATTGAAGCGCGGCGGCGGAGGAGCGGCGTGCATTGCGGGAACAGGTCTCCGTGGGCGAAAGCCCGCGGCCCCATTGAAGCGAATGCAAGGCGTGGCGGAAGGAACTCGAAGCCCGTGTCTCCGTGGGCGAAAGCCCGCGGCCCCATTGAAGCACGCCAGAGCAGGAAGAAGAGTCTTTCATTCCTCCCGTCTCCGTGGGCGAAAGCCCGCGGCCCCATTGAAGCGCCAACATAGACGCCTTATTCAAGGGCGTAAATCAGGTCTCCGTGGGCGAAAGCCCGCGGCCCCATTGAAGCGGTTCTGATAAGCGGGATTAGCAAAAGTAAAGAGTGGTCTCCGTGGGCGAAAGCCCGCGGCCCCATTGAAGCCAGCCTCAAACTGTTGCAAGATACCGCGCGAAATAAGTCTCCGTGGGCGAAAGCCCGCGGCCCCATTGAAGCTTACGCGCCTCAAGCTCGGAGTTGTCCTGACTTAGACAGGTCTCCGTGGGCGAAAGCCCGCGGCCCCATTGAAGCCCGATCCCCGACCGGCTCACCGAAGCGGCATTGGTGCCGAGTCTCCGTGGGCGAAAGCCCGCGGCCCCATTGAAGCAAACAGGCGGTATTGTGGTCCGATAGCGTGTCGGTTGTCTCCGTGGGCGAAAGCCCGCGGCCCCATTGAAGCGTAAGCTTCCCTATCCGCATCAATATCGGATTGGATGTCTCCGTGGGCGAAAGCCCGCGGCCCCATTGAAGCAAGCGTTTCGCTGCGGGCGCTCTCGCTCTCGCTCCCCGTCTCCGTGGGCGAAAGCCCGCGGCCCCATTGAAGCTATTTTAGGGTTTGGATGGGCTGAGGATTGTTCGTGTGGTCTCCGTGGGCGAAAGCCCGCGGCCCCATTGAAGCACGGGCCCCACCTTGCCGGTGGGAAGGCGCACCTTCCCGTCTCCGTGGGCGAAAGCCCGCGGCCCCATTGAAGCATAGGAGCCGGGGCAAATTCGGCTCCACTCTTTTGGTCTCCGTGGGCGAAAGCCCGCGGCCCCATTGAAGCCGCCCCTGGCGCTGGATGAACAGTGAAACCTCGTTGGGTCTCCGTGGGCGAAAGCCCGCGGCCCCATTGAAGCTATCTTCCCGGCGTGCATCGAGCACTGCCAGGATTTTGTCTCCGTGGGCGAAAGCCCGCGGCCCCATTGAAGCTTCGCTTGGCTTGAGAACCTCGACTCTCACCCGGTCGCGTCTCCGTGGGCGAAAGCCCGCGGCCCCATTGAAGCCGCAATCAGATAGTTTGCGTTTACCGAGTCACGGGTGTCTCCGTGGGCGAAAGCCCGCGGCCCCATTGAAGCTAAACGCCTTGCAAGGTGAGGGTGATTTTCCCGGCGGGTCTCCGTGGGCGAAAGCCCGCGGCCCCATTGAAGCCTGGTAGATGCCGACAAGCTCCCGCGACTTGAGCCATGTCTCCGTGGGCGAAAGCCCGCGGCCCCATTGAAGCAGAAATACCCATTTCGCGTCACAAGTTGCTTTGCTTGTCTCCGTGGGCGAAAGCCCGCGGCCCCATTGAAGCAACGACCTGGCAAGCCAACACGGCCACAAATGGCACGGTCTCCGTGGGCGAAAGCCCGCGGCCCCATTGAAGCCCATTCTGCAAGTTTACGCTCACACGCTTCCAAAACGTCTCCGTGGGCGAAAGCCCGCGGCCCCATTGAAGCTGCAGCGCCTTGATGGCCATCGCGATCCGGCTCGAAGTCTCCGTGGGCGAAAGCCCGCGGCCCCATTGAAGCTCATCAACACGGTTCTCGGGGAAACGTGGGACGAAGGCGTCTCCGTGGGCGAAAGCCCGCGGCCCCATTGAAGCTCTGGAGACGACGGCAACCGATCTTTGGGCCGAGGGCGTCTCCGTGGGCGAAAGCCCGCGGCCCCATTGAAGCACTCTGAGCCATTGCCGCATGTCCTGAGCGACCCGAGTCTCCGTGGGCGAAAGCCCGCGGCCCCATTGAAGCAGGAGGGAGCCGGTCGAGCCATCCATCGGTGAAGGCTGTCTCCGTGGGCGAAAGCCCGCGGCCCCATTGAAGCAAGTTAAAGTCAGCCACTTCAAAGACGAAAAAACGGGTCTCCGTGGGCGAAAGCCCGCGGCCCCATTGAAGCACCAGCTCCGGCATCTGGAACGCCTTCACCTCCGCCAGGTCTCCGTGGGCGAAAGCCCGCGGCCCCATTGAAGCGAGAAGATTACTCTTTGCCGGACGAAACCTTGACGGCGTCTCCGTGGGCGAAAGCCCGCGGCCCCATTGAAGCTTGCCGGAGGTAGAATGGACGCTTCGGGTTTTGGCTTGTCTCCGTGGGCGAAAGCCCGCGGCCCCATTGAAGCACCCCCAGCGTCGCCGCGATCACCGGATCGCTCCCAGTCTCCGTGGGCGAAAGCCCGCGGCCCCATTGAAGCGGGGCACGGGGCACGGGGCACGGGAGCAGCGAGGGAAGTCTCCGTGGGCGAAAGCCCGCGGCCCCATTGAAGCTGCCCTGCTTCGCGGGCCGCGCACGTTCGCTGCCGTGGTCTCCGTGGGCGAAAGCCCGCGGCCCCATTGAAGCATTTTTTCCTTTCGATTTTTTCGTTTGTTTTGCTCCGGGTCTCCGTGGGCGAAAGCCCGCGGCCCCATTGAAGCGGATGCTGGGCTGGCGGCTCGGGAACTGCCGAGGAAGTCTCCGTGGGCGAAAGCCCGCGGCCCCATTGAAGCGGAGTCTTCATCGAAAGAGAGCGTGAAGCTGAGTGGGGTCTCCGTGGGCGAAAGCCCGCGGCCCCATTGAAGCAAAGACGAAAAAACGGTCATCGAAATAACCGAACTCCCGTCTCCGTGGGCGAAAGCCCGCGGCCCCATTGAAGCGATGGTGATGGGAATGAAGTAAACCGGCCCATCTGCTTGTCTCCGTGGGCGAAAGCCCGCGGCCCCATTGAAGCGTTCAACTTTCCTTCGTTTGCTGAACGCTATCTAGCCGGTCTCCGTGGGCGAAAGCCCGCGGCCCCATTGAAGCCAGTGCTCCTCGAAAATGTTGAAGGCCACGTTAATCGGGTCTCCGTGGGCGAAAGCCCGCGGCCCCATTGAAGCGTGATCTCGGCGCGATAGCCGTTGATCGTGTTGCCGGGGTCTCCGTGGGCGAAAGCCCGCGGCCCCATTGAAGCTTTTCGGTAGTGCTCCCATGCTTCCTTCACATCTGCCGTCTCCGTGGGCGAAAGCCCGCGGCCCCATTGAAGCCGGCTGACCGCGTACGCGTCTTTCACGCAGGAGGCGTCTCCGTGGGCGAAAGCCCGCGGCCCCATTGAAGCCATAGCTGCCACGGCAGCGAACGTGCGCGGCCCGCGAGTCTCCGTGGGCGAAAGCCCGCGGCCCCATTGAAGCCCGAGCGTGGCCTTGCCTTCCTCCAACTCCGGGGGGAGGTCTCCGTGGGCGAAAGCCCGCGGCCCCATTGAAGCACGGCGCTGGTTGAATCAGACCCGGCTTTCAAAATCGTCTCCGTGGGCGAAAGCCCGCGGCCCCATTGAAGCGCGTCGGGTTCTCGATGCACCATTCGTTTTGCAGGCGTCTCCGTGGGCGAAAGCCCGCGGCCCCATTGAAGCTGAATGGGCAGAGTTCGAATGGGCGGACGCCGGTGAAGTCTCCGTGGGCGAAAGCCCGCGGCCCCATTGAAGCGTCGAATCGTCCGGGTCACGCGGCACGATGTTGATTTGTCTCCGTGGGCGAAAGCCCGCGGCCCCATTGAAGCGACGCTCATGCCCTCCCGGCTGGCGATGTCCCGTGCGGTCTCCGTGGGCGAAAGCCCGCGGCCCCATTGAAGCCCGGGCTGTCGATCTGATGCCCCTTCAACAACTCAATGTCTCCGTGGGCGAAAGCCCGCGGCCCCATTGAAGCACGTTTGCTGGTGCGTCAAACCCGCGATCACTTCTTGTCTCCGTGGGCGAAAGCCCGCGGCCCCATTGAAGCTGACTTGCCGCGTTATTGCTCGCCAGCAAATTGGAAGTCTCCGTGGGCGAAAGCCCGCGGCCCCATTGAAGCAATGCGGCGAATTCCTCCATGTCGTTTTCGTGGAACGGGTCTCCGTGGGCGAAAGCCCGCGGCCCCATTGAAGCAGCAAGAATCACCGGCTTCTTGAGCCTACACGCCAGGTCTCCGTGGGCGAAAGCCCGCGGCCCCATTGAAGCAAAGTCCTCGGCAAAGTGATGGGCGAGGCAGTTCGGGTCTCCGTGGGCGAAAGCCCGCGGCCCCATTGAAGCGCGACGAAACCGCAACGCTCGAAGAACCATCGCCGTGTCTCCGTGGGCGAAAGCCCGCGGCCCCATTGAAGCCTCGCTGAGGGGTTCTTGAGGATTGGCGATTCTCACCAGGTCTCCGTGGGCGAAAGCCCGCGGCCCCATTGAAGCGTGATCCGTCAAGGCGCGGTAAATCGACGGCAACTAGTCTCCGTGGGCGAAAGCCCGCGGCCCCATTGAAGCCGCGCAGGCCGGTCGCGACGGAATCCAGGAAGTCCGCGTCTCCGTGGGCGAAAGCCCGCGGCCCCATTGAAGCCAGGTCGTCAAGATTTGCAAGGCGGCAACGAAGCGTGGGGTCTCCGTGGGCGAAAGCCCGCGGCCCCATTGAAGCGTCGAGGGCGTACGAAGTGTTTCGCTATGTCGATGGCGTCTCCGTGGGCGAAAGCCCGCGGCCCCATTGAAGCTTCGCCTCTCCGCAGTTCC
>CAZCNG010000005.1:0-31014 GCA_964500045.1 uncultured Methanomassiliicoccaceae archaeon
ACCGTCAACAACGGCGGTCATGGCACGCCCTCGCAGGCGTCGCAGTGGGTCGACGTCGGCAGCAGCTTCTCCACCTCGGTGACCAGTCCCGCAGATGTGGTCGCTGGTGATCATCAGTGGATTTCCACTGAAACCTCCTTGAGCATCGCCAGCGTCGCCGCGGCACAGACCTTGACCTTCACCTGGACGCAGCAGTATTACCTGGCCGTCAACGACGGCGGTCACGCCGCCGCCTCCGCTTCCGGCTGGTATGACGCCGGTATCTGGCAGGCATTCTCCATCGCTCCGACCACCGTGACTGGAGCCGAAGGCGTGCAGTATGTCTTCGCCGCCTGGTCGGGAGACGCAGACAACAACAGCGCCACCGCCTCCGTTCTGATGAACGGTCCAAAGACCGTGACCGCGTCTTGGACGACGCAGTACTATCTCACGGTCACGACCAACTTCGGCACCACCACCGCTTCCGGCTGGCATGACGCTGGCTCCCCCGTGGACATCAGCGCCGCCGCCCCCTCCATGGGCGCCGCAGAGCGGTACACATGGAATGGATGGACCGGCGTCGGCGCCGGCAGCTACAGCGGCACCGCCAACCCGGCCAGCGTCACCATGGACGGTCCGATCACCGAGACCGCCTCCTGGACGCAGCAGGCCGTGCCCGGGGCCGTGACCGACCTCTCGGCCATGGCGGGCGATGCCCAGGTCATCCTGAGCTGGTCCGCCCCGTCCGGCGGTCCGATCGATTACTACATCGTCTTCATGGACGCCGTGGAGGCGAGCAGGGTCAGCGCCACCAAGGTCACGATGGCCCACCTCGTGAACGGTCGGACCTATTCCTTCCAGGTGGCGGCGCACAACGCGGCCGGGAACGGTCCGAACTCGTCCGCGGTCCTGGCCACGCCCACGCAGGTCGCCAGCAACCTGAAGGTGACGATCACCGCGCCCGAGAACAACTCCTACAACAACACCGGCCGCGTCACCGTGACGTGGACGGTCACCGGCGACCTCCCCCTGGAAAGGACGGAGATCAGCCGCGGAGGCGCGAATTGGACCAGCGTGTCCGGTAGCAGCGTCACCTTGACCGGGCTGGCTGATGGATATTACACCATCTTCGTTCGGGCCACGGACATCGACGGCCACGGGAGCACGGCGACGGTGAACTTCACCGTCGACACCATCGCCCCCGTCGTCACGGACCGTTATCCGACCGGCAGCGAGGTCCCCACCAGTGCCGTGGTCGACGTCACCTTCAGCGAGGCGATGGACCGAACGCTGACCACGATCGTCGTCAACGGCACCGCGGGCACTATCACCTGGAACGGCACCCGGGCCACCTTCACGCCGGCGACGACGTTCCTCGGCGATGTGACGTTCACCGTCACCGTCCAAGGTCAGGACCTGGCCGGCAATGCGCTCGCCGCGACCACCTGGACATTCAAGACCGCCAAGGAAGGCACCGTGTCCGGCATCATCTACGATGAAAAGGGTCATCCGATCGCCAATGCCACCGTGACCCTCTCGGGGAGGTCCGGCCCGGCGTCGATGGAGAGATCCGATTCTCCCTCAATGTTCGCCGCCGGCGCAGTGCGCAGCACCACGACGGACGCCCAGGGTCGTTACTGGTTCCATGATGTGGCGGTGGGGAACTACACCCTGCAGGTCAACAAGGAGGGCTACGCGCCGCAGAGCCGGGCCGCCTCCATGACCCTGGCCGACGTAACGCAGGGAGGCATCAAAGTGGACCTGACCGTCAATGGGGCGGACAACACCCTGCTATGGGCGTCCGTCGGAGCGGGCGCGGTGATCCTCGTGCTGCTGCTCCTGGTCTTCGTGCGCCGGGGAAAGAAGAAGAACGAGAAGAAGAACGAGGTGAACGAGCGGTCGAAGAAGTGAGCCTAGGCATCTGGGTCGTGGGGCCTTCATCCCGAGGGGGGAGGGCGGCTCTGCGACCCCCCCGCGCCGTCCTGTATGCGGTCAGAAGGTCCAGCGACCTATGTCTGCGGGGGAACGACCTCGCCCAGACCAGTTCCTGCGGCCAAGGGCCTGAGGCAGGGGCGAAACCCGTCGCATACCCGCCTATCCGCGTGAGAAAGTGATTCCAATGATTTGAGCTGGACCTCCCCCCCACGGGATTCAATTCCGACCAACTGGCTTGAGGGGTAGATACACTCCGCTCTAAACCCTGCCTCATCAATCAAAGACAAACCGTGTCCTGGAGCTCAAGAGGCCAGGGTCGATGGTACGCCGAGGCTCCCCCAAACCAGGATAGGCGATCGACAGGGAAAGCGGCATTGGAATAGAAAAGAGAGATGGGAAATCGTTTGTCGAGCTGGCTCCGTTCGGCGTCGAAGGAATAGAAATCCATTCTACATCATCTGGTTTGAAGGATTCGTGGTCCCGGCTGAGCCCACTCATCCTTCTATCTAGGCCGCGATTTTGCGATCTGAGCAATCCTTTTCCACTACCTACCTAGCTCGAAAGAAGAGCACCTCTGGAAGAACGCAATAGTGAGCTCAAGCAGGAACTCTTCAGAAGAAAAAAGAAGATCTGGGGCACTGCCCCGATATTAATATTTCTTTAGGATCTCGGTAAAGAATCCCGAGTACAGCGGCGCGATGGCGTTATTGCCGGTCATGCGGTCCTTGACTGACAAAGTGGTCACGTATGCTTTAGAGTTCTTAGTGAACAGCATATCATGACCGACGCATAGGCCCAGGACAATGTTCAGCTGGGTTCCGGCCTCATTGAGGAGTTCGGCCTGATAGACGGGGTTGCATACCGACTCGTTCTCGCTCTTTATGCAATCCTCCTTAGGAATGTCGAACTCTCCTTTCTTCATGGAGAAGTTACGGCAGATGACCGAGCACACCTCGAAACCCCGCGCTTCTAAGACCTTGGTAAGTTTAATGCCCTCATCCCGGGCGGCCAGGCAGAACGCGACCCCGATCTTCTTCCAGCCCATCTGATCAGCGAACGCCATTATCTCCGATATGCGCGGCCTTATCGGGGTCAGTACCCCATTGACCGGCTGGAGGGTGCCCCGCTCCACCTTGGCAGCGGTATGCATAAGCTTCTGGGTCTCGGCGTCATGGTAGCGCGCGATTATCTCTTCCCGCGTGATCACTGAGATGTTGGTCGGGCAGTCCTTGAACTTACCTGGTTCGCCGATCTTGCATCCAGCGTCGCCACATCTATCGCATCTGGGGAAATCCAATAAATCACCATCCATTCAACTCGATGTCAGTTAATATAAACTATCCCGAAAAATAGTGGGCGCCCGGGTTCTTGTCTTCTTGAAAGATCGCATCCCATTGTCTAGTCTTGGGATTCATGAGGGAGGCTAGCCACGGCGGGTGCTTATCACATAAATAGAAAATTATCGCTTACCCGGGCATGAGCATTTCAAAGAACGATTTGAAGAAGCAGAAGGAAGGGAAGAATCAGAAGATGGCCGACCTGGAGAGCAAAGCGGCATCGGGCAGCGGGGCAGCGAAGAAGAAGCTGGCCAAGCTGCAAAAGAAGTGACCTGAGGCCCACCTTTCCCCGTTCTTTGCAGACTCATCTTGATCATCCCACCTCCATTATTGAAACCCATGAGCTGCAAAGATGCCCCTCAAGCATCTGTTCGGCCGTCGAGTATTGCTGACCCGGCCGCATTAACTATTTTATCCCGATAGTTGCATGTTGGGTCGAGGATCATTATGGCCCATTTGAAAAAGAAGAAGGACGCGGACGCCGCACCAGAGAACAAGAACAGATCTGATTCCAAGGGTGGAAAGCCATCGGCCATCATCACCCCCCCGGATAAGAAATCGAAGAAGAAGTAACCGGGAGAGCAGGCATTCGGTGAATTTTCCCCGAATGGGAACTTTCACAGTATCATATTTTTCCCCTCCTAGAGGGAATTATGTCCCTTGACCAAGATCATGAGTGCATGGGACGAGATTAAGGCCGAGAAGGCGTTGGCGAAGTCGGTGTTCGTCTCCAGATGCCTAGAGGGTGCACTATGACTGGAACAGAAGTAGGCCAGATATCCCAAGGAATGCCTCGGATCCAGGCCCACTGTCAGTGTGACGATACCACCTTATTCTGAATGCAACCCCCTCCCGAGGGAAGGGGAGGCATTCTGCCGCGCCGGCTCGTTTGCCCTCCCGTTCAGCGCACGAAGTCGAACTCGGCGTTGTTGCCATTCTGCCGCGCCTGCTGAGGTGCCGGGTTTGAGCCGAACTGTTGCCCTCCCCTCGGTGCCGTCTGGGCGCCCATAGCGGACCCGTGGCCGTCCATCATATACTTGCTCCTGGCACCCGTGACGATGAGCAGGATCTTGATGGTCCCGGTCAACTCCGGTTCGATCGAGCAGCCCCAGATGATCCTGGCCCGGTCGCTGACCGACTTGGTCACGATCTCCGCGGCCCGCTGCGCTTCCCCAACGGTCATGTCTGGTCCACCCACGACCCGGATGATCGCGCCTTTGGCGTTCTTGAGATCGACCTCGCCCAGCATGGGGGAGGTGATCGCCTCGTGCACCGCATCCTTGACCCGGTCATCCGAATCGAGGTTGGCCTCGCCGATCCCGACGAATGCCACTCCGCCCTCGTTCATGACCGTCTGGATGTCCGCATAGTCCAAGTTGACCAGGCCTGGCTTGGTGATGATGTCCGTGATTCCCTTTATGGTCTGCATCAGGACTTCATCGGCGACCTTGAAGGCCGCTTCGACCGGCAGTTTCGGGACAAGCTCCAGGAGCTTGTCGTTCGGGACCACGATGGTGGTGTCGCACACGAGGCGGAGCTTGTTCAATCCCGTAAGGGCATTCTCCATGCGCATCGTTCCCTCTGCCTTGAACGGCAAGGTGACGATCCCAATGGTCAACGCCTTGATCTGCTCCTTGGAGATGCTGGCGACAAAATGCGCAGAGCCAGTGCCGGTCCCGCCACCCATGCCTGCGGTGACGAAGACGATGTTCGCGCCAGTTAAGAACTCCCTTATCTCCCGGTCATTCTCCCGGGCGGACTCCTCTCCGACCTCCGGCCTCGCTCCTGCTCCCAGGCCTCTGGTTCTGGATTTGCCGATCAGGATCTTCCTCGGAGCCCGAATGGTGAGGAGGTGTTTCGCGTCGGTGTTGATGGCGCAGAGCTGTGCCCCGTTAATGCCGGCGTCGTAGCATCTGTTGATGGTATTGCAGCCGCCGCCCCCACATCCGATGACTTTGATACAAACATCCAGCAGAGATGCGATCCGGAACAATTCCTCATCCGTCGCGCTCATTGGAGCTACCGGCGTCGGCGCGGCCGGCTTGATCTCCGCGTTCCCCTCTGCAGGCTTCTTGGTCCCAGCTTTCGCTATGGCCTCTTTAAAAAAAGAACTTGACATAGTGCATCCCTTATTTTCTAGTATGATATATCTAATATAAATATTTAGAAAATAAAAAAAGGTTGGAGGTCCAATCTCGAAATAAGGCGATGTCTGGCCGTTCTAAACCTGCTTCTGCGGGACCTTCTCTAGCTTGGACGTATCGAAGCCCTTACCTTGCATGCGTTTGACCAGTTCGTCGTACAGGCCCGCTTCCATCTGAGGCGTTCTGGAAAGTATCCAAAGGTTCCTCCCGGAGGCGTCGCCCACCACGGCGTATTCATAGTCCTTTCCGAGTTCGAGGATCCAGTAATCTGCGGTGAAGGGCCAGAAGAATCTGACCTTGAGCTTCGCATTCGTCTTGGTATCGGCCACCCAGGCTTTTCCCTTGATCGATTTGAATTTACCATCGAGGTTGTCTTTGTAGCCGCCGTTCACTACCTCGACCTGCCCCGTTGGTAGTAATGTATAAGTCGCAGTCACACCGACGAGTCCGTTCTCGAACCTTTGCGGAAATCTTGCGATCTCGAACCAGGTTCCCATATATCTCTTCGGGTCCACAAACTCCACTGTCTTGGCTTCAGGCATTCTATCATCTCGTTCATTATTGTGTGGATTATTAGAATCCGTGCCCCGATTCATGAGTTTCATCTCCGTTCGGCGACCGGCCGTTCTATGTCGCCAGTATCAAGACCTGGGGGTAGCCAGGCGAAAATCGCGGACCTACATTCCGCATCATCTCAAGAAAGTTATTAAATACTACACGGTGCATTTGTTGCATTGTTGCTATGGTGCAACGGTGATGAGGTGACAGAAATGGCAGATACCAAGACGGAAAATGATCTGGGGAGTGACCCCACCTTCCGGGAGAACGTGCGCCGCCAGCTACTGGCGAAGGGAGCCGAGGGAACGCCTGATCCCAGGGACACCTATGTGCCCATGGTCCAGATGGAGCCAAGCGAAGGAAGGGCCGCGAGATGGTTCGGTTCGGTCGTCGGCGCCGCCCTCTTCCTCTTCGGGGCCTTCTGGTTCATGGCCATTCTTGGATACCCATTCCCCTGGTATACGCTCTTCCCGGTGCTTGGCATGTTCGTGGGCGGATTCTTGATCGCCGCGGCCGTCGCCACCGGCAGGCCCCGGAACAGATAGGAGATTGGATTCCATGACCGACGTTACCATCCGGGGCATAGAGGACGAGGTCTATGCCAAGTTCACTGCCGAGGCCAAGAAGCGCGATCTATCCATAGGTGAGCTCACCACCATAGTGATGCGCGCCCTGGTCGAGGAGATCGGCACCACGAATTACCGCATCGGCGGCCTGCCCGCCCTGACCGTTTCCAGGAAGGACCTGGAGTCTCTCAAGGGGCCGGTCCTGTTCTATGACATAAAGTCGCTGGAATTCGCCGACGATATCGATTGGGGCATGTTCGACGCGCAAATAATGTCCATCAAGCGTTGTGCCAAGGTCATCATCCCCCCTTCACTGACGCGATTCCAGGTCCTCACCAAATGCTCTGCCGTCGCAGAGGTCAAGACGAGGGGCTGAGCGAACCGGGCCCCGTTCCCGATGAGATGCATCTAGAGAAGAGGTGACAAGACATGAAGACGGTCATTTGCACGAGATATGGGCCTCCAGAGGCCCTTCAGGTTGTTGAAGCGCAGGATCCCGTTCCCAAGGACAACGATCTGCTGATCCGAGTTCACGCTTCAACAGTCTCCATGGCCGACTGCGCCATGCGGTCAGGCAAGCCCTTCGTAGGTCGGTTCTTCACCGGACTATCAAGACCCAAGAGCATTCCAGGGGACGTGCTTGCGGGGGAGGTCGTCGCGGTGGGTAAGGACGTCACAAGATATCGGCCAGGAGATCGCGTTTACGGGTCGAGCGGGACCACCCTGGGCGCGCTGGCCGAATTCAAATGCCTGCCCCAGGACGCGGCTTTGGCGCTGATGCCGACCAACTTGAATTATGCTGAGGCCGCCGCCATCTCCGATGGGGGATTGACCGCCCTGCCCTTCCTCCGGGACCGAGGGAAGATCCAGAAAGGGCAGCAGGTCCTCATCAATGGCGCCTCCGGTGCGGTCGGAACCTCAGCGGTGCAGCTGGCCAAGTACTTTGGAGCAGAGGTGACAGCGGTGTGCGGCCCTGCCAATCAGCAGATGGTCCGGTCCATCGGGGCTGACACGGTCATGGACTATACGACACAGGATTTCACCAAGAGCGGCCCATCCTATGACATGATCTTTGACGCGGTTGGCAAGAGCTCCTATGCAAAGTGCAAACCTATGCTGAAGGAAGGGGGGATCTACCTGACCACGATACCGACCCTTCCGATCATGTTGCGCCGGCTCTGGCCCGAGGCTCTGAGCAAGAAACATGCTAGATTCTCAGCCACCGGTCTACGTGCGCCGGCCGAGAAGATCAGGGATCTGCTATTCCTCAAGAAGCTCTGCGAGGAGGGGAAGTTGTGCCCTCTCATCGACAAATGCTATCGATTGGAAGAGATAGCTGAAGCGCACCGCTACGTCGGGAAGGGCCACAAGAAGGGAAATGTCGTTATGATGGTGGAGTGATGAGAATGAAAGCGATGGTATGCCGCAAGTACGGCCCGCTCGAGAACCTCCGGTTGGAGGAGCTGCAGAAACCGGTCCCAGGGGACGATCAGATACTGGTGCAGGTATGCGCATCATCTGTGAACTTCAATGCCCTGGTCATGATCCAGGGAAAACCATTCATGGCCCGCATGATGGGCACCGGCTTCCTTAGACCGAAGTCCCCCATCCTCGGAGATGACATCGCAGGTAGGGTGGTAGCGGTCGGCAAGAACACGACCCAATTCAAGCCCGGCGATGAGGTGTTCGGTTGCCTGGCCAGATGTGGCTATAGTGCTTTCGCTGAGTTCGTGTGCGTTCCCGAGCGGGTCTTGGCCACGAAGCCCGCCAACGTGTCGTTCGAGGAAGCGGCGGTCTCCGGCCAGGCGGCCATGGTCGCTCTGCAGGGGCTGCGGGACAAAGGCAAGATCCAGAGGGGGCAGAAAGTGTTGATCTACGGCGCCTCCGGGGGCATCGGAACGTTCGCGGTGCAGATGGCCAAGGCCTTTGGCGCGGAGGTCACGGGCGTGTGCGGGCCGAAGAACCTGGATCTGGTCCGCTCCCTTGGCGCGGACCATGTCATCGATTACACCAAGGAGGACTTCGCCAAGAACGGGCAGCTCTATGACCTGATCCTGGCCACGCGTGGGGATAGGTCCATCTTCGACTACCGGCGCGCCTTGACTCCGCAGGGGATCTACGTCGCCACCGGGGCCAACATGAAGGGCCGCAAGGGAATGAAGCAGATCTTTCAGGCCTCGCTTCTCGGGCGCCTGCTGTCCAGGGCCGGGGGCAAGAGCATGATGATACTTTCCTTGAAAGAGAACGGGGACGATATGGTCTTCATCAAGGAGCTCATCGAGAGCGGGAAAGTGAAGCCGGTCATTGATCGTCGCTATGAGCTCAGGGAACTGGTCGCGGCACTGAAGTATTACGATGGAGGCCACGCCCGAGGAAAAGTGGCCATCACGATCGGGGGCAAGTGACGCATCTCATGTTCTGGACCTCGTGCGGTCGCGATCGATCCAATTTGTAGCCGATCATTCGAATCTTTCGATACTGTTCCCTTCGGCGCCGTCCACGATCTTCTGGACCCTCCTCTCGCAGGTATCCAGGATGTTTTGGCAGCGTCCGCGCAGGGCCCAGGCCCTCTCGTACATGGCCATGTTCTCCTCCAGGCCGAGGTCTCCCTTCTCCAGGACCTTCACCAGGCTTTCGAGCTCCTTCATGGCTTCCTCGAAGCCCATCTCATCGACGCATTTCTCGGTCACGAGCGATCACACTTCCTTGTCACTTCTGCTTCCAGGAGGCCGTCCTTCAGCACGATCTTCACGGCATCGCCCTCGTTGACGCGGCCGACCGAACTGATGATCTTTCCATCGGCGGACTGGAGCACGCTGTAGCCGCGGTCCAGCACGCGCAGAGGATTCAATCCCTGCAACGATGCTCCTAGGTTACTGATCCGATGGGATTCCGTGTCCAGCCTGCGCTGGGCGGAATGATCCATATTAGTTTCCATTTCATCCAGTCGCATTTCGTTCTGTTCGATCCAGCGGCGCATCGCCTTCGCCGAGAGCGTCACTTCCAATCTATCCAGTCTTCTGCGCATCCGGTCCAGCGGCGTCTTCAGGCCCATGCGCGCCCTTGTGAGCAGGCCGGTCAGGTTCCTCATCTCTTCATCTCGATTGGGAAGCACCAGTTCGGCCGCTGCGGAAGGAGTGGGTGCCCTCAGGTCGGCGACGTAGTCGGCTATGGTGAAGTCCGTTTCATGCCCCACGGCGGAAATGACCGGCACCTTGGAGGCGTAGATCGCCCGGGCCACCACCTCCTCGTTGAAGGCCCAGAGGTCCTCCAGTGAGCCTCCGCCCCGTCCCACTATGATGACGTCGACTCCCGCGGCATTCAGAGCGGCGATACCCTTCACGATGCTGGCCGCCGCTCCATCTCCTTGGACCAGGGCGGGGGCTAGCAGGATGTCGGCGGGGAATCTCCTGGCGGTGATGTTCAGGATGTCCCTGATCGCCGCTCCGGTGGGTGAAGTGACCACGCCGATGCGGTGCGGGTAGCGGGGCAACGGACGTTTCCTCTCGGCCGCGAAAAGCCCTTCGCCCTCGAGTCTCTTTTTCAAGGCCTCATAGGCCTGGTGCAATTGACCCAAGCCGTCGGCCTTCACGCCCTGCACGTTGAATTGGTAGTTGCCCTTGGGAATGTAGACGCCCATGGAGCCGAAGGCCAGTATCTTCAGGTTCTCCTCGAGCTCCAGGGCCGCTCGCAACCTGGCGTTCCTGAAGAAAGTGCACTTGATCTCGCTCTTGTCGTCCTTCAATGTGAAGTAGTAATGTCCGGAACTGTGTTTGGTGAGATTCGAGACCTCTCCGGATACCCAGACGGAAGTGAGTTCCTTGGAGTTCTCCAGGAGGTCTCTGGCGATGGTGTTGAGTTGAGCTACGGTGATGACGCCAAGACTTCCTTCATTCGTGTTGCTCATGTCAGCGGCTCCGATATCCCAATTCTCTTCATGAAATGCTTGATGCTGGAGAAACGAATTCGATTCTTGAATCCGATCTTGCGGAAGAGCATAGCGCGGCTCCTGAGATATCATCTTTGCCAGGCCCACGTTGGAAATGC
Source organism: uncultured Methanomassiliicoccaceae archaeon (assembly GCA_964500045.1). Taxonomy (GTDB): domain Archaea; phylum Thermoplasmatota; class Thermoplasmata; order Methanomassiliicoccales; family UBA472; genus CAZCNG01. The sequence continues at coordinate 10,567 of CAZCNG010000005.1, forward strand.
CCTCTGCAAAATGGCACGTGAGGTCTGTGGTTACCCATGAACGATACAATGAAAAATGGATCAGCCGGCCCAGATCTAATCTTGGCCAGCCGGAAATGGGATCATCATTCGATTCCAGCCGATCTCTAAAGGTCATCAATGAGACCGTTGGAATCGGATCTTGATGATTATCTCCTCATGCTCTTCTGGGTCTTCTTGGGTTCCTTGGCGGGCATCTTGGGCCCGACCTTGGTGCCCTTGGCGGCATCCTTGGACTCGACCTTGGCGCCCTTTCCCGCATCCTTGGACTCGATCTTACCGCCCTTCGGGGACTCTTTGGCTCCCTTGTCGGCATCCTTGCCCTTGTTCTTCATGAGTTTCACCTTGGAAGTCGAGGCTGATACGCATCCCAACTTTCATAATCGGGTAGGCAACATCGCCTTAATCATCTTTGTTGCCAGAATTGTAATTCTCTTTCAATTTTAGAAGAAATTACATTGCGTCAGGCGTTTTCGCATTCACAGCATCAATGATCTTCCTGACACATCACCATTCAATCCATCAATCTATTGACATCCTCCTTGCCGTGCGAGTCCATGATCTGAGGCCGCGTGCCAGGCGGAGGATTCTTCCCAATAAAATCGGCGATATTTCAGATTCTCAGAACGTCCCCCTATTTTGCTATGAGCTTCCGACCTCTTCGGAATATTCTGGAGATCGTTGCCTTCACGGGAACGAAGAGTGCCTAACCCCTCTATTCAAATCAGGAAACTGACCACGAGGATGCAGATGACCAGGCCGATCACGGCCGCCGCTGGACAGACGACGCCTCTGGCCCTCCATTCCCCCAGGGTGTTCTTCCTCCAGGAACCTCAGGGGACGAATCCTAGGATGGGGAACCGGGTCGAAATAGCGTACGAGGCTAGGAATCAGTAGCGGCTATGTTATCTTTCTTGGCGCTGGGGACAAAAGGAATGGCTAGATCCTATGGGGGCATCTCTCGCAGCTCTTTTCCGCTTGCGGGTGGGAGGAACCAGCAGGTATCTTCATCACCGACCGCTTCCTGCCACCGGTGGGGCAAGTGTCGAATTCGCTCAGTACGGCCTTGCCACAATAGGGCAGAGCTCCGATCCATCCTCATCTTCCTCCATCGCGGTATGAAAAGGAATTCGGAGCACCCCAAGCAAATTGACGCCTAGGTTCGATGCTTGCACGAAAACGGTTATTATAGTCGGCCTCCAAAGGCAACTTGTATCCGAAGGAGGACTAGGCGACTTTGTCATATTTATCCAAAGGAATTAAAGTCCTAAAACGGAATAAATGGCGTTACCTAGCTATCTTCGTCGGTTTCTTCCTACTGGTGGGGCCGTTCGCCCTCCTGCCCTGGGACGTCTACACCGTCACCGGCAGCGACCTGACGCCGAGCGTGCACACCTTCTGCTACCGCATGCCTCTTTTTTGGCTCAGTGGAAGCGACCCCTTCCTGGTGGATGTGGAAATAGCCACTTATTTCTTCGTGGCGATAGTGTTCCTGGCCGCGGTGATCAGCCCGCTATTCTGCGGTTGGATATGTCCCGTAGGTGGTCTGAGCGAAGGGATCAGTCGTATCATTCCGATACCGAATCGGTTCCGCATCTTCTTGCGGGACACCCGGGTCACCGTCGGCCTGCGCTATGGATTCTTCGCAGGATTTCTATTGCTGGCTACGCTGATCGGCTATGGATTCGTGGCGGAGCAGTACGGCGGCGTCACCGCACGGTACTGTCCGCAGTATCTCCTGCAGAGCTTCTCCTACATGATCTTCGGAGGGGGCTCGGTCATTCGCGTCTGGAACACCGGATTCATTCTTACCCTGGTCTCATGGCTCGTCATCGGTGGTGTGCTCTTCCTGGGTGGAAGGGGCTGGTGTCTCTTCCTATGTCCTCTGGGCGCCATGTCGGGCCTCGCCTGCAAGTGCGGCAACAAGGCCGGCACTCTCGGCATCCAGTTCGACGAATCGAAGTGCCGCAACTGCAAGAATTGCAGCACCAGGTGCCCCATGTGGGCCATCCGTGAGGATGGTACGGTGGAGAAGCTGCTGTGCATCGGCTGTAGGGAATGCGTCACCGCCTGTCATTTTAAGGCGTACCGCTACGGATTGAAAGGAAGTCCGCACAAGGTGCTGATCGAGGTCAAGGATGAGGAGGTGAAGCCATGAGAGGAGGGGCTAGCGGCATCTGGGCCTTTGCCGTGGCACTGTCCGCGGCACCTCTATCCTATCTCATGGCCGCGCCGTGCGGACTACTGTGCGGCTCCTGCCCATTGGGCGGTGCCTGCCTCATGGCCTCGCCGCTCGTGTTCGGGATGGTCATCATGATCAAATCCGCCCGCGGTATCCGCTGGTTCTTCAGCGACCTTGTCGCCCGCATCTTGGGCAGGGAACGCCAGGAACGGCCAAGGGCCATGTCTCCCAGTCTGATACAGATCGATGATGAGGAGTGACGATCAAGTTGCCCTGAATCGGAGTTCGTCGTACCATTGGCTCCATGGATAGGTCCTGGTCAAGGTCATGATGGCCCTCGATCTCCGTTGCCCTGGCCGGGTCGCCTCTCGCATGGTGTGCCGCCTTATTGGTCTGTCTGTGCTGGTCGGTACTGGCCCCGGGGCACTCTGATGCTGAAACGAACTCCTGTGCCCAGGCTCCCGTCTTCTGTTATGGAGAAGTCCGTGATGCTCAGGATCTCCTTGGCCAGGAAGAGGCCCATGCCCGTATTGCTGCCGAAGCCCCGGTGGAACAGCTTGGGGCGGTCCTTGTCGGCCACGCCCACGCCGTTGTCTTCGTAGATGATGCACAGTCCCTGGACCTCTTCCTCGGTCCGAAGGGAGATACGGGTCACGCGTTTGCCATGCCGCACGCTGTTATCCAGCAGGTTGAAGAACACCTTGTCGAGCATGTTGTCGGCGTAGACCTCATATTCAATGGGGCTAAGGTTGCAGGCGATGCCCTTGCTGGTGGCCTCCTGAACGAGCTTCTCTCCGATCATATCCAGCGGTATCCAGGCCGGTTCATCGAGACCCATGCGTTCGTATTGCTTGGCGAAGGTTAGTTGCTCCTGTATCTTCTCCGCCGCCTCGCGGATGCGCACCAGGTTGACCTTCCGGCGCTCGTCCTGCGCCATCGACTCCTGCAGTTCAAGGTACCCTTTCAGGACCATGACCTGGTTCATGATGTCGTGCCTCGTGATGCTGCTCAGGAGGGAGAGGCGGGAGTTGGCGTGGCGCAGAGCCCTCTCTGTTGCCAGCCGACGCGAGGCGTCGCGGCTCTGGCCGCGGACGCCTACAACCTTTCCATCCGACCGCATCACGATGGCGTTCGCCTCTAGGGTGATGGCGACCCCGTCCTTGCGCAGGGCGCGGCACTGGAAATCGCGCAGACCTCCATCCTTCTGCAGCCGTTCGCGGAATCCCCGGCTGGTCGCCTCCCGTTCCGCCTCTAGCACGTGGTCTAGAAGCGTTCCACCGATCATCTCCGCCGGCGTGAATCCGGTGATCGCCTCGCACTGCGGGCTGATGTAGATCAGGCGATGGTCGCCGTCCAATTCCCAAAGACAGTCGGGGGTGGTCTCCACCATGCTGCGGAATCGTTCCTCCTGCCTTTTCAATTCGGACAGGGCGTGCTTGATCTCGGTCACGTCCTTGGTGATGCCAGCGAATCCCATCCTCTCGCCGCGGAAATCGAGGACCGGTCGGGCGCTGGTCTCGACCTCCATCATGCCGCTGCCCTTGCGCATGGAATAGCAGAGCCCGGAAACGCGGTCGCCGTGCTCGAAGGCGGAGCGCATCCTGGTCCAGATCGCATCCCTATCTTGGTCGATGATCAGCGTCTCCATTTTGGTGCCCAGCAACTCCGCCGGATGCCTGCCTAGGACCACGGAGGAGTTGGGACTCAGGTAGGTGTAGATGCCCTCCCGGTCCACCTCCCAGACGACATCTGAACTGGATTCAATTATCGCCCGAAGGCGGACCTCGCTCTCGGCGATGCGCCGCTCTGCATGCTTGCGCGCCACGGCCTGGGATATCTTATGCAACAGCTCGGCGAAGACGTTGGTGACGTCGGATCCTTTCTGCATGTAGAAATCTGCGCCATTGTTGATGGCCTCGATGACCACTTCCTCCCGGCCCTTGCCCGTGAAGATGATGAAAGGCACGTCATTGCCCGACTGGCGCAACTGCTTGAGCAGAGCTATGCCGTCCATGCCCGGCATCTGATAATCGCTTACGATGGCGTCATAGTCCTTGCGCGCCACTCTTTCCAGCGCGGCTTTGCCGGATACGGCGGTCTCCACGCTGATGGTGCCGGTCTGTTCCATGAATTCCTTGCCGATGGTGAGCAGGTCGATCTCATCATCAACATACAGGACCTGCATCATCGCCACAACCTCTCTTCCCTGACGCCTGGAACGAGAGCCTGAGCCAGTAATTTAATGGTTTCCCGCCTGATGGTCAAGCCAATCATCACAACTGGAATAGAACTGAAAGCTTCATAAGGCCACCATCCACTGTTGGATATGGGATGGTTGCGGATTGTCACGCAAGGCCAAACTCTTGGCGGCCATGGTGGCGCTGACGGTTCTATTAGCTGCGCTAGCGGCCGCTTTTGATCAGGTGGCGCGCGTCCCCGTCCTCACGCATCCCCTGAGCGGCAACGATCCCGGAACAGGGGGCGCCGATGGAAGTGACAAGGTCCCCTCAGTGGCCGACACCATCGCCGCCAACAGCTCGGGGCCATTGCTGAGGCTGTTGGGGGTCACGGGCACTTCATACCTCAAACTGATGGCGTATGAGATAGCTAGTGACGGGACCTGGTACCCCTTGACCGGCGGCCAGCAATCATTGGCCGGGGGCAGCGTTAGCATCAGCTTGCCGATGAGCACGGGCCTTATGTCCAACCGCTCGACGCAGGTCACCATGCTGAAGGATGTTGCGGGGCCGATGCCTACCTTCGAGTCCACCTACCGCATCACCGACGCGTCGGGCGATCTGATCTACGACTCGGCGAGCGGGGTGTTGATCTCCAGCAGCAGCGGGAGACCGGTCTATCAATTGCTGCACCAGCAACCAATGGGCGCCAATATGTCCACCTTGGGTTCGCTGAACTGCTCCTCTACCGATGACCAGGAGCTGCCTCCACAGCTGGCGGAACGACTTCGTCAGCTTTCTGACCTGGTGTCGGATGATCTTACTTCTCCCTTCGCGAAGGCCATGGCGCTGGCGCACTTCCTAGCGTCGTCCTACGGCATGACTGCCGGGGAAGATAACGGCACGATCGCGGATTTCCTCTTTGGCGACCATACTGGCGACAGCAAGGACTTCGCCACCGCATTCACTCTCCTGCTTCGTTCCCAGGGCATTCCTGCGCGGCCCTGCCTCACCTTCAAAATATCCCCCACCCTGGCGACGCAGCTGGTCGCCCCCAACTCTCTTTCCTACGCGGTGGAAGTGAATTTCGACCAGCTGGGCTGGGTCATGCTGGACCCCGCCAGCTCGCAGTCGGATGGCACGTTGCACGACGGCGACAGCTCACCTTCCTTTAGCCCCATCTTCCCCGACCGGCCGCAGAACCTTGAAGGAATATATGGCAAGGTCTTCCTCGACGTGAGCGGCGATGGTAACCTGCAGTCCGGCGAGGAGGGCGTTTCCGATGTCGGGGTGCAGCTCTTCAACGTTCAGGGGCAGCTCCTGGATACGGTGCAGAGCGACGGATTGGGGCACTATTTGTTCGAAGGGGCGGCCCCCGGATCATACACCATTCACCTCCTGGTTCCGCAGGACCACATCATGACGTCAGCCAACGACCAGGAGTTTCGCTACACCTCAGGTCTGGCGCACGCCTATGAGCTGGGCATCAAGAATGTGAACCCGCAGCAGACGCGCGTGGTCACGGTCACGCAGATAATCTCCGCCACCCCCGACATAAGAAAAGGCGCCTTGTTCGAAGTCACTGGCACATGCACTGAAAAGCCCCAAGGGGGCTCCACACCAATGGTCGAAACGGGTATGGTGCAGGTGTACCTGGTCCGTTCCAAGGAGAATGCCAACGAGCGCTATTTGTGCGGTGGTGGCGCGGTGAGCAACGGCTACTACGTGGTCACCTGTATGACCCCCGATGAGATGTCGACGGGCAATTACCAGCTTATCGTCTACTATCTCGGGGATGCCGTTCATGCCCCCTCCGACAGCGACCCGAGCGTGAGGGTACTGGATTCTTCCACTCTGCTGCTGGAGGCTATGCAACCGGCGATGGCCGGCTCCTCCGTCTCGATCAAGGCGACCCTTACGGAGGTCGTTTCCGGTCGTCCGGTGGCGAGCGCCACGGTCGTCTTCGAGTTCGTTGCCCCTTGGGGACATTCCCTGGTCAGCTATGTCACGGACAACGAGGGCATGGTACTCATCTCCTATCCCCTGGCAACGGCGGGTTTGGTCTACTTGGAGGCCCGGTTCGCTGGCACGGCGTTGCTCAACGAGTCCTCGGCCTCTCTGGATTTCTATTCCTTCCCCCCGGCCCTCACCCTGGACGCAGGATCGTTGGTCCGAGGCCAGGACGGCACGGTCTTCGGCCGCTTATCCGCCGGGGACATACCGGTCCCCGGGGTCCGGGTCAACATATCTTCCGATCTAGGTGCTCCGAGGCCGGTGACAACGGTCGCGCAGGGACTATTCTCACTGCAGTTGAATGTCCCGGCCGATGCCGCCCTGGGGAACCACACCTTCCGTTTCGAGGTCCGGGGGTTCGTCCTCTCCTATGAGGTTTCCGTGGTTTCGTCCACGCGGCTGGTGCTGAACTACTCTGGTGGTATCGTTGCCATCCAACTTCTGGACGATAAAGGCGCGACGCTGACCGGAATGGATCTCCAGGTCGTGGGCGGCAGCGCCACCTCCAGTTTGTTCATCGGTTCCAGCGGAGTGAGTCAATTCCAGCCCGCTGCGCCGGGCAATCACAGCGTCCTTTTCGCCGGAGATCAGCGCTATGCCGCTTCCATTGCCTATCTGAATGTGGATGCCCCGGCCTCCACCTTTCCATGGTGGCTCCTCGTCGTTGCGGGAGCGGCGGCCATCCTGCTCGCCGCTTTCCTGATCGTTCGTTCTAGAAGGACTGGTCCGATGTCCCCGCGCCCCAAGGAGGAGCCACGGGGGCCGTACCAGATCGGTTTTCCGCAGATCCTCCATCCCCTGCCGCCCGTATGGGGCGCGGGCGAACCGCTCAAGATAGCGGTGCAGGGTCGCCCCGGCGTGGTACGGATGCGCATCGATGGCACGGCTGGGGAGGATATGGACCTGAGCAACGGGACCGCCTATGCTACGAGGACCTTGGATAGCGGGCCGCACAGCATCGAAGTGGAGGGTCCGGACGGCTCTTCTCGAACCGAGGTCCGGATCGTGGACTACCGCGAGGAAGTCGTCATCCTCTATGCCGATGCCTTCGACTCCTGGAAGAACCGCGGAAAAGTGGAAAGGCACATGACGCCGCAGGAGGCCTCGTGTCGCCTGGCCAACGATGGCGCACTGCCCAAGGCCCGTGCCGAGGAGTTGTGCAGGACCTTCGAATATGCCGAGTTCAGTCTGCGTCCGATCCGCCGCGAAGACTACGAAAGGATGTATCTGGCCGTGGCGGAGGCCTCCGCTTGAAATGGCAAATGCCTGAGACCCGCGCGGGCGTGCTCAGGGGGGCGTTGGCCCGTACACTGCTGCTGATCCTCGTCCTCGGCAGCTGCTACTACGTGCTGGCGGTGTTGTTCGCAGGAGGCATCGCCGGCGTCAAGCTGCAATTCATCATCCTGCCGCTCTTCGTCGTGGCCCTAGCGATCTACCTAGGCAGCATGGTCGAGCTATTCTTCATCTGGAAGTACGCCCACGCCCTCGCCGGGGCGCTCCGCACGGTAGGGTTGGCAGCCTTCGTGGGCCTCTTGGCCGCCGGCCTGCCGTCGCAGATGGGCCTGCACCTGGGGCCGGTCGCCCTCTTCGTCATCCTCTTCGGTGCCAGCTACGCCATCGGCCAGTTGCTGGCGGTGAACGGGGGCTACCGCCTTATCCTGTATCGGACCGTCCCCATCATCCTCCTGGGCGTCCTGCTGCAGCAGCTGTGGTTGGCCCTGGCCCCGTCCACCGCCGGCTCCGACATGCCTCTCTATGGCATGTTGGTCACTGCCGCGCTCTCACTACTTGCCCTGCTCGTGGGGCACGCCAATCCGATCGCCTCCGGCGTCGGCGCCTTCTTCGCGCGCACCAGCAATCTGGCCCTCGTCGGCGGGCTGGGGACCTTCCTTCTGCTCTATTTCACCAACATCCGCGCCCTGATCATCAAGGCCATTCCAGATCAGGTTATTCTGATCGAATGGGGTCTGGTGGTCCTGATCGCCTTCCTCGTGGCCCGCAGATTCCTGGCCTATTTCCGTCGCCGTAGCGCGTTCGGTGAGATGGCCGCTTGGACCCAGCTGGTGCAGCGGATCGGCCGCAACAAGGGTGAGGTCGAGCACACCTCGGCCATCGTGCGCGCCTTCATCGAGGACGGCCGCAAGGAGCCGCTGCTGGCCCACCTCGCCATCCTGCTAGGTCGGGAAGGCGTGGACGAGAGCGTGGTGGCCGAGGCCATCTCTCCCCTGGTCCAGTATCGGGAAGCGGAAGCACCACCACTATTGCGGTGGCTGCAGGGCGACCGGGCGCGGTCGCAGAAGGCCCAGCGGTCCGAGGTCGTACGGGCCTGCATGGAACGGTCTGGGCTTTCTCCCAGGTTAAGCACAGAGGTGCGGTAGAATGGAACTCAACGAATTCAGCGTCAGCGCCAGAGGCATCATCGACCGCACCGGCAGCATCTTTGTCGGCGACGATATCATCATCCGCAAGACCTTGGCGGCCGCGCTGGCCAACGGCCATGTGCTCTTCGAGGATAACCCCGGGCTGGGGAAGACCTTGCTGGCCAAGGTCTTCGCCAAGGTCACGGGTTGCAACTGGGGGCGTGTGCAGTTCACCCCGGATATCATGCCGGCGGACATCACGGGCACGAAGATATGGAGGGTGAACGAATCCTCCTTCACTCTGGAGAAAGGGCCGGTCTTCACCAACATCCTGCTGGCCGATGAGATCAACCGCTCCCCGCCGAAGACACAATCGGCACTGCTGGAAGCGATGGAGGAGCGGCAGGTGACCATTGAAGGCGTGACGCACAAATTGGCCCGCCCCTTCTTCGTCATCGCGACGCAGAATCCGATCGAACAGGAGGGTACCTTCCCCCTGCCCGAGGCGCAGATGGACCGCTTTATGCTGCGCATGTCCACAGGCTACGTCAAAGATATCCAGCTCGAGAGCGAGATACTGCGGCGCAGGATCAAGTGGCGCGCGGACGATCCGATCGATCAGGTGCAACCGGCGGTGGACCAGGCCCGTTTCTTGGCCATGCAGGACCTGGTGGAGAGGGCCATTTACGTGGACGATTCCATCCTCGACTACATCAGTGGCATAGTGCGCGCTACCCGAGAGCACATCGCCGTCGAGGTCGGCTCCAGTCCCAGGGGCGGACTTTCGCTGCTCAAGGTCGCCCGGGCGCACGCGGCCATCAGCGGGCGCGATTTTGTGACACCGGATGATGTCAAGATGTTCGCCAAGGACGCCATCTGCCATCGTCTCATCCTCAAGATGGAGTATGAGATCGACAGCCGCATGAGCCCGGCCCGCGTGGTGGAAGAGACCTTGGCCGGTATCGAGGCGCCCAAGCAGTTCCTGCGCTCGAGGTAGCGTAATGTGGTCCAGACGTCTTCCGGCCGAGTTCAAGATCTTCGTATCCCTGATGGCATTGGGAGCGCTGCTGGGCAACATCTTCGTGCTGACACTGGCGATGGTGCCGCTGTGCTTCGTCCTCTTCTCGCTGCTGTTGGACGGTCCGCACTCCGTGCGCATAATTAGGCGGGACCCCAAGATCACCGCTCATCTGGACGAGATCGTCGAAGTCGCCCGCACCGTGGAGGTGGCCGAGGGCGTCGGCATCCTCGTCCTGGGTGAAGTGCTCCCGGTGCACATGCGTCTCAACGCAGGCAGCGATCTGTGCGTCATCTGGAAGGGTATGGCCCCCCTGCAGATGCGAACGACCTACACCTTGGAATGTACCAGGCGCGGCTACTATGAGGTTGGACCGGCACGGCTGGAATCAGTACACTTCTCCGGACTGCTGTCTCCGGAAGAACCGCCGGTGAAGGAGGCGGGGGCCCTCCTGGTGCAACAGAACCGCCTCGACGTGCGCCGCATGCGCGATCCCCGGCTGCGCAGTCGCATCCCGTTGCCGGTGGGCGCCATCAGCAAGCTCGGCTCCATGACCACCGACTTCAAGGAGATCCGCGAGTACCGACCGGGCGACCTGTATAAGAACATCAATTGGAAGGCGACCATGAGGCTGGTCGACATCCGTCGTTCACCGCCGCTGGTGAACGAATTCGAAAGGGAAGGCAGGCGCACCGTATGGATCTTCATCGACGCGGGGCCGCAGATGTCCGTCGGGACCACGGTGCGCAACGCCTTCGAGCATGCGGTGACCGCCGCGTCGAGCATCGCCGAGTTCTATCTCGCCATGAACTGCCACGTCGGCGTGGAGGTGTGCGGGCAGGGCGATCCTATCCTCCCCGATTGCGGCCGTCGTCAGAGGGCGCGCATCGCCAAGCGCCTGCTCAAAGCAGATCTTGGACGCACTAGGACGTCCATGCGCGCATCGGTGCGGGAACTGCGCGGCCACATTGCCGGCACGAGCCCGCTGTTCGTCCTCATCACTTCCGTGGACAGCGGCAGTCTGCAGGGGCTGCGCGAGGCCATTCTGGAAATGCGGATCGATGGTGGACCGCGCAGCCAGGTGATGACGATCGATGTCGACCCGCTCAACCTCAGCTCCGAGGGACAGGAGGACGACCTGGGGGCAGAATTGGCGCGGCTCGCCAGGGCCGAACTGCTGCGGCGCACGCGGGCCACGGGTACGTTCCTGGTCACCTGGGACCCGGTGCACCAGGACCTGAGGCGCGTGCTGCTCGCCGGTCTGAGAAAGAGGGGGCGCGCATGAATCTCGGGGGGCGCGTGCCGATGCCGCGGTTGGTCACCTGGACCATCGTCGCACTTGCTTTCGTCTACTGTTTCCTGGTGTTCATGCACTCCATCATCTACGAACAGTTCCGCTCGGCCGTGACCTCTCTGGCTCTGGCCTCTGGCCTGAACCTCAGCACGGACGCCGTCCTGGTGCTCCTGTTCGCGGTCCTGCTCGCCGTCGGTCTCTTCTCCGAGCGTCGCCTGCGCTTCGCCCTGGCCGCCTCCTGGCTGATGCTGTTTCCCTCCCTGTTGTTCTTCTCTCGCATCGATTGGGCCTATGTCTTCCGCCTGCCCTTCGACATGCAGGCCTTCCGCAACGACCTCGACCCGGCCCTGGTCTTCCTGTGTGGAGTGCTGCTGCTGGCCGCGGGCCTGGTGCTCCGTTCTCGGCTACATCTGCTCGAAGTACAGGGCAACCTGAGACGCCGCCTGGCGCCGGAGGAGGAGGTCAGGGCGGCAACGGACCATAATTTCAACTTCCTCCTGCTCATGGCAGCCGCCGCTGCGGCCGCCAGCATACTCCTCTTCCTGGGAGCTTCCCTGCTCTGGCCGATCATCTCCGGCGCCACTTCGGGGATGGAATATGCCTACCTGGCGATCGGGATGATAGGGCTGGGCGGTCTGGTGGTAGCCTTCGGCCTGTACGTGTGGTGGAGAGGCTGGCGCGGGGAACGCACGCGCCAGGAAAGGACGGGCGAGTGAAGGTACCGGAGCAATTGGTCTGATCGATTGAGTCTAGAGTAAAGCATTTAACCGCCCAACCTCGTGCGGGGCCTAGGGGACGTTCCATTGTCAACGAGGGTAGTCATCATCGGCGGGTTCCTGGGCGCGGGGAAGACGACGCTCATCAACCGCCTCGGTCGCGAACTGAACGCCAAGGGCAGCCGCGTCGGTCTGATCACCAACGACCAGGGTGAAGAGCTCGTGGACACGCAGTATAGCAAGGAAATGGGCATGGAGGTCTCCGAGGTACTCCGCGGCTGCTTCTGCTGCCATTTCAACGATCTATTGCAGAGCGCCCGGGTGCTGGCGCAGGGGCGTCCCGACATCATATTGGCGGAGCCGGTGGGCTCCTGCACGGACCTGCTCGCCACCGTGGTGGCGCCGCTCAAGCTCATTTATCCAACGGAGTTCACCATCGCGCCCCTCATAATCCTGGCGGACTCGTCCCGCCTGGCCGAGGAAGCGGTCGACCCGGAGAGCCTTTCCGGATACCTGCGCCAGCACCAGATCCTGGAGGGGGAGTACATCGTCCTCACCAAGACCGATCGGCTGAAGCCGGAGCAGCTGTCCCTCGTGCGCGAGGCGATATCCCAGCTCAACCCGCAGGCGCAGATCATCGAATACTCTTCGCTGACGGGGAAGAACTTGGACCGCATCCTGGCGGTGATCCTCTCGGAATCCATCAGCAAGCGCGCGCCGGTGGACATCGACTACGATCGCTACGCGGAAGCGGAGGCGGAGCTCGGCTGGTACAACGGAACGGTCCGCTTCGATGCGGAACATGCCGATGCCTATGATCTCTGCCTCAGCACCTTGAAGGGCATCGCTGATGCCTATCATCCCGGCGACATCGCGCACGCCAAGGTGCTGCTGCGCAGCCCCTCCTCCGTGGCGAAGATGTCCCTGGTGCAGGGGCAGATCAGCGTGGACCTGGTGCGGGGCTCGCGCTACGCCGATGGGGAGAGCGTGCTCACGATCAACGCGCGCATCGTTTCCGCGCCGGAGCTGCTGCGTGACAATGTCCGTCAGGCGGCGGATGTGGCGCTCCGGGTGCGTGGCCTGCGCAAGTCGTCCCTCAAGGACGATTGCTTCTCCCCGTCCCGGCCGAACCCGACGCACCGCCTGCGGGAGTGAGAGCATGGCCGCTGAAGCATCTCCCTGCCGCATGGAGATGCGCTATCTCGATCCCGAGGTCTACGCTGCCCTGGTGAATCACGAACTGCGCAAGTCCATCCTGCGTTCGCTCTATGTCCGCGCCCGCTCGGCCCCCATCACCAAGAAGGAATTGGCGCTGGGGTTGGGCATCGGCTACCAGCAGATCGTGTACCAGCTGAACAACCATCTGCAGGAATTCTGGAAGGTGGGCGAGGAGAGGAAGGTGCGTGGCACGGTCCTCGAATTGATAGAACCCGCGTATCCGAACGCCATCTTCATCAGCCTCGGTGCCGAGCAGCGCATCTTCACGGTCGATCCACTGGCCAACCTCTTCGGGCCGCTGTCCCGTCTTGGCACGCGGTGCGACCAGTGCCACGAGCGCACCGCAAAGAGCTGCTGCCAACACGTGGCCGCTGGCGCATGTTGTCCCACCATCACCCCATCGGAAGGTGACATCCTCTTGGCCAATGGCCGGAAGGCGCCTTTCCGCCCGCTCGACCACGCCATCATCTGTGCCCTGCGCGGGATCCCTGAGCAGAGGGCGTGCATCATCAGCATACCCTGCGAGCAATGCGCCTTCCTGCGCCGTGTCATCGGCGTGAACTTGTGATACCATGACCGAAAAGAGCACCAGATTCGCGTTGCTAGGCGGTTATCTAGGCGCCGGAAAGACGACCCTGTGCCTTGCGCTGGCCCAGCGTCTGCGCTCCTCGAAAGGTTTGGAGTCTGCGATCATCATGAACGATCAGGCCGGCACCTTGGTCGACACGCGCTTCATGGCCAAGGCCGGGTTCGATGTGAGCGAGGTGCTGGGCGGTTGCTTCTGCGGCAACATGGAGGAGTTCGTCAAGAGCGCGCGTTCGCTGGTCGGAAGCAAGCGGCCGCAGGTGATCATGGCGGAGGCCATCGGCACCAGCACCAATGTCCTAGCCAACGTCATCGCGCCGCTGCGCACCCTGTACCCGGGCGAGTTCAGCGTGGCGCCACTGCTCGTAGCCGTCGACGGCCACCGCGCCCGCAACCTGCTGGCAAGACCGGACCCGATGTCCGGGCTGGGGCAGAGGGCGATACCGCTCGTGCAGGTGCGGGAGGCGGAGGTGATCGTGATAACCAAGTCCGATCTGCTGGACGACCTCGGTCGGAAAGAGGCGCTGGAGGCGGTGGCCCGCGAGGCCCCGGGCGTCCGCGCTGTCCTGTGTTCCACCCGCACGGGGGAAGGTATCGAGGAACTCACGGAACTGATCGCCTCGCAGGACGTGAGCAGCCGCGCTCCCCTCGCCATGGACACGCGCTTCTTCGACCTGGAGAAGGCGGACATGGGCTGGTACGGATGCCGGGTGGATCTATCGGCCGCAGATGGGATCGACCTGAGCATGCTGACCTCGCTGCTGATGAAGGGGATCGCCGCCCGCCTGGATGTGAGCAAGGTGGCGCACCTTAAGGTCATGGTCGATTCGCCCGCAGCGGCGCTCAAGGTGTCCATGGTCGAGGGGGAGGTCCAGGTGGACCTGCTGCGCGGTGGAAGATACCTCCGCGGCGAAGGGTCCTTGATCCTCAACGCCCGCGTTCGCGGTGCACGCCAGGCACTGGCTGCCGCGTGCTCGGAAGCGCTGCGCGGCGCCTGCGACCAGTGCGGCTGTGACATGAAGGTGATGGAAGAGACAGCGCTGCGCCCGGTACCGGAGCGACCTTCGGGGGGACTTTGAATCCTCCATCATAATCCAGATTTCCGTAGCTAGTGGAGGAGGCGCTATCTCGGCGGATGAGCGGTCGCTATTCCGCCATTTCCGCGTCAAACTAGCAATCATTATAACCGGCCATGCTGTAACTCATTTGGTTGCTAAACTTGGTCATGGTCGATGCGATGAACAAGCGCATCATCCGTCTCTTGATGGCGGACGGGCGTATGACATACAACGACATCGCTGCTAAGATGCGGCGCTCGCCGTCGACGGTGCGTGATCGCATACGCCGTCTGGAGGACGACAAGGTCATCCTCGGGTACTATGCCATCATCAATGCCGAACGCATGGGATTGAGGGCGGAGGCGCTTCTGCGCGCCAATCTGGCTGACGGTAAGGGTGTGGAGGATCTGCGCCGCATCTCGAAGATCGAGGGCGTCCAGGAAGTGTGCCAGGTCTCCGGTGCCCGCCGTGTCCTGATGCGCATCCTGGCCGAGGACAATCGCGCCTTGGAGAACCTCGTGAACGAGAAGATCATCCCGCTCGGACTGGTGGATGTCGAGTTGCAGGTCGTGCTCGAATCCGCGCTTCGTCCTCCCGGCCTCTGACCTCATCAGATGTTGGTCTTGTCGTAGTGACCTGAGAAGGGACGGCTGGACGCGGGCATGATCTTGATGAAACCGGACGGATCCGTCGGCACCTGCGTGGCGAAGGTCTGTTGGTACTCTTCCAGGAGCTCCGCCAGCTCTGCTTTGTCCGTGTCATCCAATTCCGCCGTGACCGCGCCGGCACCGAGCTGGTGCTTCTCGACCTTGCCGCGCACATAGATGCGGCCGCCATGGATGCCAGCGCCGATGTTCCTTCCCACCGGCGAGACGCCTTCCGGCGTGGCCAGCCCCAGCACTATGATGGTGCCGCCGGCCATGTACTCTCCGAGGTAGTCCTTCACCGTGCCGCCGATGAGCAGCACCGGTCGCGCCGCGCCGAACTCCTTCATGTGGATGCCGACCCGGTACCCAGAAGAGCCGCGGATGAGGATCTTGCCGCCTCGGGCCGATAGGCCGGTGACGTCCCAGGCGTTGCCGTGGACAATGATGCGGCCGGAGTTCATGGTGTTCCCGGTCATGTCCTGGGCATTCCCGAACACTTCGATGGTCGGTCCGTCCAAGAAGGCACCCAGATTGTTGCCGGGGGTGCCCATGATCGTGATGCGCAGTTCCTTGTCCGCCGCAGTTGCAGCGATGTACCTTTGCCCGATGACCCCCTCCAGGACGATCTCTTTGGCGCCGCCCTGCATGGCCGAGCGCATGGCACAGTTGAGCGCCGTGTAGTGCATCGGTTCATCGCTGCCGCCCGCGTGGATGTGCGTCTTGCCGTCCGCTGCCTTGACCAGACAATCTGCGCAGCCGCAGCCCTGGCCACCGATATGGCCTATGCCTTCGCTCATGGAATCAACCCCATCCTTCGCCCACGTGCTTGACACCCATGATCTCGGCGATCCTGGGATTCGCCCCTTGATAGCGGAGCCGGTCGCGGTTGCCTACCAGGGATTCCACGGAATCGATGCCCATGGCGCCCATGATCTCCCTCAGTTCCTCGTTCCAGGCACGGAATAGACGCACGACGCGCTCCGCTCCGATCTCCGGGTCCAGCCGGGCGGCCAGGTCCGGCCGCTGCGTGGCGATGCCCCAGGAACACAGGCCGCGGTGGCACTGCATGCAGACCCGGCACCCCAGCGCGACCATGGCCGCGGTGGATACCATGGCGACGTCCGCCCCGAGCGCCAGCGCCTTGATCATGTCGGCGGAGCAGCGTATGCCGCCGCCGGCACAGACGGTGACGCGGTTGCGTAGACCCTCTTCGGTCAGCCTCTTGTCCACCGCGGCGATGGCCACCTCTATCGGCAGACCGACATGGTCGCGAATGACGCGTGGCGCCGACCCAGTGCCGCCCTTGTAGCCGTCCAGGGTGATGAAGTCGGCGCCGGCGCGAACGATGCCGGAGGCGATGGCCGCCACGTTGTGCACGGCGGCGATCTTGACGCCGATGGGCACGCCGTATTCGGTCGACTCCTTCAATGAAGAGATGAGCTGCTGCAGGTCCTCGATGGAATAGATGTCATGGTGCGGATACGGACTCAGTGCGTCCGTTCCCAGCGGTATCATCCTGGTCTTGGAGATGAGGTCCGTGACCTTCTCTCCCGGCAGGTGACCGCCGTGACCGGGCTTGGCGCCCTGGCCGACCTTGATCTCGACCGCCATGGTCTTCTTGAGGTAGTCGGGCGTGACGCCGAAGCGACCGCTGGCGACCTCCGCACAGACGTGGTCGGCGTACTCCATGAAATCGGGATGCAGACCACCTTCGCCGCTGCCCGCGACGATGTTCAGCTTCTTGGCGGCCATGAAGAGCGATTTCTGCGTATTGTAGGAAACGCTTCCCAAGGAGATGTGGCCGAACATGATGGGCATGTCCATCAGCATGCCTGGCATCTCTCCCTTGGACAGCATCATGCGACCGTCCTTCTCGCCGACGGAGATGCGTCCGGGGCGACCGCCGAAGAAGGTGGCCGTCTCCACCGGCTCGCGCAACGGGTCGATGGAAGGGTTGGTGACCTGGGCCGCGTCGAGCAGCAGGTCTTCGAAGATGATCGGGCGCACTTCATCCGTGCCACAGCTGGACAGCAGCACGCCGCCGCTGCCCGCTTGTGCGTAGATGCCTCTCCGCATCCGTTCCGTCCAGTTGCTGTGGGGCGGGAACTGCGACGGTATCTCCCGTATCTCGATCGCATTCACAGGGCAGACGGAGATGCATCGTCCGCACGCCACGCATCCCCCCACGGGAACGACCTTGTTCTCCTTCATCTGCATGACCTGGTAGGAGCAGTCCTGCACGCAGCGCTTGCACACACGGCAAACTTCATAGTCGATGACCGGCCGGAACCTTTCCGGTAGTTTGAGGTCCATCCTCTTGCCCTTGGGGGCTTCGCTCATGTGCTACCCCCCGCGAACGGGGACTCGGTGCCGTCACGGACCAAGCCGCCTTTGACGGTGGCGATCAGTGGGCTGCCGGCGTTCGGGGTCCAGGTGTACGCTTCCGGCTCCACCACGCGGATGGCGCATTCCTCGCTGGCACAGTATATGGTATTCTCATCGGGGGAGCTCCCTACGATCATGGGGCGGAGCTTCTTGCGGTCCGCCAGCGCGATAAGGGTGATCTCCGGCCGGCTCCTGCCGACCAGGATACTGAACGGCCCGTTCAGGAACGCCTCCTTGTAGGCGATGCGGGTCCAGGTGGCCAGTTTGCGGCTCTGTTCGTCGAGGGTGTTGATCTCCTCGAACGTCCAGGGGGCCATGGCGAAGGCGGCGTTGGCTATGGGAAGTCCGTGCTTGCGCACCAGCATGTCCCACATGTACGCCACCACCTCGGTGTCGGTGAGCACCGTGCAGCGGTAGCCGGCCATCTCCACCAGCTTGCGATTGACTCCGTAGGAGGTGATCTCCCCGTTATGGCACACGCCCCAGTCCAGTATGCTGAGGGGATGCGCCCCGGCCCACCAGGCCGGCGAGTTCGTCGGGAAGCGGGAATGGGCGACCCACATGTTGCCGCGGTAGCGGCCGATATCGTAGAATTGTGCGATCTCGTAGCTGTAGCCATTGCCTTTGAAAACGGCCATATCCTTGCCGCTGGACACGCACATGGCACCATCGATATCGGAGTTGATGTGCATGGCCAGGTTGATGATGTAGTCGTCCTGGGAAAGCTCCTTGTTTCCGTTCCACGGCACTTCGGTGCGCGGGTACAGAAAATATCTCCAGATCGTCGGGTGCGGTGGCTTCAGCGTCTTGACCGGTTGCGTAAAGACCTTCTCGTCCTTCTGCACCGACGTGTGCGTCGCTAGCAGTTCTTCGACCTGCTGCTTGGCGTCCTCGTCATCAAAGAAGAATTGCAGGCAGTATTCGTCACTGCGGTCTGGGAAGATCCCATAGCAGGCGTAGCCCGCGCCAAGACCGTTCTCCCTCTCACCCATGGTGGAGAGCATGCGCCCGATGCGGTCCCCGGCGATCAATTCGCCATGGAAGGCGATGCAGCCAGCGATGCCACAGCCGCCCATCTGGTATTCCATTCCGGGTGGCCTGGTGGCCATGTACGTCTCCTGGTCGCGGGGGAATCGAGTACGCCCGCTGGCATGGGGTGCATCCTCCGTGCCCTTGATCATTGCCCGAGGCATCCTGGTTGGCTGTGATGGCGACTGCATCGAATTCTCACCCGCGTCTGCCCTCGCCCCGGTGCTGTTTCCGAAGCTGTCCAGATAGCACCGTGTGCTATGGGGTGGCACGCTCAAAGCGCGCCTACATTCCTCTCTCTATATAGGACTTATTATACATGGCTTTGCTGGGTTGATTCCCTTCCGAGATCGTCATCTGGCCTGTGGGCGCCTTAATGAATGGAAGGTTGCTCGCGGCGACCGGAGAAGACCGCTCTTCGGTGCAGTCGGCTCATGGGAGATTCCCCGGAGTAATCTGGGCGAATATGCTGGAAACAAATAAATGCGTCAAAGAAATTGTTCCTCGTTCATTTGAGGAGTGAATCACATGACCGCCCCCCGCGTCGCCATGATCCCACAGCTCCCCGACCTAGATAAGATCAGGCAGATGCGAAAGCGCCTCAACTTGAGCCAGAGGGAGCTGGCCAGCTTGGCCGGAGTAAGTCAATCGCTCATTGCCAAGATCGAGCGGGGCAGCATCGACCCCTCCTACAGCAACGTGCGCAAGATCCTGATGGCGTTCGAGGACGTCCTGCGCCGCAAGAAGACCGAGGGTCTGAAGGCGGGAGCTCAACTGGCCGTCGGCGACCTGGCCACCAGGGGCGTGATCTCCGTTACTCCGGACCAGACCATCAGTGAGGCGGTCGACCGCATGATGAAGGGGCGGTTCACGCAATTGCCGGTCATGGTCGGCGACCGCGTAGTGGGAGGCCTCACCGACGATGCCATTCGCGACTACACCATCGAGGAAACACGCAACGGCCGCAAGACCTACGATGAAGTGATGCGCACCCACCTCGAGGAGGTCATGAGGGATCCGTTCCCGATCCTCAGTGAGGACACCCCCATCGACATCGCTTCCTTTCATCTACAGCGGGAGGACGCCATTCTCATCTCGCGCAAGGGGGCCATCATCGGTATCCTGACGAGCGCGGACTTCCTTAACCTGGGCCTCAACCAGTGATTCCATGGCACTGAGACAGAAGGATCTGGAGATCGCATTGCAGCGTCTGCGCGGCTTCGAAACGCCGGACGCTTCGCTGGAGCAATATTCCACGCCGGCGCCGATCGCGGCCGAACTGCTCTACATCGCCTATGCCATGGGGGACATCCAGGATCGCCGCGTGGCGGACCTGGGCTGCGGGCCCGGGCCCCTGGGCATCGGCGCTGCGCTGTTGGGCGCGGATACGGTCATCGGTTTGGACGTCGACGGATCGGCCATTGTCATAGCTCGAGAGAATGGCGCCGCCGCGGGCGTGGAGATGGACCTGCGCGTCATGGACGTCAGGGAATTCCAGGAGAAGGTCGACACGGTCGTGATGAATCCACCCTTCGGCGCCCAGACCCGCCACGCGGATTCTCCATTCCTACTGAGGGCGATGCAGGTGGCAGACCGCATCTATTCGCTCCACAACGCTGGTACGGAGAGATACCTGGTGGAGTTGGCCGGGCAGGAAAGATTCACCGTTTTCCACCGGAAAATCTATAAATTTGAGATTAAGCATCAGTTCGCATTCCATACGAAGGCAAAGAAAGGAATAGAGGTTG
>CAZCNG010000006.1:0-17846 GCA_964500045.1 uncultured Methanomassiliicoccaceae archaeon
TCCAGGACAGGATACGTTGGTCGTACACCATGGCGCTGTGCGGACGGAATGTGTGAACGACCAGTTCTTCCTGCGGCATGTCGGGTGCCTTGCGCTGGTTGCGTTCACGAATGTTCGTGATGTCGGTCTGGTACGACTCGACCACTTTGCTGATGCATCGGACGGCCAACTGGGCGGAGAGTCGGTACTCCTCGCGGATGCGCCGGTACAGCTTCGCCTGGATGGCGAACTTGTTGAAGCAACGGCATGCGAACGCCTCCTCCGACACCAGGTCGCAGGCTTCGTTGAACTTCTCCATCGTGGCGAGAAGCTGACGATTCTGTTCGCCATTTGGCAGCAGCTTCACCTTGACCGTCAGCCGCATCGAAACTGAATGGTCGCCTCGATGTGTCAACAATCTATTACAGCTACATTGCGGGAGCAAGGCACCAGATGTGTGAATGGGCGCAATTCCCCCCACGATTGAAATCGTGGGCTTCCTTGCGCCAACGGTGGTGAGGACCCAGGCCAGATCGGACGATTGGACATGAAGACTCTCAGCAATGCCAGGCAATGCGGGCACCAGCATGGTCTCGACGAATATGGTCAAGAGGCCGAGGACGGCCATGATCAGGATGAGGAACAGACCGTGCTTCTCATTGCGTGATGGGTCCGTAGAGTATCTGCGAGCGGAATTCGAAAAACTATCCATCTGGTCTACCCCGTGATGGATTGGGCGAATATCGCAGGACCCCATATCAAACCCAATGTTGCAACAAACCAAGCTCTAGGGGGCACCAGCAACAACGTGCGGCGCAAAAATGAGGGGGACCGACCCCCGGCTTGTCGGCCGGAGAATTCACATGCCCCAGAATTTGTCCTTCTTGCGCTTGATGGCGCTCAACTCTTCGAGCACGGTCTTCTCATCGAGATTGAGATCGTAATCGGCCAGATTCTTGACCTCCGTCTCGATGATGTCGATGTACAAGATGTCCTCCACGTTGATCTGGCGACCGACCGTGGGGCCGTCGATGGCGATCGCCACCTCCGCACCGGCGATGGCCTCCTTGAGCACTTCCTCGCCGTCGCGCAGGCTCTTGATCTTGCCCAATTCGTTCCCTTCTCGGTCGATGACCCGCTGTCCGTTGCGAATGCGGCCGCCGAGGACGCGCACGCCGACGATGGCCGGCTTGCTCACTCGGAAGACGCAGTTGGGCAGGATGCGGAATTTACCGGGGAAGGAGGTCAGCGCCCGCTTGGCCAGCTCCGCCTTCCTCTTCTCCTCTGCGAGCCATTTCTGGTAATCGTCGATCAGTCCGTAGACCACGTCATTGAGGAAGACCTTGGCCTGGCTGTTGGGCATCGTTTCCTTCGCATCAGGCAATACCTTGACGTTGAATCCCAGCAGCACCTTGTGCAGCGGGTCCGTATAGGCGGCCGTTTCGATCAGGTCCCTCTTGCTGACGTCGCCGACCTCGTACTTGCGGATGGGGATATTGGCCTTGGCCGCTTCGAAAGCGAGCGCTTCCAAGGAACCGAGCGCGTCCGCCTTGATCATGATGCCATTATCGGCCAGCGGGATGTCGACGCGCGTCTCCTGTACTATCTCTTCCACGACCTGGTTCTGATCGCCCACGATGGCGCGCAGCGGCGCACCGGCCAAAACGCCGTCCAGGCTCTGACATAGCAACTTGACCCCGGCTGCGGCGGTGATCTCCTGCACAGAGTCGAACTTATCGCGCGGATCGCGGATCTCGTCCAGCGGTCGCGGCTTGAGGATGGCCTTGACCTTCGTGATGAGCGGCCGATTGCGCGTGCCCAGAGCGACCGTGTCACCTTTCTGCAGCGTACCGGAGTAGATGATGACATCAATGGTCGGGCCGAGACCTTTCTCCTCCTTCACTTCCAGGATGGTGCCCTTGGCCGCGCCTTCCTCGGTGTGCAGCTGCTGCTCCAGGAATCTCTGCGCCAGGCCGATCAGCATGAGCAATAGATCGGGAACGCCTTCTCCGATCTTGGCGCTTATCGGGACGAGCGCGATGGTCTTGGTGAAGTCGTCGATGCGGTCGTAGCGTTCGGACGGGATACCCTGGTTGGCGAGGAGGCCGACCACCTCGTAGAGGCGGTTGTTGAGGCGGTCCTTGGCCTCTTCCGTCTGCGCCCTCTCGGCAAGGATGAACGGGCGACCAGGCTTCGATACCCAGCCATCGCTGAGGTCGATCTTGTTGAGCGCGATTATGAACGGCGTCTTGAAGCGGCGCAGAATGTTGATGGACTCGATGGTCTGCGGCTTGGGGCCTTCGTTGATATCAACGACCAGTACCGCGATGTCTGCCAGACTCCCGCCTCGCGCGCGGAGCGATGTGAAGGAGGAATGTCCAGGGGTATCGATGAAAAGAAGGCCGGGAACGTTGAATTTCTTATTGGCCATCAACTGGGCGCACACCTTCTCGATGTGCTCCAACGGCACCTCGGTGGCGCCGATGTGCTGCGTGATGAAACCCGCCTCTCGCTTCATCACCGAAGTGCCGCGGATGTGGTCGAGCAGGCTGGTCTTGCCATGGTCGACATGACCGAGAACACTTACGATGGGCTGGCGATTGGCCATATGCGCTTCGCATCCCCCACGGCCTATTTAGAATCTTTCTTGAACGTTCGTAAGGATGCCTGGACAGCAAAAATATAAGTGAAAAAGGGTAAGGGATTTTCCGCCTGGAGGGGCGGGGTTCACATCTTTTCGAAGAGCCACGGGTCCACGGTGCGCTTCATCTCGAGCAGCTCGTATTCGTTGAAGAACAGGTCGATCTCGCGGCGGGCCGACTCTACTGAGTCGGAGCCGTGGATGATGTTCCTCCCCGTCTGCTGCGCGAAATCGCCGCGGATGGTTCCGGGCAGCGCATCCTGGGGGTTGGTCTTGCCCATCATCGTGCGCATGGACAGGACGGCGTTCTCGCCCTCCCATACCATGGCAAGCACCGGTCCGCTGGTCATGTACTCGATCAGCGGGGTGAAGAAGGGCTTGCCCTTGTGCTCACCGTAGTGCCTCTCTGCCAATTCGCGCGGGATGCGCATGAACTTGACGCCCACCGGGCGGAAGCCCTTGGCCTCGATACGGGACAGGATGGGGCCCATGAGACCCCTCTGTACTGCATCCGGCTTGAGCATCACGAAGGTGCGCTCGATCATGCAACCACGCTCACTGGGCGGGCGGCAGGGCCTTGGCCTCTGCCTGAACCTTTTCCAGGTCCTTCTCGGTCTTGATGTCCTTCTCGATCTTGATGTTGCGAGCCTTGGTGGCCGCGTAGGCCCTGGTCCAGGTGATCTTCCTGGGCACCCGCTTCATGCCGATCATGTTCTTCTGGCACTTGTTGGTGCAGAAGAGGAAGAAGGCTCCATCCTTCTTGACGTACATCTTGCCCGTTCCCGGCTCGATCTCCTTACCGCAGAAGGAGCACAGTCTCTGTTCAACCATGATGATACACTCCTTTCCTCAGCGGATAGAGAGCTTCCTGGCCTCTCTCGAAGTCTCACGCAGCATCAGGATGTCGCCCATGCGGACCGGCCCCATGATGTTGCGGGTGATGATCCTGCCCTTGTCGCGTCCCTCGAGGACACGGACCTTGACCTGGGTGGCTTCTCCAGTCATCCCGGTCCGGCCGATGATCTCGACGACCTCCGAGGGGATGCTTCCGTCATCCTCTGCCATGATCACACCTTACTTCTTCAGCTTCTTGACCTGCTCGACCAAGTTGTCGAGGACAGGCTTTCCCTTTCCGGCGTCGAGCACTGCGATCGATGCGGTCGGCTTCTCCAGGCCACAGGCGTTGCCCAGCTCGGCCTTGCTAGCCACATAGACATAGGGGATGTTGCGCTCGTCGCACAGCAACGGCATATGCGCCAGTATCTCCGGCGGCATTACATCCTCAGCCATAATGACCAGAAGCGCCTCGCCCCTCTCCACCAGCTTGGTAACCTCGTTGGTTCCCTTGCGGATCTTACCGGTGTCGCGGGCCAGCTCGGCCACCTCGTAGGCCTTGTCCTGGAGTTCCTTCGGCATCTCGAACTTGACATAGATAGGCTTTGCCAAACTCTTTACCTCCTTCCGATGTTGATAAACATCCTCATCATTCATTGGCTCCGAAGAGCAATGCCTAGCAAAGGACTAGTTGTATTAAAGAGTTCTCATCAACTGGCCAATGCGAAAAGGTACGTTTCCCATAGCGCCCAGATGGCTTCGTTTCCTAAGAAGGTGAGGGTCCGAAAGCCTGCTCGCCCATGTTTAGATGGTCTGCGAACCGAGCCGGTGCGCCGAGCGGAGAAATTGCCTTTGCCCCTAGCTGCGCCGGTACGATTGATAGGCGTAGTATATGGACGCACAGGTCAAACCCCAGGCCACGCGGAAGGTCAGCGTGCCCTCCACGGCATTCTCAACCCGGGCGGTTCTGGCAGGAAAGCGGGGTGAGATCGACCTCGGGGCGCGCGCTTCAAGATCTTGAATCCGGCGGGGGTGTGGCGGCCCCCACGAGATGCTAGGAACTAGTCACGCCCAATCGCACCTAAAGGCCTCACCAGGACCTACCTAGCAGTAATGATTCCAAGCCACGGACAGTCCCTAATTCAGGGTTTTTCAAGTTATATATCGGGCGCTCCCCTGCCATTATTATGTCAATACCATCTGATGCGATCGTCCATGTGCTGATCGTAGATGATGAATTGCAGATTCGCGAACTATCGAAGGAATTCTTAGAGGAGGTGGGGGGCATCGAAGTGGAGACCGCCGCCTCAGCAAGAGAAGCTCGGGGCGCTCATGGCAGAATAGGATTTGATGCCATCGTGTCAGACTACCAAATGCCTGAAGAGGATGGCATTCAATTCCTGAAATCACTTCGGACGAATGGCGACCTAACTCCATTCATCCTGTTCACGGGAAAAGGAAGAGAGGATGTGGTCATCGAGGCCCTGAACAACGGAGCGGACTCCTACCTGCAGAAGGGAGGCAATCCTCGGTCCCTCTACGCAGAATTGGAGCAACGCATTCGGGTCGCGGTAGGGAAGCGTCGAGCAGAAAGGGATGTCGATCAGCGCAATCGAGAGCTGCAGAGGGCGAATCATGAGCTAGGCACGGCCGACGTGGAGCTGAGGGCGCAGCTAGATGAGATCGAGACGAGCAATGAAGAGCTGAGAGCGAAGGACGAAACGTTGCGTTCAAGTGAGGCACGATTCACCAACCTCTTTGAGAACATGTCAAGTGGCGTCGCCATCCATGCTATCATTCTCGACCCCGCTGGAATTCCATACGACTACCGCTTCCTCAATGCCAACCACGCGTTCGAGAAGATGACGGGAATGGAGCGGAGCGTGATTTTGGGAAGGACTGTGCGCGAGGTCCTGCACCAAATCGAGCCCATATGGATCGAGAGATACGGGCGGGTGGCCCTTACGGGAGTTGCAGACCACTTCGAGAGCCATTCCGCAGCACTGGAACGGGACTTCTCAGTCAGCGTGTATCGAAACGATCCAGGGCAATTCACCACCCTCATTCTCGATATCACCGAGCGTGTGCGCCAAGAGAAGAAGCAGAGAGATCTGTCCATCAAATACCAGACCCTATTGCGAACACTTCCCATCGGCGTCACCATTTCTGATGACAAGGGCAATATCATCGAGAGCAACGAAGAGGCGACGCGTCTGCTCGGACTGTCAATAGAGGAGCAGAAACGCAGGAGCATTGCCGGAGAGGAGTGGAAGATCGTCAGGAGCGATGGCACCCTCATGCCGCCCGAGGAGTATGCCAGCACCAGGGCTCTCACGGAAGGCCGTACCATCTCGAACGTTGAGATGGGGCTGGTCGATGGCAAGCATTGCACCTGGATCGATGTCACGGCGGCGCCTGTGCCTTTGGAAGGGTATGGGGTGGCCATCACCTATATTGACATATCAAAACGCAGGGCCAACGAAAACGATCTCAGGGAGCGAATGAAAGAACTCCAGGCATTCTATCAATTATCTGATATGGCGGAGCAGAAGGACCTCGGCCTGGAAGACATCTACCAGAAGATGGCCGATGCCCTGCCCGACAGTATGCAGTATCCAAAGATCGCCTGTGCCAAGATTGCGGTCGATGGGCATGAGTACCGCACCGACAACTTCCGGGAGACAAAATGGAAGCATTCGGTACCCATCAAGGTGCGCGGTCTGGCCGCGGGATTCATCGAGATAGACTACCGGGAGAAGATGGTCGAATCGGACCGAGGCACATTCCTCAAAGAAGAAATGAAGCTGATTCGGGCCATTGCCGAGATGGTTGGCCGCATCATAGAACGCAAGCAGGCCGAGGCGGAGATAAAGCACCTGCATTCGGAACTGCAGATCATCTTCGACAATACTCCCGCCATGATCTGGTACAAGGACACCAAGAACAACCTGGTCCGCGTCAACAAGGCCGCCGCGGCCTCGATGGGGCTGGCCGTGGACCAGAGCGAAGGGCATAACACCGGCGATCTCTTGCCTCAGGAAGCGGAGGAGTACTATCGTGACGACCTGGAGGTCATGGCCAATGGGCAGCCCAAGCTTGGTATTGAGGAGAAACTCAAAACCAGCCAGGGAGAAACGCTGTGGGTGCGCACGGACAAGATACCATTGCGCGATAGTGCCGGGAAAGTTTCAGGCATCCTGGTCATCTCTCAAGATGTCACCGGGCGCAGGCGTATCGAAGACGAACTGCGCAAGCTCGCCAAGGCCGCTGAGAACTCGCCAGCATGCATCGTCATCACTGATATTGATGGCAATATTGAATGGGTCAACCCCAAGTTCACTTCGCTCACGGGATATACTCTGGAGGAAGCCAAAGGACAGAACCCTAGGATCTTGAAATCAGGGGAGACGCCCAAAGAGGAGTATCAGAGGATGTACCAGATAATATTGGGCAGAGGCACATGGCACGGCGAGTTCCACAACAAGAAGAAGAACGGAGAGCTATACTGGGAATCGGTTTCCATAGCTCCGATCTTCGATGACGCCGGGAAGATAGCCCACTTCATAGCCAGCAAAGAGGATATCAGCGAGCGCAAGCTGATGGAGAAGGCGCTACAAGAGGCCAATCGAAAACTCAATCTCCTTTCAAGCATCACCCGGCATGACATCAACAACCAGATGACCATTCTTGAGGGTAATCTGGCACTTCTTAAAAAAGGACAACCTCAACTCATTTCTGATGATCACCTCGGGAGGGTGGAGATGGCGGCGGGGAAGATATCTACCACGATCCTATTCACCAAGGAATATCAGGATATCGGCGTCAAGGCGCCCATATGGGTATCACCCGGCCGTCAGACCAAGGAGGCCTTTGCCATGATGCATCTGGCCGAGGTGAAGTTGGAGGACGATACCAAGGGAATAGAGGTCCTGGCGGACCCATTGGTCGAGAAGATACCCTACAATCTGATCGACAACTCGATGCGGCACGGGGAGCATGTCACGCGCATCAAGATGAGCGCGGAGCAAAGGGGCGATGCCATGTTGATCGCGTACGAGGATAATGGCGCGGGCATCAGCGCCGAGGACAAGAAACGCCTCTTTGAAAAGGGGTTCGGCAAGAACACTGGCTTCGGTCTCTTCCTCTGTCGGGAGATAATGGCCATCACCGGCATCACCATTACGGAGACCGGGAAGGCGGGGGAAGGCGTGTGCTTCGAGATGTTGGTGCCGCCGGGGGCTTGGCGGCTTCCCCCCCGATAGATTGCAGGTCGCGACGCCCTTCTCTTGCGATACGCCATCTCTTCTCATGCCACGCGGCAAGGGCTTGGTCGATCCCAGCTTCATATCCCCATCGGCGATCAGATGGCCAGTCGCTGATGGATCGTCGTTTGACAAAGGCAATCAAACGCCGTGCAGGGGGTCCTCGTCCCGGTGCAGCGGCGGCATACCTGCGAACGGTTTGCACACGGGCGGTTCATTCTCATGCCCGTAGTGCAGGTACCACTTACCGCACAGCCAATGCTGCAGCTTCGTCACGTCCGCGGCATCCATGTGACGGAACCTTCCCTGTTGCTGCAGGTAATCGGACACCGGCATCATCTCCCTCGGCTGGTAGGTGACCCGGGATTCTCCGTCCACCACTTCGAAGAGCGTCCACATGCCCGTCTCCACGGCCATGCGGGCGATCTCCACCGTCCGCGCCGATTCATACCTCCAACCAGGTACGCACGGGGTCAGGATGTGCAGGAAGCGGAAACCGCTCATGGACTTCGCCTTCTCCACCTTCTTTATGAAATCACCGAAGTGCGCTATGGAAAGCGTGGCCGCATAGGGAACGTCGTGCGCCGTGACCACCGCCATGAGGTCCTTCTTGAACTGACGCTTCCCTTTGATCACGCGACCGACCGGCGAGGTCGTGGTCCAGGCTCCGAACGGGGTAGATCCGCTCCTCTGGATACCGGTGTTCATGTACGCTTCATTGTCGACGCAGACGAAGATGACGTCCTCGTTCCTCTCCGCGGCACCGGACAGCGCCTGCAGCCCGATGTCGAAGGTGCCGCCGTCGCCGGCGATGCCCACCACCGGCGTGTCGAGCCCACGCCGCTTCTGCGCCAGACGGATGCCACTGATGACCGCCCCGGTATTCTCGAAGGCGGTGAACAGGTAGGGCGTACGGAATGCGGAGGTGGGATATTGCGCTCCGAAGACCACCAGACAGGACGCCGGAACGTATACGGTGGTGAGCGGTCCCAGGATGCGCATGAGGTTCTTCACGGCCACGGCGATGCCACAGCCGGGGCAGGCGCCATGACCGGAACCGAAGGGATCGTTCTCCGGCATGTCTCGGATCGTTTCCATCTTGTTCATGGCGTTCCCCTCAGGCCGTGCCAGGTGGTCAACCGCACCTTCTCGCCTGTGCCCTGCCGCCGCACGAGTGCGTACACCTCGAGCAGGTCCTTCACGGTGACGTCCCGGCCACCGAGGCCGCCGATGTGCTCGGTGAGCGGAAGCCTCGACCCATACAGAGAGGAAGCGACCTGCGCGTAGAGGGGGCCCCGGCCGTCGAAGGAAATGCTCCGTTCGAAGATGCCCAGCGCCTTCAGATGGGCGCAGGCCTTGGCCAATTGTCCATGCGGGAAGGGGCGCATGAAACGAAGACGCAATAGGCCGGCCTTCTCGCCCTGCTCGCGCAGGCGGTCGACCGCCTCCTTCGCGGTCCCAGCGGCCGTACCCAGGCAGAGGATCGCATACTCTGCGCCCTCCATGCGGTACTCTTCGATGCCACCGCCATAGGAACGGTCGAACTGCTCACGGAAGATCAGGTCCACCTCCTCGGCCACGTAGAGGCTTCGCTCCATGGCGTCGTCCAACTGACGTCTCATCTCCATCGCGTAGTCGGGCGGCACGATGGGGTTGAGCAGGCTTGGACTCTGCGGATCGAGCATGTTGCGTGGCCAAAAATCCACCAGGAAATCGTCCACCTCTTCCTGCGAAGGCAGATTGACCTTCTCCACCGTGTGCGACAACACGAAGCCGTCCAGGCACACCATGACCGGCAGCAGCACCCGCTCGTCCTCCGCCAGCCGGTACGCTTGCAGTACCATGTCCAACGCTTCCTGGGCGGTCTCCACGTACACCTGGATCCAGCCGGAATCGCGCGCCGCCATGGAATCATTGTGCTCCAGCCAGATGCCCGAGGCGGCGCCGAGGCTGCGGTTGACGTTGACCATCACGATCGGCAGGCGGTTCTGCGGCACGGCATAGAGCATCTCGTGCATCAGCGCCAACCCCTGCGACGACGTCGCGGTGAAGGTGCGCACGCCGCCGGCGCTGGCGCCGATGGCCACGCTCATCACGCTATGCTCGCTCTCCGCCGGCACCAGATCGGCGTTCATCTCGCCGTCGGCGATGAAATCCGCCAGCTGCTCCATGATGAGCGTCTGCGGTGTGATCGGAAAGACGGGAATGACCTCAGCCCGGGCCAGGCGCACGGCCCAGGCCACGGCGTGATCGCCGCTCAGCGCCCTATCCATCGCCCATCCCCCGTTCCATGGAAATAGCGGCCGCGGGACAGATGTTGGCGCAGATGCCGCAACCCTTGCAGAAGCGTAGATCCCACCTCACGTGGTCGTCCTCGGTGCGGTGGATGCAGACGTCGGGGCAGCAGAACCAGCAGCGCAGGCAGCGCACGCACTTGTCCTTGTTGTAGCGGGGCGTCGAGGTGCGCCAAGTTCCCGTGGGATTCTGCCAGGCCGATCCGGGCCCGATCGACATACCAGAGCGTTCGTCCGGCGTCAGCCAGGTACCGATCGGCAGGTCGTCCCAATCCGGGAGCCACACGGCCTTGTTGTCGATCCGGAGACCGGACAGGCTGCGTGCCTCTACGCTCAATTCGTAGGCCTGCTCGGCAGCACGCGCATTGGCGTCCGCGGCCATCTGCCCGAGCTTCTCACCGAAGCGGGAACGGATGGCGAGGAGCACCGCCTCCAGCGGGATCTCGTCCTGGGCCAGCACCGCCGCGCCCAGCATGGCCGTGTTGACGATGGGTGCCTTCAGATTCTCCAACGCAATGCTGGTGGCGTCCACCGCAATGCAGCGGCTCTCCCGTTCTAGTAGGACCTGGGATGGATGCAGGCGGGTGTTGATGACGACGATGCCATCGGACTTCAATCCTTCATCCACCCTTTCCAGGGGAATGAGGGTCTCGTCCAGAACGACGACGATGTCCGGCATGGTGATCCTTTCCCTAAGACGGATCGGCCGGTGGTCGATGCGCGCGTAGGCCTGCACCGGTGCGCCGCGTCGCTCCGCGCCGAAGTAGGGGAAGGCCTGCGCCTCGAAACCCAGGGAGATCGCCGCTTCGGCGAGCGTCTGGGCCGCGGTCACGGCGCCCTGCCCGCCGCGCCCATGGAATCTGACCTCCAACATGACAATGCAACAATCAGAGACCGAGGTATAGAATGATTACCAGGGGGCATCCACTGGCCATGTGGTTTGGGAGGATCTATTTCCAGCGGCGGTCCCTCGCTCCGGGTTCGCTCCACCAAGGAATCCCAGGACATCGGAGTCGAACGGCCCGCCTTGGTATCACCGGGCAGCGGATGCTTTGACGCTGACCATTCCCACGGGCGTGCTCCTGGAGGACCATTCGGAATACGGGTGGGCACCAGCCGCCTGATCGGTCGAGGATGTACCTCACAACCTGATCGACAACTCGACCATGCACCATTCCATCGCGGAAGCTCAAAGGAGGATGGAAGGAGTTTGTCGCCACATCACTTCGGCTTTGAGCTGCGCCATCTGAGGATGAGAGCCAAAAGCAGCAGTGCGATCACGATTATCAAGACCGCTATCACCAGCGCGTCGTTGCTGGCGTTCGAAGCAGGAATGAGCACGGAAACGGCGGCGCACCTCGCTCCTTCGCCGACGCTGTTGTTGGCGCTGACCTCGTACCAGTAGGTCTGGCCGGCGGTCCCGTTGGCATCGGTGTAGTTCGTTGCGGTGGGCGAGGCGATCCATGCGTAGGTCCCGTTGACGCTGCCGCTGCGGTAGATGCTGTAATTGACCACGGGTCCGACGCTGGGCGCGACCCATGTCAAGATGGCCTTGCCGCCCGATGCGGTCACAGTGAGGTTGGTGGGCACGCTCGGCACCACTGGAATGACCGCTCCCATGACCAGACCGCGGAAGCTCCCGCCCGGCGACGGGAAGTTCGAGGCGGCGCAGGCGTGGCCTCTGATCTCCACACTAGCGCCCGCCAACCAATCGACACCAATAGGAGATGGGGCGACCGACCCAAGGAAGGATATCGATCCCAGGGAGGGGCACCAAGAGAGCGCCATAGCGCCGATGCTGGTGACGCCACGGCCGATCGTCACGGAGGCCAGCACGGTGCAGCCAGAGAAGGTCGAATTGCCGATGCACGTGATCCTATCCGGTACCGTGAACGAGATCAGCGAGACGCAATCATAGAACGCATAATCGCTGAGGATGGTGAGACCGACGCCGATCGTCACCGAGACCAAGGAGGTGCAGTAACTGAACGCAGAAGCGCCGATGTGGTACACGCTATCAGGTATCGTCACCGAGGTCAGGGAGGTGCAGGAGTAGAACGCCCCCTCATCGATCGTGCCTATCCCATTGCCTATCGTCACCGAGGTCAGGGAGGTGCAGGAGGCGAACGCGTAGGGGCCGATGGCAGAGACACTGTCCGGCATCATCACTGTGATCAGCGAGATACAGGTCTCGAACGCCCTCTCGCCGATGCTGGTGACGCCGCTGCCCACGGTCACGGAGGTCAGGGCGGTGCATCCTAGGAACGCGCCGTCACCGATGACCGCTATCCCTTCGGGCATCGTCACCGAGAGGATAGAGGTGCATCCCCCGAAGGCGGCGTCACCGATCGCGACCACAGGATAGCCACCCAACATAGAGGGTATGACCAGATGACCGCCCATGCCAGAATACCCGGTTATGGTGGCCTGGCCCCCGCTAACGGAGTAGCTGTACACCTCCGGTATCGGTAGCAAGGCACCCATCCTCAGCCCGTGGAAGCTCTCGCCCGGCGACGGGAAGTTCGAGGCGGCATAGGCGTGGCCTCTGATGTCCGCGCTGGTGCCGTTCACCCATTGATCGCCGACCTCGGTCGGGGCCACCGACCCAAGGAAGGATATCGAGGCCAGGGAAGTGGACCTCCAGAACGAGAACTCTCCGATGGAAGCCACCCCCTTACCGATGACTACCGATGTCAGGGAGGTGCAATCAGCGAATGTGTATTCGCCGATCGCGGCGACGCCGCTGCCCACGGTCACGGAGGTCAGGGCGGAGCAGTAGGCGAACGAGGAATTACCGAGGTAGGTGACCGGGTCAGGTATCACCACGGAAGCGAGGGAGGTGCAATTGTCGAACGCATGATCGCCTATGTGCGTGACGCCGCTGCCGATCGTCACTGAAGTGAGGGAAGCGCAGTTGTAGAAAGCGCACACGCCGATGGTCCTGATGTTATCTCGAATGGTGACCGAGAGTGATCAGGCCCGTGGTCAAGACCCCTTGGCTGCCCGCGCTGTGAAGGTGGCCCTTTAGCACGGCCCACGATAGATCTGAGACGATGGAAAAGAATGGTCGTCAGGGGGAGGCCCTGACAGGGTTTCTCAGAGGATCTCTTTCCAAGTGTTGCCCTTGGCGCCGCAGATCGCGCAGGCCGCGGGCGGCTCGTCCTCGTGCACGTTGCCGCAGATAGGACAGACGTACAGCTTGCGTGTTGGCTGGTCCTTGCCCGCCTTCACTGCCACCGCGGCCTCGCCGAACTTCTTGTCGTGGATGATCTCCACGGCATTGGCGGCCTTGAAGCCGATGACGGCGTCCTTCATGCCTTCCTTCTCCGCCTCGGCGATGAACCCGGGGTACATGGTGGTGTGCTCATAGGCCTCGCCTTCCATGGCCGCCTTGAGGTTGTCGGCGGTGCTGCTCACGCCCTTCATAACATTGAAGTGGTACAGCGCGTGGATCGTTTCCGACTCTGCCGCGGCGCGGAAGAGCTTGGCCACCTGATGGTAACCCTCGGCGTCCGCCTTCTTGGCGAAGGCGAGATACTTGCGGTTGGCCTGCGATTCTCCGGCGAATGCATCCTTGAGGTTGTTGGTCGTCTTGGACATAAAGGAACCTGGGCATCGAGCTGTGCTCATAGGTAATAAGAAGTTCGCTACTTTTTCCTGCGGCGCGACACCAGGAAGACCAGAGATAGCACCACGAGCACCGCCGCGACGATGATGATCAAGGGAATGATAGATGAGCCGACGGAGCCCTGACCGACCAGCACCGTGGCCGTGGTCCAGTCGCTCCAGGCCGTGGCATTGTAGCCGCACACGCGCACCTGGTAGATGCCACTGCTCAGATTGCTGAAAGCCCATGTCGTATCAGTGGTATCGGCATGATAGATGGGAGGATCGAAGTCTGGGTCGGCGCAGATCTCCACCATGTACCTGCCGGCAGAGGGAATGGCGGACCATTGGCAGGTGACATTGCCTCCGCTAATGGTCATCGAGGTAAAAGAGGTCGCGGCCAGCTTGGGGTCGTCGTAGACACGGACCTGTTTCAGGTCGCTCCAATTGCTGTTAACGGCGCCCTGTTTGGCCAGGACGCGACAGTAGTACCAGCCGTTGACAAGTCCGGTGAAGGTGACGCGACCCAGATTGGTCTCCAGGGAGCGGGGAGAAGTGAAGTTGGCATCCAGGGCGACCTGCGCCGTGTAGCCGGTGGCGTTGGCCACCTTGGTCCACACCAGGATCAGGTCGCCGCTGTGTCCTGCGCCGGGCGAATATAGCTCGGGTGCGTCGAGACTTGGGTCCGCGCTGACCAGGCCGGGCAGGGCGGTCATCACCATGGCCATGATGAAGATGGCCAGCAACCCCTGGCTGGATCTCCGGCCCGCCCTGACGTTCATGCGCAGGCATGCGGGAGCGAGCCTTAATTCCTTCGCCTAGACCAGGTCCAACCACGCCATGTGGCGCGGGTCCTCGCCCTTGACGACCTGGGCGAAGGCGGACTGCAGCCCCTTGGTGACGGGGCCGGCCTTGCCCTTGCCGACGGAGATGCCGTCGATGGTACCGATCGGCGTCACTTCGGCCGCCGTTCCGGTCATGAAGACCTCGTCCGCGGTGTACAGCTCCGCCCGTGCGATGTCCCTTTCCACGACGACGCTGCCCATCTCGGCGGCCAGCGTGATGATGGAATCCCGGGTTATGCCTTCTAGTATGCCGGCGCTGAGCGGCGGGGTCAGGATCTTGCCCCTCCGCACGAGAAAGATGTTCTCCCCGGTGCCTTCGGCCACGGTGCCGTCGGCGTTGAGCATGATCGCCTCGTCCGCGCCCCGCTTGATCGCTTCGAGGCGGGCGAGCACGGAATTGAGATAGTTGCCGGTGGCCTTGGCGGTCAACAGCGCCGAGCGGGAGGATGGCTTCTCCCAGGAGGAGGTGATGACGTTGGCACCGTTCTCCAGCTGCTCCTTGCCGACGTAGGCGCCCATGTGCGTGCAGGCAATGGAGACGTTGGTGGGCATGCGCAGAGGATTGACACCGATGTTACCCTGGGGATTCAGTCCGAAGTAGGCGATCGGCCGCAGATAGTCGCCATCGGCCGGGGCGCCGCGCACGACGTCGCGGCAGGCCACGCACAATTCGTCCACCGAGTAGGGCACCTTAAGCTCGATCATCTTCGCCGATTCCAGGAAGCGGACCATGTGCTCGCGGAGCCGGAAGATGGCCCGGCCCTGGGAGGTCTCGTAGACCCGGATGCCTTCGAAAACGCCGGTGCCGTAGTGCAGGCCGTGCGTCAGCACATGCACCTTGGCATCCTCGAAATTCACAAGCTGGCCGTCCATCCAGACCTTGGCACGCGTCATCTTCATCACCTAGAGGGCGTTGACCGCCTTGATGTAGCGGTCCGGTTTCGACGTTTCGATGACCTTGTCGATCTCTTCGATGCTGCCGATCAGGCGCGCCTTATTGGCACCGTTACTGATCAGCGCATAGGATTCCTGGCGGGATGCATCCACGACCTCGACGGTGATGACATCGTGCAGGCGGCGCAGACTGTCGGCCGCCTTCTCGGCCTGGTCGCGGTCCTTGACGGTGAGCACGACCCTTGCTTTCCCGGGTATCTCACACTTGCCGACCACGATGGTCTCGACATTGATCTTGCGCCTGGTGAACTCCTGCAGCACCCTCTGCATGACACCGAACTCATCGCTGACGACCATTGACATGACTTCCATGAACGCCACCTACTTCTTCTTGCGGCCCTTGGCCGCTTCCTGATAGTCCTTCATCGTGTGCTCTTTGGTGATGGGGGTGTAGTACCCCTCATCATCGCGGCCGTTGTCGCTGCCCTTGGGATACTTGGGCGTGGACAGCCAGGGCAGACTGAATTGCCCGTTGTCCTTCTCGCCTTCGCCCCTGGACTGCCTGCCGCCGGATCGCAATCCCATCAAGATGCTGAGGATCATCGTTCTCATCTGAAGCACCGCCCTTGCATGCCGCCTCCGCTCCAAGAGCGTGGGGCTCACCCTACTATGGACTGCCTGATGACAACGCATGAAATAACGGTGTCGCAGGATAGCCCGAACATATCGGTTCGTATCTTTGAGACGATATAAATAATGTTGCTACTCCGTGTCACGGCTGCGGTTCATGACATGGAAGGGGATCTAGCATCTCCACTTCCTTCAGGATGCGACGCAGGAAGGTACGGGTACGCTCATTCTTCGGGTTGGTGAACATCTCATCCGGCGGTCCCTCCTCGAGAACAACTCCGGCGTCGAGGAAGATGACGCGGTCCGCGACCTCGCGGGCAAAGCCCATCTCGTGCGTCACGACGACCATGGTCATCCCGCCCATGGCGAGCAGCTTCATGACGTCGAGGACCTCCTGGATCAGCTCCGGGTCGAGCGCGGAGGTCGGCTCGTCGAAGAGGATGACCTTAGGGTTCATGGCCACGGCGCGGGCGATGGCGACGCGTTGCTGCTGTCCGCCGGACAGGTGACCTGGAAATGCATCCGCCTTCTCGCTCAAGCCCACCTGACGGAGCGCATCCATGGCCACCTGGTCAGCCGCAACCTTGTCCAGGCCCTTGACCTTCATGAGCGGCAACATGATGTTGTTCTTGGCCGTGAGGTGCATGAAGAGGTTGAAGTTCTGGAAGACCATGGTCATCTCTGCGCGCACTGCGTCGATGTCCGTTTCCTTGGTCATGATACTGTAGCCGTCGAAACGAATCTCTCCGGAGGTCGGTTCGGTGAGGCGGTTCATGCAGCGCAGGAGAGTGCTCTTGCCGCTGCCGGAGGCGCCAATGACACAGACGACCTCCTTGGTCATGACCTTCATATTGATGCCTTTGAGCACCTCGTGCTCACCGAAGCTCTTCCGGAGATCGATCGTCTCGATCAGGGGGGTCTCCATCACTCTGCACCTCCCATGTATCCCGGGATCCTCGTCCTGTTCTCCACGTACATCATGATGCTGGACGTGATCGAGGTCAGGATGAAGTAGAGCAGGGCGATGAACGTGAAGACGATGAAGGGCTGAAAGTACCAGCTTTCCAGTTTGTAGCCGATGTAAGTCAGCTCGAAGACACCGATGGCATAGGCGAGCGAAGAATCCTTGATGACAGTGACGTACTCGTTCGTCATCGGCGGTATGATGAGCCTCAGCCCCTGCGGGATGATGATGTAGCGCATCGCCTTCAGGTAGCTCATGCCAGTGGAGCGGGCCGCCTCCATCTGTCCTTTGGGAATGGACTGGATGCCGCCGCGGATGATCTCTCCCTGGTAGGCGCCGCTGTTGAGGCCGAGTGCCAGCACGGCGGCGACGATGGGGTCGATGAGGAATCCGACCGCGGGCAATCCGAAGTAGATGAAGAATATCTGGATGAGGAGCGGAGTTCCCCTTAGGATGTTGACGTAGATCGAACAGATGCCACTGATGAAGATGTTGCGCGACACCCGGCCGAGGCCGATGACTATGCCCAACGCGAAACCCATAGCTATGGCGATGACGCTGATCAGGATCGTATTGCCAAGGGCGCGCAGGATGGAGTTGATGTTGCCGTTGATGATGTAAGAACCCATGCCGAGAATGAGCGCCAGGACGATACAGACGACAAGGATGGACTTGTTGACCAACGTGGTATGCGTGTCGTAGAATTCCTTGACCTGGTTCGGGCCTCGGTTTGTTCGTGCGCCATGATTGGAAGGGATCTCATCTTTCACGTTTCTCACCAGCGGCTTGGGAAAGGAAATGAAGGAAAGGTAAAGGATTTAGGAAAGGGGTTTGAACGCTCACGCAGCGAGGTTCCACTTCACTTTCAGCTCTTGCATCTCGCCGCTCTCGATCATC
>CAZCNG010000006.1:17946-28228 GCA_964500045.1 uncultured Methanomassiliicoccaceae archaeon
AGGTTCTCCTGGACCCAGATCTCAGAGGTGGTGCCGGTGTTGACCACGATCTTCTTGCCCGCGAGGTCGCTGACGTTGTGGATGTTGGAGTTGGAGGATTTCACCAGGAGACCGAACCCGGGGTCGTTGATGTAAGGAGTAGAGAACAAGACGGTCTTGTTCCTCTCGGCGGTGATGGTCCAGCCGGAGAAGGAGAGGTCCGCTTGGCCGTTCTGCAAGGCCGCCGGAATGGTGCTGAAGACCTTGTCCTGGATATCCAGGGTGATCTGTTTGCCCATGACCATGGAGAGATTCTCCACGACACGCTTGGCGATGTCGATGTCGAAACCTTCGATCTTCCCGGTGCTGGCGTTGAACTGCTCAAAAGGTATGAACGACGCTTCGCTCCACATGACCAGCTTGCCACTGGTCTTGACCCGCTCCCAGGTGGACTGGCTCTGCTTCGGCTGGGAGGAGATCACGATGGCTCCTACCAAGATGATGACCACGATGATGGCTCCTATACCAAGCCAAAGGTTCCGGTTCTATTTCTTGATCTTGGGCGCGCTTGCGGGCGCGCTCGTTCCAGAGGAATCTGTCATATTTCCTACCGAAACGCATCACCCAATTTAAACGTGATTGCGAAAAACCGACATATATCATCTGCCTTTCGTGGCCAGCAGGCCCCACACCTGCGCGAAACGTTCCACCGCGCCGCCCTCCGGTTCATGCTTGATCGCCGCCAAGGCATCCAGCACGATCTCCGGGTCGACAAGCGAATAGGCCGTCTCCCGCTCCTTCGCCGCTGACTTGACGAGTTCGCTGGCGACGAGGCGTTTCATGTGATGCGAGAGCGTCGATTTGGATATGCTCATCTCGGTCAAGAGCTGCTTGAACGTCAGCGTCCCGTCCCTCAGGAGAAGCAACAGTATCTCATGCGTTGTCGGCTGGCGCAACAGGGCGACCGCCTTGCGCCCCGCCAGCATGATGGTATCTTTGATGTAGTAGCATTTACGGTAGCCGTCGTCCTGGGCCTTGATCAGCTCCCCTTTCTCCAGCTGGTAGAGGTGATAGGAGAGCAGTCCCGGCTGCATGTCGAGCTCCCGCTCCATCTGTCGAACGAATGCGCCTGGGTGGCCCCGGATGAACTCGTAGATGCGACGCCGGCTCTCCAGGGCCAGCGGCTCCTCGATCCTGCCCATCAGTCCCTCACTTGCGCAATATGGCCAGATACATGCAGCCCATGACGCCCAGGCCCAGGACCAGCGAGAAGGTCCCCATCTTCAACTCCGTCCAATTCAAGAGGCCCCCGGCCAAGGCACCCACGGCCATGGCCAGCAGCAGAAGGAAAGCCATGGCCAAGAAGGCCAACCTCCGTTCGCGTCTGGCGCGGTAGGCCATCAGGGCCACCACGACCAATATGGCGCTGAACCCTACCAATAAGGTTGCCAAGAATAGGTCCAAAGGCGTCATGTGGCTCTGCATATGAGCCCTCTATTTAAATATTGAACGCAAGGCAATGTTTTCCCAAATGGAGTTCGACGCTTGTTCAATAATGTTCGGCGCTTGAACCAAAGGGGACTAGATATCGAAGCATGATCCAGCCGTCGATGATACAGGGAAACATCGCCGCAGTGCGTGCAGCGCCAAGGGGCCCCGCACAGATGCAGCCAACGAGCGACAGAAGGCGTGGAGCAGCCGAACCTTTTTCCCCGCCTCGGCCGCTGCGCAGGCGCCGGTCCCCTACCGGCCCTGCAGACATCCTCTACCGCTAAGATCCCAACGCGGGGGGATATAGCATAGTCGGGAATTCTAGACGCAAGAAGGCAGTAGGCATCGCCTTGATCATAGCCATCTTCTCCGCGTCCCTGCTGGGGGCCGCCATGCCTGCAGAGTCGTCGGGCGGCGCCGACAACCGCGGACCTTAGGACGCAGCAGGCCATCAGCGACATCGTCCTTGGTATAGCGATCGCTCTGATCGTCATCATGGCCGTCTTCAGGAAGAAGAAGTGAATGGACAAACGGTTTCCATCATGGCCTAGGCCCATGCCCGGCCCCTCTTTCCACATCATGTCGCCCGCCGCGGGGTTCGACGCTCGTACCAAAACGCACTAGATACCGCATAGGTGAATAGGGGCTGTGGGGGGGCTAGGCTTCCCGAGAAGTGATTCCTGATGCGCCGATTCCTTGCAATGATGGCCGTAGCCGCGATCGCGGCCATGGTCCTAGTACCTTCCGCGATGGTCATGGCGGACAACGGCCAAAATGAGGAGACCGATGAAGAGAACAACGGCCATCACGGGACCCCCTGGATAGATGACGGTGGATACCACCACGATGGCACGCCGGATTCTGATCAAGAGGATGAGAACGAGACGGCGGAGCGGGGCGAATCAAATGGTTTGATGGGCAAGGTCACCTACTCCAATGGCCGCGTAGACGGCTCCTTCGTCTCCTTCACCTATGACGACGAGACCGGAGTCATGGGCGCCTTCACTTTGACGACCGGCACAGGTCCGGTAGAAGTATTCACCTCCATCTCCATCTCCGGACTGGTGGCGGGCAATATCACCTCCCATGGTTCGCTGCTGGTCATCACCTGCACCGACCTGCAAGTGGTCGTGCACGATAATCCCACGGGAATGATCCACGTCATCACCAACTCCTCGATCCCTGAGATCACCTATTACCTTTCCAGCGGCTTCGATGTGACCGCGGTGCAGAATGAGCTGAACGATCGCAGCCTGAACAATAAGGCGCTGATCAGCAACGGAAACATCTCTGGCGTCGTCGCCAGCGGCAATGGCACCCTGAGCTACGGCAACGACATTGGCGGCTGGATCAAGATCAAGAACGAGACCGAGCAATCCATGGTCCGCTTCAGCCCGGTATTCAAAGTCGGCGACAGCGAGCATGATGCCCAGATCTTCGATGCCATCAATGACAACCGCCTAGGGGCGGAGATGTCCCTGGTGTGCGGCGAGAGGGGCGTTTCCTTCGATGCCACCGAGTACCATCCGGATATGACCATGACCCTGGTGCAGGGCAAGAAGGGCTTCGTGCAGCTGGAGATATCTTCCACCGTGCACCAGGGGCGCGCGGTGCTCATCAACCTCGACCAGCAGAGCATGACCGGCAACGTGCACGTCCTGATCGACGGACAAGTGGTCCGCCTGGCCAACAACTCCGCGGAGGTGCTCTATGCGAATGGACAGCGGACCTCCGATGCCTGCTATTTCCTGACCGAGGAGGGCAACACCTCCAGCGTGACGCTGTACGTGCCCTCCTTTTCCACGCACAGCATCGTGATCGAGTCCTCTCTGCCGACGCCGGATATAACTACTCCAGTCGGAGCGGCAGTGGTGGCCAGTGCGGCAGCTCTGACCATCGTGGCCGCGGTGCTGCTGTTCCGCAAGAAGTGAAATAACGATGAACAACTCCTGAAGAGCCAAACTCAGCAAGGGCAGTGACCTTCCCCCGAGGCCCCCTTGCGCCCAAACACTTTACCCCCTCCATCCTCCTCAAAATGAAATACTGTGATGGCGTTCTTGACTAGATGAAGGTCGACAAGCGCCTCATTCGTTCTCGGGCCCCTCTGCGCATCAGCTATGCGGGCGGAGGGACCGACGTCTCACCCTACTGCGATGAGCACGGCGGCGCGGTGCTCTCGACCACCATCGATAGATATGCCTATTGCACCATCAAACCCCGCGAGGACAAAGAGGTCACCGTCCGCTCCCTCGATTTCAACCGCCAGGAGCACTGGATCGCCGATCCGACGATGCTCAACTACGATGGCAACCTGGACCTCGTCAAGGCGGTCATGAAGCATTTTGACATCGAACAAGGTTTCGACATGTTCCTGCACTGTGATGCGCCGCCGGGCAGTGGGCTGGGGTCCTCCTCCACGGTCATGGTGGCCCTCATCGGCGCCATCGCCGAATGGCAGGGAGAGCCCATCTCGCTCTACAATCTAGCGAAACTGGCCTACGTGCTGGAGCGGAAGGAGCTGGGCTTTGCGGGCGGGCGGCAGGACCAATATGCGGCGGCGTTCGGCGGATTCAATTTCATCGAGTTCCGTGGGGATGATGTGGTCGTTACCCCGCTGCGTGTGAGGGGCGACATCCTCAACGAGCTGCACTACCTGACACTGCTCTGCTACACTGGCCGCACCCGAGATTCCGGCGACATCATCAAAAAGCAAAGCCAAGGCATGACCGAAGGAAAGCCGAAGGTGATCGATGCACTGGATGAATCCAAGCGCCTCGCCACCGAGCAGAGAGAGGCCTTGGTCAAGGGCGACGTGCAACACATGGGCGAACTGCTGGACGCGTCCTGGCAGGCGAAGAAGAAGTTCACCAGCGGCATCAGCAACGACCGCATCGACACCATCTACAGCACCGCCAAGGAGCATGGGGCCATAGGCGGTAAGATCTCCGGCGCCGGCGGTGGCGGCTATATGTATTTCATCTGCGAGTACGACCGCAAGCACGAAGTGGCCAAGGCCCTCAGTGCCCTGGACGTCGAGATCCGGAATTTCAACTTCGAGAATAACGGCATGCAGACCTGGAGGTATCTCGGATGACATACGCGCAGGAAGAGCTCATAGAGAGTTCCGCAACCATCGCCAAGGTGGACGGCGCCACCATCGAGCGCATCGCCTCCGCCATCGCCAATAGGCTGAAGTCGGGCGGCAAGTTCATCGCCTTCGGCAACGGCGGCAGCGCGGCGGACGCCATGCACATCGCCGCCGAACTGGCCGGCAGGTACCGCATGGTACGGCCTGGCATGCAGTCGATAGCGTTGAGCAACATCTCCACCCTCACGGCCATAGGCAACGATTTTTCCTACGAAGAGGTGTTCGAGCGGCAGGTTGAGGGGCTGGTGCGCAGCGGCGATGCCGTCCTAGGCATCAGCACCAGCGGCAATTCCAAGAACGTGCTGCGCGGGATGCGCAAGGCAAAGGAATTGGGCGCATTGACCATATCATTCTCCGGAGAAGGCGGACAGCTGCGTCACGAGGCGGACCTTGCCCTGGTGATACCGTCCCGTTCCACCCCCCGCATCCAGGAAGCATACCTTGCTTCGGGCCACATCATGTGCGGACTGATCGAAAGGCACGTCTACGGCCGCAAGGCGGTGCTCATCGACCGGGACGACACGATCGCCAAGGACGTGCCCTACTGCAGCAGACCGGAGGACCTGCACCTCTTCGACGGCGTACCAGAAGCGATCGCGCGCCTCAACCAGGCCGGCTACCTCGTGGTCGTCGTGACCAATCAATCTGGTGTTTCGCGCGGCCTGTTCGACGAGGATGCCCTCCAGCGCATCCATGAGAAGATGAAGCAGGACGTGGAGGCGAAGGGCGGGAAGATCGACGCCATATATTACTGCCCCCACCACCCGGACGCGGGCTGCGGTTGCCGCAAACCGGCCACGGGGATGGCGATCCGCGCCATCAACGAGCTGGGCCTAGACCCGGCCCGGTCTTGGGTCATCGGTGACCGCGAGCATGACGTCGAAATGGGGCACCGGGTGGGCTGCCGCGCCATCCAGGTCAGCAAGGACCTCACTTTCGCGGAGGCGGTGCGCCGCATCCTGGAAGAATGATCACTCCACCTTCTTGGTGGAATCGACCATGCTCCACACCGGCCGATCGCCCTTATCCATCATCACGTGGACGGTGGCGTAGCCGCGCGCATAGGCTTCCAGCGACATCGCCGCCAGGATCAAGAAGGGATGGCGGACGTTCTCCTTGAGGAATGAGATGTAGGCTTGGAACAGATAGCGCTTGTCCCAGGTGGGAATGTCGTAGTCGAACCAGCGCTTCATGTAGCGCTCGCCGATGTTGACGCGGGTCCGCTGTTTGATGTAGTCCTTGACGTTGGACGGTCCCTTGTTGATGACGTGGGCCGCTCCCTCGTACTCGGTGCGCAGTCCCTTCGCTTCCAGCTGCATGCGGATGAGGTCCTCGTCGCTCTGCATGCCCACGGGGATCTGCATGTGCTGGTTGCGGAAGGCGATGACCTCGCCGACCTTGGGATGGATCATCGCCAGCTTGTGATGCATGTCCCAGAGCATGTTCACGGCGAAGCCGGCCACGGTGTCCGTGG
The DNA here is from genome assembly GCA_964500045.1 of uncultured Methanomassiliicoccaceae archaeon. Taxonomy (GTDB): domain Archaea; phylum Thermoplasmatota; class Thermoplasmata; order Methanomassiliicoccales; family UBA472; genus CAZCNG01. The sequence continues at coordinate 24,039 of CAZCNG010000006.1, forward strand.
AATTCACTGGCAGCGGATGCGCACCGACCACGCCCACTTCATCGTCCTTGAAGTGAGCTAGAAGCGCCTCCAAACAGCCCTCTTTGAGGATGTTGTCCGCGTTGACGAGGACGAGGACCTCGCCCTTCGCCTCCGCCATGAAGAGGTTGACCGCGGAGTTCTTCCCTTCCCGAGTCTCCTGTCTGAGGAGACGCACGCGGCCGTCCCGCGTCGCTATTTCCTTCACGATGGCGTCAGTGTCGTCGGTGCTGCCGCTGCTGACCACCAGGACCTCACCCATGGGCATGGCCGTCTGCTGCACTAGTATAGATTCCAGAGTGCGGCGGATGTTGCGGCCCTCGTTATAGGCGCAGACTCCGATGGAGACGGTCGCGGCCATGGCGAGGGCGTATCCGTTTGGCGGTATTAATTCCACAGGGCACGAAGGATTATGGTGGGGAAGCTGCCATGATGTGCCCATGAGCTCCAAGAAGATCAAGGAAGGGGACAAGATGCCCCTCTTCTCGCTCCCCGACCAGGACGGACAGATGACCGACATCGGAAAACTGGTCGGCCATAGTTCCCTGGTGATCTACTTCTACCCCAAGGATTTCACGAGCGGCTGCACCATGGAGGCGCACGAGTTCCGCGAGATGCACGAGGAATTCCAAAAGGGCGGGGCCGAAGTGTTTGGAATATCCGGAGACAGCGTCCGATCACACAAGGATTTCGCCACGGAACATGAACTACCATTCCGCCTCCTGAGCGACGAGGGCGACAAGGTGCGCGATCTGTTCGGAGCCTGGTCCCTGGGCGGCATTCCGGGACGCATCACCTACCTGGTGGATATGGCAGGCGTCGTGCGCCTGGTCTTCAGCTCCATGACCCAACCGAAGAAGCACATCGAGGAAGGCCTGAAAGCGCTGCACGCGGTGGGCAGCAAGTGAAACTGGTGGGAAACACGCCTGCGGGAATTATATAGGCGCGGACGATAGCAGTGGCAGGTGAGGCATTTGAAGGTCAGCGTTGTCATCCCCACCATGAATGAGGAGGCCAGCATAGGCCAGGTCCTGGACGAGGTGCGCGCAGCGCTGACGGGCGCCGGCATCGATTTTGACATGAGCATCGTCGACACCAACTCCAAGGACAGGACGCGCGAGATCGCGCTGTCCAAGGGAGCAAGGGTCATCGAGGAGCCGCGCCGCGGCTATGGCCGGGCGTACAAGACGGGCTTTGAGAAAGCCGATGGGGATCTGATCGCGACCCTGGACGCCGACTGCACCTACCCTGCGGAGGACATCCCCAAATTGGTGCAGATGCTGAACGAGGAGAAGCTGGAGTTCATCACCACGAACCGCTTTGCCCGCCTCGAGGAGGGGGCCATGAGCACCAAGCACAAGATCGGCAACGGTATGCTCAACCTCACCACGCGCCTCCTCTTCAACGTCCGCATCAAAGATTCGCAGAGCGGCATGTGGGTCTTCCGCCGTGAGTGCCTGACCAAACTCAACCTGACCTCTGACGGCATGCCCCTGTCCGAGGAACTCAAGATCGAAGCGTTCAAGAAGCTTCGTTCCAAGGAGGTCGGCATCACCTACCGTCCGCGCGTGGGCGAAGTGAAGCTTTCCTCCTGGAAGGACGGGTGGAAGAACATGAAATTCCTCTGGCACAAGCGTTTCTCCCGCGATTCTGGATAAGGTTCGAGATATCCAGATACCATGGCCGATAATAATCTATAAATAAACAGCTTCTTTTGTCATATAGGAGTGGGGGTGGGTCCCTTAGTGGATGCGTCCGAACAGAAACGTTTCACGATAGTGCTTCCTACGCTAAATGAGGCAGATAACATACTGCCCATGCTGGAAGCCTTGGACGCCCTCTACCCCAGTGCCTCTCTTCTCGTCATGGACGACAATTCCCGCGATGGTACGGCGGACATCGCCCGAGGTTTTGCGGCCCATCGCGCGAATGTCGGGGTCGTCACCCGCGACCGCGCGGACAGAGGCCTCTCCGCCTCCATCTTCGAGGGCATTGAAAAGACCAAGACGGATTTCTTCATCGTCATGGACGCCGACTTCCAGCACCCCCCCGCCGCTGCGCAGGGGATCATGGATTCGCTGTTGCGCGGCAACGACATCGCCGTAGGCGTGCGTCAGGACAAGATCAACCTCCCGTTCATGCGCAAGATGGCGTCCATCGGTGCCAACAAATTGGCCGCGTCCTACCTAGCTATGAAAAGGCGCCCCAGCACCGAAGACAATATGAGCGGCTTCTTCGGAGGCCGTGCCGACCTGTGCATCAAGATAGCAGTCGACCATGCACAGGAGTTCGAGCGGCGCGGCTTCAAGGCGCTCTTCGACCTGCTCAAGTTCCTGCCGAGACAGACACGCATCGAGGAAGTGGAATTCCACTTCGACGCCCGCCGCGGCGGAGTGTCGAAGCTGTCTTCGCTCATCATATTCTCCATTCTCCGGCAGTGCGGCTACGGCGGCAAGGCGGTGGCCGCGGTGGCCTCGTTCCTGCTGACCAACATGATCGGCCGCTTCCTGTTCTCCGTAATGCTGGCGCTGTCGTTCACGTTCGGCGTCCTGCTGGTGACCGGCGTCGCCTGGGACCGGGACCTGATCACCGCCACCATCTGGTCCATCGCACTTGCCACCGTCTACATCGTGCTGGCCAACCAGCTCGTGTTCACGCGCGGGCGCCGCGACGGCATCGTGCTGGGCGCCAAGCTGGTCTTCACCGGTTTCAGCGGCTACCTGCTCAACCTGCTCATATTCTATTCGCTCTTCTATGCGTTGCCGAGCGTACAGGTCGTCTCTTCCTGCCTGGGCTTCGGAATAGCCTATGCCTGGAACGCCGTAGGTGCTTCCGCTTCGTCGTAATCAGGACGCATGTATTATAGTCGCGACGCTGCAATATTCAACGCATGAGCTTCCGGCAGTTCGATGTTTTTATGCAGAACCGTCCCGGGGAGGCCGCCAGGGTCACCGAGGCCATGGCCAAGAAGGCCGTCAACATAAGGGGCATATCGACCGACCTGGGTGCCGACAAGCCGATGGTGCGCATCATCACCGATGATGACGCCACGGCACGCGCCGTGTTGACGCAGTCGGCCCTGGACTTCGCCGAGAGGGAGGTCGTGGTCCTCTCCCTGGCAGATAAACCTGGAGAACTGGCCAAGGTCATCAAGAAGCTGGCCAAGGCGGGCATCAACATCGAGTCGATGTTCATGCTTACCTCCAAGAGCAGCATGGTCGAGATCGCCCTGGGCGTAGATCGTCTCGATGAGGCGAAGAAGGCGCTGGACTACTCCTGAACGGAGCCATCGCCGCGCACGCTGTCCAGACGGATGGAGATCACCGCGATCGCCAGCATGATGAAGGCACCGCCGATGACGGTAGCACCGTCCCACTGCTCCCCGAGCAAGAGATAGCTGAATAGCAGTCCGAAGACGATCTCCGCCATCATGATGATGGAGGACAGCGTCGCTCCCAGCCTTTCAAGACCATAGCTGTACAGGAAACTGGCGAAGGTCGTAGAAGCCAGCCCGAGGTAGATGATGGAGCTCCAGCCGACCAGGCTGGACGACCAGCTGGTGGCGAGCACCAGACATATGGGCGCCAGCACCAGCGTGGTCTCCACCATGATGACGCCGGTGGCCTCGATGATGCGGCCCTTGACCCGGAGGATCTTGGTGAGATAGACGACGTATACCGCCCAGATCACGCTGGCCGCGAAGACGATGATGTTGCCCGTGGCACTCCCATTGAAGATGTTGGCCGGGTTACCCTCGGTGGCGATGAATATCACTCCCGCCAGGCCCAGGGTCAATCCCAAAGCGACCTGCTTGGTCAGCTTCTCCTTGAGGACCAGGGCCGCGATGAGGGCGATGTAGACCACATTGATGTCTATCAGCAACAGCGCGTCCGTGGCCGTGGTCATCATCATGCCGATGTTCTGCAGCAATGCCGCCACCGCATTGATGATCGCGAGGTACCAGAGTTCCTTCCAGCGAAAGATCCCCCAGCCGGAGCGCATCAACAACAAGATGATTATGATGCTGATCGCCGCGACGCCGTAGCGGAGGAAGGTGAAGGCGTAGACGTCCACCTGCGAAACGCCCACCTTGATGGCAGCGAACGAAGTGCCCCAGATGATGCTGGCAATGAGGAGCATTCCTTCGTAGCGGGTGGCCTTGAAAGACAACA
>CAZCNG010000006.1:28328-30373 GCA_964500045.1 uncultured Methanomassiliicoccaceae archaeon
CCCTCGTCCACGACCTCGCCCTCGGTGACGGCGCCCTTGATGAAGCTGGGCTCGCCGCGGCGGGCGGCCATGTCGATGTTCGCCTGGTAGAGGTCCGAGGGACGACCGATGTCCTTCCAGTAGCCGTGCAGAGGCATGGCATAGAGCGGCATCCCCCGGCTCAGCAGGTCGGGGAAGAGGTTCTTGGAGAAATCGTACTTGGTGGCGCAGGGTACCAGCTCCAGCGCCTCCCGGGTCATGACGTAGGTGCCGGCATTGATCACCCGGGAGAACACCTCTTCTGACTTCGGTTTCTCCTTGAAGCGCTCGATGCGGCCATCGGCGGCGGTGCCGACGATGCCGAATTGTTCAGGGGCCTCGACCTCGGTCAGGCCCATGGTAGCGACGGCGCCTCTGGTAAAATGGAAATCGATCAGGTGAGAAAGATCGGCGTCGGTGAGCGTGTCGCCGGATCCGACCACGAAGGTGTCGTCCAGCCGGTCCTCGAGCAGTTTGACCGCGCCCGCGGTGCCCATGGGCACGTCTTCATAGGCGTAGACGATGCGGGCATCCAGCTCGGACCCGTTCCCCAGCGCCTTGACCACATCCTCGGAACGATAACCCAGAGCCAGGAAGACCTCCTCCACGCCCGCCTTCACCAGCGAGCGGATGACATATTCCATGCACGGCCGGCCCAGCACGGGCAGCAATGGCTTTGGACATGTGTTGGTCAGGGGACGCAGGCGCGTACCCTCCCCGCCGGCCATGATGACCGCCTGTCTGACTCTGCTCATCCGTGCGGGGAATGGACCATGGATATTAAAAACCGATTTGCCGAACTAAGGCCAGACCCGCACTACATTCTGACCTTCGGCAGCACCGATGGCCTGTGCCACCGGGCGGCATTTGGTGCGCAGCAGGAAGGCCACGGGCCGATATGCCTCGTCGGAAAGGGATTCAAAGTTGGCCATGCCTTTGCTGATGATGAGGTCGGCGCTCTCCATCTCCTGGTGCAGCTCAGGCGAGGCTCGCGCCATATCGATGCCGACCGCGAACATGCCGGTGCTCAAGAGGCGGTCGAAGGCCCGGTCCAGTCCAGCCAGCACCATATCCTCCCCCGTCGCGTCGGTCAGGATCGGTTCGCCCTTGTAGACCCCGACCACCTCGGGACCAAGCTTTCTGATCTCCTCGACCAGGAGGAGGTCCAGGACCACCTCGCCACAGTTGTCCATCAGGTAGAGCACCTTCTTCGACCGCTGCAGGAGACGGCGCAATTCGGCGACCTCGTTGACCTGGATCCCTTCCGCCCAGAGCGAGTCGAAGTGATCCCGCAGCGCTTCCGGCCCGACCATGCCGACGTCGATGCCGAAGTCCATGACGTTACCGATGAGGGCGGCAAGACAGGCAGCTTCCAAACGGTCCGGGGCAGCCTCCACCAGGCCGCGCGCCTTCTCCAGCACTGCCAGGGCCGCCTCGTTGCTCCTCACCTTCAGATCGAGATAGGGATCCTTGCTGCCCGAGATGCGATACGCCGCCGCGTGGATCTGGGTGGCCAGTTTCGCCGAGTTCATCCCCTGGCGATAGCGGGGCGCCATGATCTCCAGCGCCGCGGCCATCGCCTCCTCCGTCCTCTCGGGGGCGACCAGCTCGACCTCGTAGAGTACGCGGTTGAGGAGACAGGGAACGCAGTCGGCGGAGAAGCGCATGCTCCGGCGATTGGCGATGGGGCATTAATCCCTTGCCTCAATTCTTTCCGCGAGCGTGTCGGTCCGGATGAGAGCGGCCTCCAGTAGGGCCGCAGCTCGCCGCGCCGGTAGCGAAGAACGTTGAAATAGCCAGATTCCCTTTTCGCCTCCAATGCCGGAAGCGGTCGTTCTCAAGGTCTCCACAGCACAGCACCAACAGGATGTCGGCTACGGCAAGGCGCGCATAGATACCAAGACGCGCAAGGACCTCGGCCTCGAGGTCGGCGACATCGTGGAGATCAAGGGCAAGGGCATGACCGTGGCCAAGATCTTCAAGGCCGCCCAGGAGGACGAGAACAAGGGCATCATCCGCATCGATGG
>CAZCNG010000007.1:0-30173 GCA_964500045.1 uncultured Methanomassiliicoccaceae archaeon
GGGTCTACAGGTTCGCAGCCTGTTAGGATATCCAAGCTACCCCACCCGGGCCTAAGCTCCTGTAAACCGTAGCCCTATAATTCCTTTTCTGCCTATGCTAGCGGCGGCGTAGCCGGTCTGGCAGCCCTGCCTCAGGCCAGTGCTGCGCTCTTGGCCACCTGCAGCTCCGCCAGGGCGATGGCCGATCCCTCCAGCACCGTTCCGCTGGCGACGCCGTAGAGGATGAAGATGATGTCATTTCCATTGAGGATGATGATCTCCTTTCCTGGACCCATACCTATGTCGCGATCGATGATCACGGCCTTGTCCCCCACGGCAAGGTCCGTGAACGGGAGGCCTTGCGCGGTGAGCATGTTGAGCAGCAACGTGTAGACATAGTCCGCGTCCGCCTGATCGCTGTAGCGCCAGAATCCGATGACCGCCGATTCCTGCACCGTCCCATTGTGAGCATAGGACGCACCGCCGCTATCGGTCACATTGCCGACGAAACTCCCCTGATAACCGTAGCTGAACGGGCTGCTTACCTCCCATCCAACCGGCAGGTCCGCCTGAGCCAGAGCGACCTCGCTCAGCATCGCGGCGCCCAGGGGCGAGGCGACCAGGTAATTGCTCATCGCGCTCTCGCCAGCCCGGTTGAACGCCTTGACGTAGAAGTGGTAGCCAAGTCCCGCCGTCAGGCCGGTCACCGCCACGGAGGTGCTGGTCGTTTCCACGGTCCTGCCAAACTGCCCCGGCGCCGCGGTGCCGTAGACCACGGTATATCCCAACACGGGGCTGCCCTCGTAGACGGGGGCGGTCCAGGCGAGGGTAACCATCCCTTCCCCGGGCACGGCCGAGTCCAGCGTAGGCGGCGACGGGACCGCTTCCATCAGCACCGCTTCGATGTTGGACATCGCCGATTCGTGATACTGGCCGTCAAAGGTCGTTGCTGTGAACCCAAAGTAATATGTGACCCCGATCGTCAATCCAGTGACCTCCACCGTGGACGGGTTGTAGAAGGTGCCAAAGATCCCAGCGGGCGGTGAGGTCGTTCCATAGTAGAGGGTGTAACTGACGACCGGATGCACGTACTCGTCCACCGGCGCCGCCCAGGTGACCAGCACCCCATTGACGCTGATCGCCACATTGGTGATAGATGGCGCGGCCGGGGCGGAATTCGGCGTGGCCACCAGGGGGGAGGAGAAGAGGCTCTCACCGGCGGCGGTGATCGAGGTCAGGCTGAAGTAATACTGCACCTGGGGCGTGAGCCCGGTTACGGTAATGCGCCTGACCGAGGGGTCCAGCATGGCTCCGAACTGGACGTAGGAGTCTTCCGCCCGGCCATAGTAGACCTGGTAGCCCAACAGGGGCAATCCACCATCATATTGGCTGGACCCCCAATCCAGGATGACGGTCTCGATGCCGGGGGCGGCGGAATAGAGGTAGGGAGGTTCCGCGAGCGTGTACGGCACCGCGCTGACTGCGCCAGCGGTGGGGCCGATGCCGTCGATGGTCATGGCCCCGACGGCGAAATAGTAGCGATGCCCGGGGATGAGGCCATTCACCACCGCTGCAAGCTGAGAGGCATTGACATCGAGGCCGAGGAACATCTGGGTCTCCTCCAGTCCCCAGTAGATCCGGTAGCCGCTGATGGGGGAGGAACCCTCGCTCGCCGGGGCGTCCCAGGTCAAGGTCACCATCTCCAGACCGGGTGTGGCCAGCGGAGATGTGGGCGGCCCCGGAAGCGCGATGAAGGTTGCGAAGTAGATATTGGACAGGTTCGAATAGACCGTGTCGAAGATGGCCCGGACCCCGAAGGAATAGGCTCCCGGAGCCAGGTCCGTGACCTGCGCCCCTTGGACCCAGTCGGGGTAGATGGCATAGACCGAGGTCGGCGCAGAATCCAGACCATAGTAGAGAGCATAGCCGGTGGCCGCCGTCCCGCCTGATGAGATCACCAGCGTCCATTCGAGGGAGATTACGCCGGGGTCTGCTGAGAATCTGGTGATCTCGGGAACGTCCAGTGATCTTGAATTCCTAAAAGACCCAGCGTCAAAGACATCGCCTTCCCCGGCGGCGTTGACCGCCACGACCAACTGCCGGTACCAGACGTCGCGCATTTGGTTGAAGTAGACCGTGGTCTCCAGGGTCGTCGGAGGGAGCAATAGCCCCCATTCTATCGGCTCGGAGAGGGGATTGACGCAGACCTTGTAGCCGAGCAGTGGGGAGCCGCCATCGCTTAGAGGGGCGGCCCAGTTGAAGGTTACATTTCCATAATTATACCATATCTCGGCCACCCTTGGTTCGCTCGGCGTTGTGAAGGGGATGGCGCCGCGGAGGTTCGACAACGGTCCCTCGCCGAGAGAGGTGTTGGTGCTGACGGCGAAGTAGTATTGGATGGCGGGATCGAGACCGGTAATATGGATGCCGAGCACCCCCTGGCCTACGATCGCATACAGGGTGCTCGGCGGCGAGTTGACGCCGAAGTATACATTGTAGGTGATTGGGGCGGTGCCGTTCGACAGCAACGGCGCCGACCAGGTCAGGTTGACCTCACTGGAACCGGCGATCGCGCTCTCCAGATGGGGCGGGTCGGGCGGACCCCAGGGGGAGACGACGGCGGTATTGGACTTGGCCGAGCCCCCGACCGCGTTCACCGCTTCGACAGCGAAGTAGTAGGGACCAGATCCGACCAGCCCCGTGACGTTCACGCTGTGCACGTCTGGTCCGACAACGCTGCCGAACTGGGTGTCGGTGGCGTTCGTGAGGCCGAAGAAGACATTGTAGCCGGTGATGGTGCTGCCCCCATCGGAAGCTGGCGCCGTCCAGTTGACGCGCACTTGGGAGTCGCCCGGGGTGGCTGCTACGAACAGGGGAGGGTCCGGCGCCTTCGCCGGATCGGAACGGGGAGTGAATGCCCCGTTGATGGCCAGGCTGACCCCGACCAGCAACGCGACGACAATTACCACGGTAGAGATCAAAACGGCACGATTGTATTTCCTCTTGGCCTCGTCGCTGTCCATGTTCTTCCCGGCCTGACAGAGAGGGACGGAAATATAATGGATTACCTTGAATTCCCGGTTTTTAGGCACATAGCGCATCGAGATCGAGGTCTAAACCTTCTATGATCATCCGCTGTTTCTTGGTCACCTCACAGGTGACGAAACTGCCATCAGCCAGCTCTACGCGCCGGAGCTTGGAAAGCTCCAGGTGGATGGAGGCCAGCGAGTGCTTGCGGCACAGCTTGCTGGCCTTCATCATGGAACGCAAGCGGGTCCGAATGATCAGCGCCAGGAAGTTCACGAATATGCCGCCCAGCGCGGTGCTGTCGCGATGCGCGCGGACCGTGTCCGCGCCCAGGTCCGTCTTCAGAGTGCGGAACATCTTCTCGATGATGTCCCGCTCGCGGGACCACATCAAACACTCCTGCCAGCTGTGCTGGCCGGAGTGCAGCAGGACCATCATGCCGCAGCGATTGAGCCGCGCCGAGACGGCCTTCGGCTTCACTTCGGCGGCGATCTTGCCGTCCTTATAGCTGAACTCGAAGTAGGCGGCGAGGCCGCCGGCCTTCTCGTGGAAGAGCTTGCGGGCGTGCCCCTCATTCCAGGGCTGGGCTTCGGCCAGCTTCTGACGCGTCTCTTCCAGCCAGCGGTAGAAGTTAGTCTTTTCCTCCTGCTCGCGCACCAGGTCGAAGTAGACGTAGCCCTGGACGGTCTTGCCGCCCACGTCAACCTCGACCGCCTGGACGAAGAGCGTCTCGTCCTCAAACTTCACCAGATTATCAGGTCGCTCGATGCTGGAATGATATTTCGTCATCAGGGACCGGCACTCCTCCCGGTTGGCTGGCACCGGCAGGATGAAGTCGTAGCCAGCCTCGATCATCTCGTGCAGGTTGGATTGTGAATAGAAGCCCCGGTCCATGACCATCGTGGGGGCCTCCAGGCCGAGCGCCTGGAGGCGGGCCAGCGTGTTCTTGATCGTCGAAACGTCAGCAATGCTGCCCGGATACGTCTGGAACCCAAGCGGGATACCGAGTTCCTTGTGCGCGAATATGCTGAGGTTGAACTGCGGCAGGCTGTCCTCGCCGCGGCTGTAGCCGTACTCCAGCATGTCCATCAACTGCGACGTTGAAGAGAACGAGGTGATATCATAGAGCAGTGGGCCAGACATGCCGACTTTCTTCAGAAGCAGTTCGGTGAAGCTTTCGGCAACTCCGCTCTCGCCGATCGCTTTCATCAGGTCGCTGAGCGTTTGCGAGGAGAGCGGTAGCTCTCCCCAGAGCGGCGAGAGGATCGTCCGTTCGTACCAGATCTTGGCGTTGCTGAACGCCACCGGTTCGACCGCACGGTTGATGGCCAGGGCCAGCACGGCCTTGGCGCGGTCGCGGGAGAAGAGCTGGTTCAGCATGTCCAGCATCTCCATCTCCTCGACAACTTTCCAGGAAGGAAGCAGCACGCCGTAATCGAAGCTGGTGCGCACCAGCGGCTTGCGCACCTTGACGGCTTCGCCGTCTATCAACTTGCCAAGATACTGGCTATGCTGTTTGGTCGTCTTCGTGACCGGGTCATAGTAGGGCGTGATGCGGTAGAGATAGTCGATCCCATTGATCTTCTTGACCCGGTTGAACGGCTTCATAATACCATGCCTATATAGGCACAGCAATATATAGAGTTGTCGGAGCAGCTGGCATATTCGAAAAATCAGGCTAATTGCCTAAACCGCGGGAATTGAAGGATTACCCATAGAATTTCCACCGAAGAATCGTTCTTCAGTAGCTGGTGATCATGTCCACCTTGCCCTTGCTGCGGGCACGGCGGTCCGCGTAGCGGAAGACCGCGGCGGAGAGGGCGAAGAAGGCGATGGTCGTCACGGTGAGCGCGGCCATTATCTCCAAGGTACTGACGCCGCCGAGGCCGCTGACCGCGCTGATGTCCAGGTTGGGCAGCAGAGCGCGCCGCACCAGCTCCAACCAATAGGTCGTGGGCAGAAGATGACCTACCGCCTGTCCCCAGGAAGGCAGTACACTGAGCGGATAGACCACGCCGCTGAAGAGGTACAGCATGCCGGCGATGCCCTCGTTGATGCCGGTGCTGTGCTTGGCCACCAGGAAGGTCACGCCCGCCAAGGCGATGCCTATCATGAATATGCAGGCCAGACCGATGACCATCGCTACGGCGAGCAACAGATAATCTACTTGCAACAGCTGCACCGGCACCCCGAGGGCGACCATGCCGAAGGCCATGGTGATGACGCAGGCGATGGCGGCGATAACTGCCTTGCTGAGGGTGCGGCCGATGATGTACGCGTAGAGCGAGATAGGCGCGATGTAGATCTGCTTGAGCGTATGGTAATGCTCCCTATCTTCGAGAATGACCGAAGTGGCGCCCAGCATGACCTGCGCCACGAACACGTAGAAGGCATTGCCCACGTACATGAAGGAGAACAGGGCGATGTTGTTGCCGACGCCCTGCAACACCACCAGGTACATCACGACAAGAATGAGAGTGCCCGCGATGGGCTTCATAATGGAATAGGCCAGGAAAAGCCATGGGCTGGTCCAATTGGCCTCCAATTGCCACCCCAGCCAAGATGCCTGGCGCATGGTGCGCCAATGCGCCTTGAGATTCATTGCCATCGGAGGGTCAGCCTCCCCTCGCGGCGGCCAAGATATTCCATGTAATCCAGCGACAGCTTGGCGCCGACCAGGAAGACGATGCCCAATCCCGCCAGGATGAGCATCTCCGTGCCCACTGGAAGGAAGCCCATGCCCTGGTCACCGAAGAGCACCTGGCGGATGCCATCGAGGCCCAGCGTGATCGGAATGATGGAAGCGAGACCGGCCAGGAGCAGTCCCAATTGCCTTACGGGGAAGTAGAAGCCGGAGACCAGGTAGATCGGCTCCTGCGCCAACGCCGAAACGTTGTAGGCGCCGCGGCCATACATCAGGTACACGGAGGAGAGCATCATGCCCATTCCGTACAACGCCACCATGGTTAGGCCGAAGATCAGCAGCAGGTCGAGCACCGGGAACGCCTGCACGCTCACGCCGAATATGATGAAGCCGAGGACGATGGTGGACAGCGCCCGGATGGTGGTCAGGAACATGCCGCCCAAGGCCATGCCGGCCAGCACGGCCATGCGCGACATCGGCGCGATGAGGAAGAGGGACATGTTGCCCGTCTCCTTCTCCCAGTAGAACTGGGCCGCCATCGACCACAGTACGTTCATCCAGAAGGCGGTCATCGCGCCTCCGATGATGACGAAACCGGTGAACACCTCCGGCGCCCCCATGGCGCGGTAGTAGAAGATGAAGGCGGCGATGCCCAGAAGAGGCAGGAAGATATCGAAGAGGATCCAGCTGATCTCCCTCATGACGCCGATGACGCGGGGATAGGCCCTACCATACACGGCGCGCAGGTTGAGGGAGAGCCAGCTCACGCGCTGCCCCCTTTCACGATACTGACGAACGCCTCCTCCAGGGTGGGCTCCTCCTTGTTGATGCTGAGCACCACCTCCCTGCGGTCACGCAGCTGCAGCAACACGTCCGTCAAGGTATCTTCCTGCTCCAGAGAGATCGTGAGCAGGCGGCGGCCCTCCTTGCACGACCAGGCCGCCGAGATGAGGCCAGCCACCTGCGGCTGCCACTGCGCTCCGTCCCCTTCCACCTCGATGCCAAAGCGGGCGCTCTCGCGCACGCTGCGCTTCAAGTTGTTGGGAGAATCGCAGGCGAGGATCTTCCCCTTGTCGATGATGGCGACCCGCTCGCACATGTCCTCCGCCTCTGCCATATAGTGCGTCGTGAGCAGAATGGTCCGCCCCTTCTTCTCGTGCAGCCAGCGGCGGATATACTCCCTCACGACGAAGGAGGCGGAGACGTCCAGGCCCAGCGTCGGCTCGTCGAGGAAGAGCAGGTCCGGATCGGTGATGAAGCCGCGCGCCACGTTCATCTTCTGCCGCTGACCCGTCGATATCGCCCGCACCTTGCTATCCCCCTTGTCCAGGAGGCCGAACTGCTCCAGCACCTCATCGATGCGGCGGCGCGCCTCCTTGCCGGGAATGCCATAGAATTGGGAGAACATCCAAAGATTCTCACGGACCGTCAACAGCCCGTAGCCAGATGTCTCTCCGCCCGAGACCATGTTGATGCGGGGGCGTATCGCTTGGAAGTCATCGACCACGTCGTGGCCGAGCACCTTCACACTGCCAGACGTGGGCAGCAATAGGGTGCACATGATCTTGATAAGAGTGGTCTTGCCCGCACCGTTGGGGCCCAGGAGGCCGAAAAGCTCGCCCTCCTTCACTTCCAGGTCGACGCCGTCGAGGGCGGTGACCTTCTGTTTCGCCTTGCTGTCGAAGACCCTGGTCACGGCCTGCGCTTCGACAGCATGGACCATATGTTCAAGCCTCCCGGGGAGGCCGGAAAAATCAGAATTCCTGGTTCTGCCAGTACCTGGTGACGTAGCCGGCGATGCGGTTGCGCATCTTGATCGATTCGACGTTTGTCAGCTTGTCAACCAGCACCTTGTTGTTCTCGAAGTCGGCGTTGAATACCCGGGGGTACTGCTGGACGAGCTCGATCGCGACACGCTTAATGTAAGTCGGGCGGATATTTCCCATGAAATCACCGATACTGCTCCGGCGAAAGTTATGGCATTATTTATACATGTTGGGACGCCGGCAGCCATCCAAGAAGAGCTGAATGCATCCCAGATCACTCCTTCTTCCTGCGTCTAGGCTTGCCGCAGGTCAACTCCCCTTCCGAGCAGGGCCCCCTGACGCACGCCGGTCCGGCATCTCGGAATATCTGCGGAGATACCTTCTGCACTTCCACCAACATCAGCTCCGCCGCTTCCCGGATCTCCGCCTGGGCGCGGTTGCAGCAGCGCAGTGTGAAGAAATGCATCAGTTCGCGCGCATTCATGGTGACCATGATGTTGGTGCAGCAGGCGTTGGGCAGCACGTAGCGGGCGTCCTCGGCCGGCACCTTCTCCGCCAGTTTGCGGTAGATGTCCCACGCCTTATCCATCGCTTCCTCGAACTCCTTGGCCAGAGCGGGATCGGAACGGATCGACGCGGGCATCACGTAGTCGGCCTTCAGCATGGAGACGTAGCGCTGACTTTGTTGTGAGAAGGAGGCGAGGCGATGGCGCACCAGCTGGTGCGTCATGGCGCGCGAGACACCTTCCAGGGAAAAGGTGTAGGATGCATGCTCTATCACGGAGTGGTGGCCCATGCCCACCACTTTATCTATCGTCTGCCCAGCTTTCTCTTGCTCCAGATGATCCATGATGTCGCTCGGCGTCTTCTGCGAATAGCACGCCTTCGCCGCCGTGGCGCACACGACCTCGGCCTGTTGCGTGTACGAAAGGAGCCTCACCTTCATGCGCCGCCCCCCACCTCATACTGGAAAGTGACATCACTGGTGCACTGCAGCATCGGTTCGGCGCGCTGCATGTGTTGCAGCGCCTCCAGTCGAATGATCTCCACGTCGCCGCGGGCGATGATGGCGCGGATGCCTTCCACGTGGCCGTCGCCGATGATCGCCACGACGCTGCCGTAGGTCATCTCCGCCTGCAGTATCGCCGTAGCCATCTTCTCATTGCGCTCGTCGATGAGCACCCTCTTGACCGTGGGGAAGCTGCGCCCGACCGCGTCCATATAGGCGACCTCGTTCTTCTGGAAATTCTCCATCTCCTTCTCCACCTTCTTGCGTGAAGTGAAGAGCCCGGTGAACCCGGAGAGCATGAGCAGCACCCTCTCGCGCAACGACATCTGCGACCACAGCCGTTGGAACATGACGTTGGCGTCCGTGTCGATGAAGAGGACCCCCGCCCCTATGCATCCGGCCTCCTCGACGGCTGCCAGCATCTCTCCGCCGACCTTGCCGGAGAACTCCTCCGCCATCCTCCGCTGCGTTGCGGCGAGCATGCGGTAGGGCAGCGGCACCTGCCTCTCATCCTGCGGGTGCAGCATGGCCTGGTAGCGCGCCGGATCCAATTCCACGCCAACGGAGGCCGGCCGTGCAGTGCGGATCACATGCCGCACCTGGCCCGCGATATCGAAGATGTGGCCTACGCCGACCAGGGTGATCATCGCCTCTCCTATTGGCAACCGTTTTATAACCTTTGCTTTCTCAGAGGAGGCGTGAGCGTTCCTCCGCTGAAGCTCGTGGCCTTCGACATGGATGGCGTCCTTCTCGACTATCGTTCCTCGTGGACCTGGGTGCATGACCATTTCGGCATTGACAACCGCGCCACGGTGGATGCGTGGGCCAGCGGCGAGATCGACGAGATGGAGTTCATGCGGCGCGATATCTGCGCCTGGATAAGGAAGCACCCGAGGGTCAGCAGAGCGGACATCGGCCGCATCCTGGACGGCATACCGGTGCGGAACGGCATACGCAGGACGGTCGACGCTCTGCATGCGGCGGGCATCAAGGTCGTGATAGTCTCCGGCGGCATCGACATCATCGCAGCGAAGATCGCCCTCGATAACGGCTTCGACGGCTATGCGGCCAACGGACTGGCCTGCGACGAATCGGGCTGCCTCACCGGCGAGGGCCTCCTCAACGTGGAGATCCAGAACAAGCGGACCGCCCTGGAAAGGTTCATGGAAGACTACCAGGTCGGCCAGGACGAGGTCGCCAGCATAGGCGATTCGTTCATCGACATCGCGATGTTCAACGTTTCCAGGATCGGCATCGCCTTCAACCCCACCGACGAAGAGGTGGTGAAGAGCGCGGATGTGGTGATCCGCTCCGACGATCTAACTTCCGTTCTGGAGACGCTCATCGGCCCTGGCCGTGTTGCCCGACCAGCGGGACGAACATGACCTCGATCAGGGGCGCTTCGCTATAGGAATGGCCCCGGCGGCGCACCCTATAGAGGGCCTGCCCTCGTTTCTCGCCCACTGGCACGAGCAGGATGCCCTCGTCCTTGAGCTGTTCCTTGAGCGGTTCGGGAACGCGGGGCGCCGCCGCGGCCACGCTGATGCGGTCGAACGGCGCCTCTGCAGGAAGGCCGAGCGACCCGTCGGCCAGGACCACTTTGACGGCGTCTTCGTAGCCAGCGCGGCGCAGGTTGTCTTCCGCAACCCGGGCCAGTCGTGGTATCACTTCGATGCTGAAGACCGGCCCCGGTCGCACCAATTCGGCGATCACGGCCGCGTGGTACCCGGTGCCGGCACCTACCTCGAGCACCTTCATGCCCGGGGCCAGTTCCAGCAGCTCGGCCATCATGGCCACCATGTGCGGGGCGGAGATGGTCTGCCCCTCCTCGATCGGCAGGGGGCGGTCCTCATAGGCCTGCGGCCACCACTGGCGCGGCAGGAATTGGTGCCGTTCCACGCGCAGGAGCGCCTCGGTGACACGACCTTTCTTCACAAAGCCGCGGGCCAGCAGGCCCTCCACCATCTCTTGGCGCTCGATCTCGAACATCTTAGGCGTAGGTGGTCTTCGGCTTCTTGGCGAAGATACGCACTATGTCCTTCGCTGGCACCGATCCCGAGCGGGCCATTCCCTCCTTCGCCTTGATGGAACAGATGACCACTTCGTCCCTACCTACGGTGATGACATCGCCAATGAAGAACTCCTCCTCGGGGGCGGCCCACAGGTCCGCGGTGATGGTGCGGGACACCTTGTTGACCGCGACCTTGACGCGCACCTTGTCGAAGCGCTTGCCCCAGATGGTGTCTATCTCTCCGGCCAGCGCCTTGGTGACCCGGGCGCCCTTCCTTTCGATGGCCGCTATCTGCACCGGCAGGTCGTCCACGAATATCTCGTCGCCGACGAAGATCTCCTCGTCCTCCTGCAGGTCGATCTTCTTCCGCTCCGATTGGCCCATGTCGCTGACGATGAAGGGCACGGAGCGGGTGCGGGCTTCGCGCACGATCGTGGCGGAGACCCGGCCACACTGCTGGCAGCGCACCGTAGCCTCGATGACATCGCCCGCCTTGGATATCTTCCCCCGGAGAACGTCGTGGAGAGTGAGGTCCTCGCAGTCGGGACACTGGAGGCTTAGGACGCTAGGATTGTTGCTTGTCATGATGATCAATTCTCCATGGACCTGCGGGATATAATCATTGCTCCCGCACCAAGCAGACATGCGATATTCGTTGCAGATGAAAGGAAAGAGCCAAGGTTGGGGTCATGCCCCCTTCAAGATCCACGGAGCGCAAAGCGACGGGCAATAATAGGGACTTGGTCAGCGGATCGGGAAGGCCGGACCATGCCCGGGCACCAGCACCTCGGCGCAATCCCGCATCAACTCCATGCTCCTCAGCGCGGCTTCCTTGTCCTGATGGAAACCCGGTGGCAGCCACTTGTCGAAATTCTCCTTGGTGGGGAGGGCGTCTCCGGTGATGAAGTAAACGCGCTCCGCCTGCACCAGTACCCCCATGGTGCCCATGGTGTGACCGGGCAGATGCATCAATCGCACCCCTTGATCGACGTCCATGTCCTCCCCCACCGCCGCATATTCGGGGCCGGGCTCCTCCTCCGTTCTGGCGAGGAAGCGGGCGTTGCGGAAGAGGTCATTGTTGCCCACATGGTCATGGTGCAGGTGCGTGCTCACCACTAAGGACACCTCCGCAGGATCGACGTCGGCGGCATCCAGCGCATCGATCAGCCTCTGCCTCCAACGGTGGTCGGAGGTGTCCACGAGAATGAGGCCACGCTTCGCTCGTATCAAAGTCACCGTGGAATGCGCCTCCAGGATGCGCTTCCCATCGCGCAGTATCATTCCAGGTAGGAGCACTTCAACCCGGTTGATCATCTCACCTTGGCCTGGAATCCACATTCGCTGCATTTGATGGAATTACCGCTCGCCTTCAGCTTGGAGCCGCACTGCGGGCACTTCGCTTCCTTCGCGAAGTGCTCCAGCCATGCCTTGCGCACGGCCGGTTCCTCTTCACCCTGGATCCGCTCCAGGTCCGCCTGCAGCTTTGGCGTCGTCGCCAGCACGGTCAATTCGGCTGCATCGGCCTTGATCTTCTCACGGCCCGCCGGCTTCGGCAGTGCCGCGGCGAGGAACAGACCGGCCACGAAGCCACCCACGTGTGCGCCGTAGGCCACGCCACCCCCGGCGAAGGCGTTGCTCCCGCCCAGAAAGACCATGACGATCTGGATGGCAAACCAGCTGCCCACGGACAGTATCACCGAGACCCGCGGTAGGAAGAGCGGGCCGATGAACATCGGTATCTCGTCGCGCGGGTACAGGAAAAGCATCGCCCCCATGATACCGGAGATGGCCCCGGAAGCACCGAGGATCAGGACCGTCGACGATCCTCCAAGGAGGAAACACTCCAAGAGGCCGCCCATGACGCCGGGGACAAAATAGAAGACGGCGAAGCGGCGCTTGCCCACTCTCTCCTCCAATTGCATGCCGATGAGGAAGAGGAACATCATGTTGACCAGCAGGTGCACCACGTCGGCGTGCACGAACATGTTCGTGTAGAGAGTGTAGAGATCGTTCCCCTGGGTGAGGTATATCGCCCTTAGAGAAAGGTCCAGCTGCACCGGCGAGTAGGAGTAATAGTAGCCATAGCCGGTGGTCAACGCGGTCAGAATGAAGACCGCGGTGCAGGCAAAGAGCAACAGCATCGTGTACGAAATGCGCTTCCAGAAACCGAGCGCTAGGCCCGCCACGGTGACCGCCGCGGCCACGTACACGACCAAATCCATCGACCGCCAAAAGGAGTAAGTGGATTATCAACCCTTGCCGATGCGGGAACGGAAATGAAGCGGAACAGCAGCATCGAGGTGGCCCGTTGCCCCTATGTCTACGGGCCGGAGGAGGACTCCGAGCTCCTGCTCCAGGCGGTGCAGGACGTCACCGGCCTGCGCGTGCTGGAGATGGGCTGCGGCACCGGATTCGTGGCGCTCCATTGCGCTGACGCCGGCGCCTCGGTGGTGGCGACGGACCTGGACCCGCTCGCCGTGCGCTGCACCAGCGCCAACGCGCAACGCAACGGAATGAAGGTGGAGGTCAGGGAGAGCGACCTCTTCACTGCGGTGCCGGACGCCTTTGATCTCATCATCTTCAATCCGCCCTATCTGGAAGGAGAGGTGAAGGGCCAAGAGGACCTCTCCTGGGCCGGCGGCGCCGGGGGCCTCGACATATTGACCCGATTTCTGCAAGAGGCGCCCGTGCATCTTCTGCCCGGGGGCAGGATACTGATCGTCGTCTCCTCGGACATGGAACCGCATCGTCTGCAGGAGCTGCTGCTACCGTTCCAGCAGTGCGAATGCACCCGCACCGTGCTCTTCTTCGAAACGCTGCGCGTGCTGCAACTCAACCTTTGAGCAGCCGCTCGATCTCCTGCTTGAGCAGGTCGCTGACCGCCTTGCCTTCCAGCTTGCCCTTCAATTCCGCCATGGCCGGTGCCATCAACGGTCCGACGGCGGCCGCTCCCTTGGCGCGCACGAAGTCGGCCCTCTGCTCCACCAGCGCACGGACGATGGCCGCGGCCTCGCTGGCGTCCACCTTGCCCAATCCGAGGTCGGCCACGGCTTTGACCACGTCGCAACCACTGCTCATCTTGCGCAGCACGTCCGGCAGCGCCTCCTTGGCAAAAGCGCCGTCCGCCAAGGAGCGCAACGCCGCTAGAATGGCGGTGTCCTCGACCTTGCAGCCTTCCCGTTCCAGCTCCGGTAAGGTGCTCAGCAGCGTGCGGGCGCCGACCGCGGCCAGATTCATGCCCGCGGCCGCCTCGATGATCTCATCTCGGCCCTCACGGACGATCTGCCGGGCCTGCTGTTCGCTGATACCGAACTCCTTCGCGTACCGCAAGGCCTTGGCCTCCGGCAATTCCGGAAGATCGGAACGCAACTCGGCCGCCATGGCCGCGTTGATGATGATCGGCCTCACGTCCGTCTCCGGGTACATGCGGCCCGCTCCGGGCAACGGACGGCTATAGGTGCTGCTGCCGTCCGGTTGCGGGTCACGCGTTTCTTCTGGCACGCCTTGCAGAGCCATTCCAGCGCGACGCAGTGCCGCCTTCAGACCGGCCTCGGCCTTGCGGGCCTCGTCGGCGCACAGGGCGAAACCTTCACTCTCCGCTAAGGAGAGCGCCTTCCTGATGGAGGCGACCTCCTCCGGCGTGATGCCGTAGGCGGGCAATTCATCAGAATGGAATATGCCGGCAACGCCCATGGCACGGGCGTACTGCGCCATTTCCGCGCCCAGGCGCCAGCGGCCCTCCTTTCCCTTCATGACGCCCTCGAAGCCTGGAAGTCTAGCGGCAAAGATGCGACCCTTCTTCGCCAGAGCACCGCTGATCACCTTCGACTTAGAATCTTTCAGCGTTTCGGAAATGTCGACCAGCGCCACCTCCGGGGCTGCGGTCCCGCGCCCACGCAGCTCTTCCCTGATCTCCAACAGCGACGCCTGCCGCTCCATCTCACGGCGCACGTACTCTGGCAGTAACGCCAGGTCCTGCGCTCCCTTGATCTCGATGCGCGCGCCGTCCGGAATGGAGATGTTGATGTCCTCCCGTATCGTGCCCAGACCGCGGCGCACTTTGCGCGTCGCCCGCAGCACGGAACCGATGCGGATGGCGACCTCCTTCACTTCTTCAGGATCGTGCATGTCCGGCGCCGTGGCGATCTCGATCAGCGGAATGCCCAGCCGGTCCAAACGATAGGTGACCTCCTGCCCCTTCGCTTCCACCTTGCGCGCGGCGTCCTCTTCCAGGCACACGGAAAGGATGCCTATCTTCCGCTCGCCGACCTCCATGGAACCGTCCAGCGCCACCAGCGCTGTCCTCTGGAAGCCGCTGGTGTTCGAGCCGTCGATGACCAGCTTGCGCATGAAGTGCACCTCGTCGGCGAAGGAGCAGTTGAGCATGGCGGCCACCTGCAGCGCGGTGCGCATCGCTTCCGCGTTGGCGTCATGCGGCGGCTCCTCATCCGCCTCCACCAGGCAGCAGTGCGACTTGACGACCTGGTAGCGGAAACGCATCTTGCGCTCCGCCTGCGCCAGCACGGCGCGGTCGATCTCGCCCATCTCGCTCTGCGTGGGCCGCAGCTGCCGGTGCAGCTCTCCGCTGGCCTCCTCGTCGCTCAGCCCGGAGCGGCAATGGCAGAACAGCTTTTCCGTATCCAGCTGCTGATGGATCTCGATGCCGCAGGTCAACTTATGCATCGATATACCTCCTCCACGCGATCTCTCCGCACAGGTCCGTCGCCATCAACTTCCGCACCTCGTCCATGTCCTCCGACTGGCCCATGGCCCACATCAGTTTGACCCAAGCGGTCTCGGGGAGCATATCCTCGGCCGGGATGCAGCCGGCCGTGATGAGATCCCTGCCGGTATCGTAGACGTTGAGATTCACTCGACCGAAAAGGCACTGGGAGGCGAGCACGACGGGCTTGCCCTCCTGGACCGCCTCGGCCAGCACCGGGATCAGCTTGTGCGACACGTGGCCAAGGCCACTGCCGGCCACCACGCAGCCGCTGCTCTCCTTCAGTATCGCGCGCAACACTTCCGGCCCCATGCCCGGATAGAAGTGCACCAGGGCGACGTCCTCATCTATTCCGTCCCTGAGAACGAGCGTTCCGCCGCGCTTTCTGATGCCGGGACGCAGCGTCACCGCCCCATCGTGAGACACCGTGGCCGCCACTTCAGCGTTGATGCTCTGGAAAGCGTCGCGGCGGCTGGTGTGCATCTTTCGGGCCTTCGTTCCTAGATGTACAGCCACGTCCGCATCGGAGGAAGTGTGATGCATGACGACGAAAACGCCGGCGGCGTCGGCCTGCGAGACGAAGCGGGCCGCGGCCATGAGGTTGAGATAAGCGTCACTGGACGGCCGGTCGGAAGAGCGCTGCGCTCCCACGAGCGCGACCGGCACGGGCACGTCCTGCAACATGAAGGAGAGCGCCGCGGCGGTGTAGCTCATGGTGTCCGTGCCGTGCGGGATGATCACCCCTTCGGCGCCGTCGGCGATCGCCAGCGCCACTTCCCGCGCCAGTTTCTGCCACGCGGCCGGGTCCAGATCTTCGCTGAAGATGGAGAAGACGACCTTGGCGCGCAGGTCGCAGATCTCGGCCAGCTCCGGAACGGTGGCCGCAAGATCATCGGGAGACAGCGCCGCGTGCACCGCGCCGGTGCGGTAGTCAACGTAGGAGGCGATGGTGCCGCCGGTGCCGAGCAGGGCGATGCGCCGGCCCTTGCACTCGCCGCCGCGCTTCGCCTTGGGATGGCGCTCCATTGCCTTCTCGACGACCTCGATCGTGGAACCGGGATCGAATCTGATGCCCAGGTTGTAGCCGCTCTTCAGCTTGAGGACGACCACATCAGGGTCGCTGAAGGCATGGTGCGGCATGAGCACGCCGCGGAACTGCTTGCCGTCCTTGCTGACCTGGACCTGGTCGCCTTCGGCCGCCGCGGCTGCCGCCAGCTTTTGCTTGGCCATCTGGGAGTATGTCATTCGGACCAGCGAGTGATTGACTTCATCTCATAAACTCATTGCCTATTTGGGCTTCCATTTCGTCATGTGCTCGAGGAGCTCGCCTTGGCGCAGGCGATGCACGGCCTCGGCAGCGCGCTTGTCCCGCGTCGGTCCGGCCTTGGCTTGGGAGACCCACATGTTGAAAGAACGCTTGAGCGAAGGTGCCATGTCCAGGAACTGTTCCAGAAGCCCTTCCTCCTCCAGCCGCACGCGCAGCTCCGGCGGCGGCTCCAGTTCGGAGGCGTCCCTGTCCTCAGCTTCGCTCAAGGCCGCATCGAGGTCCTCTGGCATGGTGGCCCTTCCCCACGGGGTCACCCGGTGCTCCTCCAGGAGCGACTGCGCCTTGCGGAGATTGGTTACGGACCACCTGCCGCCGGGACGGCGCTGCGTGAACCGGACGACATGCTTCAGGTCATCGATGCCCTTCGTCCGACTGTCGATCCAGCCATGGCATATCGCCTCGTCCAACGCCAGCTGGTACGTCAGCCCCCTCTTCGGCGACGATTCTTTCCCCAGCACCAGCCAGACGACCACGTTGTTCGAGTGGTTCTTCTCCAGCCAGGCTCTCCAGGCTGCAGCGTCGTATAGTTCTAGGGTGATCTCCTGCATGCATCGGCAAAGGATGAGGCGCATTATCATCTTTCGCAGGAGATTGCATCGTCCGCTGCGCGGCAACGGGTGAAAATGCTTATGATGGGAAGCGCGGTTTGCCGTTCGTGCACAAGGTCACCAGCATCAGCATGGAGAAGGACTTCCTGGCCGAGAACCGTCACCTGGCGGACCACAACCACGCCAAGCTGAAGCGCGCTGGCATCCGCTCGGTGGACGTCATGGGTTCCATCGGCTCCGGCAAGACGGCGATGATCATCGCCCTGGCCAAGATCCTCAAGAAGAAAGGCATCGAGAGCGCGGTCATCGCCGGCGACGTTACTGGACAGGACGATTATGACCGCTTCCGCCAGGCGGGCATCCGCGCCTACAACGCGAACACCGGCAAAGAGTGCCACCTGGACGCCAATCTGGTGGACCACACCCTAGAAAAGATGGATCTGAGCGGCATCGAGTTCGTCTTCATCGAGAACGTCGGCAACCTCGTGTGCCCGGCGGACTTTCCCCTGGGCACGGACCGCAGAATGGTGGTCATCTCTGTGACCGAAGGGGACGACATGGTGCGCAAGCACCCCATGATCTTCAACGGGGCCGATATCGCGGTGCTCAACAAGGTCGACCTGGCCAAGTACATGGAGGTCGATCCAACGATATTGCAGAAGGACTACCAGCGCCTGCGCCCGGACAAGGAGCTGCTCCTGAGCAGCGTCCGCACCGGGGAAGGTTTAGAAGAGATCCTCAAGGCCATGATCCTCTGATTGCGTTCATGGTTTCCGGGCCATGAGGAACCAGGAGATGTGATGGTGCACCGCACCGCCAGCATGCGGTTCGTCATAGGCCCTTTCCTTGAGGGCGTGGATCTCGAAGGTGCCGAAGTCGCCACGCAACTCCTCCTCGGTGCAGAAGTGCAACAGCTTCTCTCGCCGGAATGTATTCTCCTCGTTCGGCACCGGGACGCCGCGGCCGAAATCATCTGGATCACTGGTCGACAGGGACATCAGGAAGAAGAAGCCCCGCGGTCGCAGCAGTCCATATACGATGCGACGGAAGCGGCTTCTGGTCTCCGCGTCCATCACCTGATACAGGTTAGCGGCGTAGACGACGTCGAAGGTCCCCTCCACCTCACCGAGGTCCAGGCAGGCGAACTCGGCCGGACTTTTGCGCTGCTCCGCCCTTCCCTGGGCGGCGGCGATGGCATTGCCCGCCACGTCCACGCCCAGCACCTGCATGCCATGGTCCGCCAAGGCCAAGGCGTCCCTGCCGTAGCCACATCCCGCTTCGAGCACGGAGAGGCCACGAGCCCGATCGCCCAGCTGCTCCAGCATAAAGTAGAAGAGAGGGGTGGGCTGCTGACTCCACGTCGCTGGGTTCGACGCGTACAAGCGCGTCCATTCGTCACTCGCGTCGGGTCTCATCCAGTTAGCATTGGTCGATGAGGAGAAAAAACCGATGGTGGCCGCAGGCATGTTTATTAAATGTCTACAAGCTTGCCCTTCCGATAGGAAATGAAGGTCTTGGTCATCGGTGGCGGTGGGCGCGAGCATGCCATAGCGGCGGCTTTGGCAGATGGCGGAGCGGAAGTCCATGCGGCCATGAAGAACCGCAACCCCGGCATAGCCAAGCTGGCAAAGAGCGTGGCTCTGGTCAAGGAGATCGATGTCGGCGCCGTGTTGCAGGCGGCGCAGGTCGCCGGTGTGGAGATGGCCGTGTGCGGTCCGGAGGCGCCTCTGGAGGTCGGCCTCGCGGATGCGCTGGAAAAGGCGGGCATCCCCTGCGTCGGTCCTTCTCAGGCGGCAGCGCGGATGGAGACGTCGAAGAGCTTCGCGAGGGAGCTGCTGCGCCGCCATCACATTCCCGGAAATCTAGATTTCGCCTACTTCGATGCCTACGATGAATGCCGCCGCTACGTCGACGGACTAGGCCATGAGGTGGCCGTCAAGCCGGTCGGACTAACGGGTGGCAAGGGCGTCAAGGTCGAAGGGGAGCAGCTCAAAGACAAGTCCGAGGTGCTCGCCTACGTCAAGGAGATCTTCGACACCAAGATGGGCGGGGGCGGCGTCGTGCTGGAAGAGAAGGCGGAAGGAGAAGAGTTCACCCTCATGGCCTTCTGCGACGGGAGGGACATCGCCATCATGCCCTTGGTCCAGGATCACAAGCGCGCCTTCGAAGGAGACCAGGGGCCGAACACCGGGGG
Organism: uncultured Methanomassiliicoccaceae archaeon; assembly: GCA_964500045.1. GTDB lineage: Archaea > Thermoplasmatota > Thermoplasmata > Methanomassiliicoccales > UBA472 > CAZCNG01. Next base: position 19,229 of record CAZCNG010000007.1, read on the forward strand.
CATGGGCTCCTACTCGGCCGAAGACCATCTGCTGCCATTCGTCCATCGGGCGGAAAGGGACCAGGCGAAGGATGTGATCTCCAAGGTCATAGCGGCGCTGGCCAAGGAAGGCACTCCGTATCGCGGCATACTCTACGGCCAGTTCATGCTCACCTCCACCGGCCCTAAGGTGATCGAGTTCAACGCCCGCTTCGGCGACCCGGAGGCGATGAACGTCCTGCCGCTGCTGAAGACACCATTCCCATCCGTATGCGAGGCGATCACCAACGGCCGCCTGGCGCAGATGCGTGTGGAGTTCCTGGAGAAAGCGAGCGTCTGCAAGTACGTGGTCCCGAGCGGCTATGGCGAGAAGCCGATGGCCGATCGGGAGATCCGGGTTGATGAGACGGCGATACGCCGCGAGGGTGCTAGGGCGTATTATGCGGCGGTCAACGAGGTGGATGGGGTCATCACCACCACCCACAGCCGCGCCGTCGGCGTGGTGGGCATCGGGGCCAACATCGCCGAGGCGGAAAGGCGCTGCGAGGCGGCCCTGAAGCAGGTCAAGGGCGAGGCGATCTACGTCCGCCACGACATCGGGCGGCCGGACATCCTGCGCCAGAAGATCGACCGTCAGGCCAGGATAAGGGGGTCCCCATGAGCGATCTGGAGCGCATCGTCGCCGACATGCAGGAACGCCTGGACGAGAAGGACACGCTTCGAGAGATCGCCATCAAATCGTCCCGTGCCATCATCCGCCTCAGCGGCAGCGCCATCCATGCGCTGCACAAGGGCGGGGAGGTGGAGGGGATGCTGAACGAGGCCATGGACGAGGCGCAGCGCCTCCGCAGTCTACTGACGGACCATAAGGACCTCTGGTACACCGGCATCGTGCAGGACGCGATGCAAGAGATGGCGGAGGCCGCGATCTTCAAGGCCATCGCCCAGGGGAGGAAGATACCATCCCCGGACGAGATCGACGTGGACGTGCCCGCATATCTGCAGGGCATGGCCGATTCCATCGGCGAGATGAGGCGGATGGCGTTGGAAGCGCTGCGCCACGGCGACACCGAGAAGGCGGAGAAGACCTTGGACCTCATGGAGGAGCTGTACCAGGTCATCATGCGCTTCGATTACCCGGAAGCGATCGTCTCCATCCGCAGGAAGCAGGACGTAGCGCGATCGCTCCTAGAGAAGACGCGCGGCGAAGTCGCCGTAGCCATCTCGTCGAAGCGCCTCGAGGATAGGATCGAACGCTCCTGCCTGAAGCAGTGAACCAAGGCACCTGGTGCCTCATTCCATTTCTTCATCTAGGATCCTTGGCAGCGCGTCCGCCTTCCTATAGAAATAGGAGAAGCGAGAAAAGGTTTGATCGGGGCGGGATTATTTCTTGCCCTTGCTGCCCTTCTTGCCCTTGCTGCCCTTCTTCTTCGAGGGGCGGCGCCACACCAGGAACGCGAGCACGACCAGGATGATGACCAATATCCACAGCATGGTGTTGGTCAATCCATACGGATTGTCGCCGTAGTAGATGGTCACGCTCTTGACGGTGCCGCCTTCCTGGAAGGTCACGAACTGGTTGTCGGGATCGATCACCATCTGGATGGTATTCGCTCCCTGGGCCAGTCTCGGTTGGGTCCAATTGTAGGTGACAGCGACCGTGGCACCGGCGTTGATGTTCACCGTGGTGTTGTAGATGGTGTCGTTGCCTATCTGCCCGTGATAGAGATAGAAGTACACTGGTACGCCTAGAATGGAGACGTTCCCGGTGTTCTTGATGTTGGCAGTGAGCACGACGGGTACGACCACGTTGACATTGATCTGCTGCGTCTGCGTCAGGTTGGCGGTGACGTTGCTCGATGTCGCCGTGACAATGATCTGGATATTGCTAGCGACACTGGGCGCAGTGAAGGTCAAGCTAAAGGTGCCGTTGCGCGTCGGGCCAGCGGAACCGGGCGTCAGTTTGGCCTGCACGGTATTGGTGCCTCCCAACACAGCCGTGTACTTGTAGGTCCCATTGCCGCTCTCGGCGGGACCGCCGTAGATCGATACCTTATAGACCTTGACCTCGCCGACACCGACCGTGGTCGGCCCATCAATGGTCATGGTCATAGGTACGTCATCGGCCCTGACCTGCGTGGCGACGAACGCCGGCAGGAGCAGCATCGCCACCAGCAAGATAATCAGCGCTTTCCGCGTCCTAACACCCCCTTGCGCAATGATACGATGACAACAAAGGCCACAAGCAGCACCGACACCCCGAGCAGGATGTAGGTGTCGCCCGGAACTTGGAAGTCAGCGGCGTTGACCTTCGGACCGGTCACGCTGAAGGTGTTCCCGACCACGGACAGGTTGGGGAATTCAGGCGTGAAGGGTAGGGAGGTCGACACCGATGGGTTGCCTCCCGAGGAGGCCACCAGAACGACCTGGACCGACGGGTTCGGCACTGGGCGGATTGGCACCAGGCGGACCAACACGGTTCCGCTTTCAGCTGCGGTGAGACGCACCGAGATAGCATCGGCATAGTTGGCGGTGGAATACTTCAACGTCACATTCCAGCCGTTCTCCTCCAGGTAGGCGCGATTGCTCACGCTGACCGCATAGGTGTCGAGGAGGTTGCCTGTGTTCTTCAGGATGACATCGTAGACATAGGCACTGGTAGTGACCGTCTCCGCCTTGGAGTAGGTCATATTGACCCCGTAGTTGGCACGGACCTCGATCGAAACCGTGACCTTGCCAATGGCGGTCACGTCGTTCAAGGAGGTTCCAGTCACATCTATGGTGATGGACCCGGCCCTCGACCCGAGCTCGGGAGTCGAATTCATGATCACGGTCACGCTGCTGCCATAGGGCACGGTGACGTTGGCCGGTATGGTGATATTCCAGCCATACTTGTACGTCGAGAGCCTGTAGGTGTCATCCACATTACCGGTGTTGGTCACCTTGATGTTGTAGGTGGCCGTCTCGCCGGGGTTGATGATCCTGCGCTCCTGGGCGTTCCATTCAAGCTTGACACCATGGTCGACGACCTTCTGCATGTCGAAGCTAGCCCCCACCACGGTACCGCTGACGACGACCGTGGTCGAGTCGCGGTAGGTGATGTTGACGCCCCGGTCGGTGATGGTCGTCGAAGCGACGGCGGCATAGGTGCCCGCAGGCAGGTATATCCCGTATGTTCCGTCCGCAAAGGTGGCGATATCGGCCGTAGCCCCTGCATTGGAGAAGGTTACGATGGCCTGGGTGCCTGCGCCGGCGATGCTGGCGGTTCCCACTACCTGGACGCCGGGCACGAGCGGCGTGTTGAACATGTGGGTCACATAGGGTGCGATGGTCACCTGGCCCAGGTAGACATTGGTACCGAGGTCCTCCTTCACATATACGCTATATATGCCCGGAGCAAGGCCGAGCACGAACGACGACGGTTGGTAGGGCACGCTCATGGCCGTGGCGTTCATGGCCAGGAAGCGGACCGAGGTACCTGCCGGCAATCCAGTGATGGTAGAGTTGTCGTAGGCACGGGTCATGGACACGGGCACGACGATATTCTCAGTCACTGTGAAGCTGGAGCCAGGTACTACTCCGAATATCAAGTAGCGGGGATTGCCGTTGATGGTGGCCACGGTCCTTTCGTCCACGAGGATGTCATAGGTACCGGCAGGCAACTGAACCATAGAAGTGCCGTTGACCACGGTCGTTCCGAGGTACCAGGCACCGCTGGCCGCATCGAGCCTATAGGATATCGGCACGCCCGCCGCCTGTCCGAGATACTTCAGGTCCAGGGAGACGGTGAATGCCGCATTCGTGAACACGGCATCATGCGCCATCGGGTCGAGGACGGAGACCTTCTCCAAGAGAGCTAGGTCGGGTGTTCCGTTCAATAGGCCCCAGAGGGTATACTCGCCCCTCTGCAGGTAGACCGAATAGGTTCCATTGGTCGCGAAGGTGGTGTCGTCCAAGATCGGCGACATGTAGCGCAGGGTAGCGTTACCAGCGGTCACGGTGCCATTGACCAGGACCCGCTCCACGGCATCCAGCAGGATGATCGTGGGCACATCGCCGATGGCGATCGTGAGGGTCATGGGGTGGAGCAGCTGATACTTGGCCAAGTCCGAGTCAAGGGTCACGTTCTGGTCGAGATTGACCACGTAGACGCCCGGACGTAGGCTGGTCGAGAACTCCCCATTGTTAACGGTGGTTACTCCCTGGGTGTCTCCGCCGGAACCGGCCACGGCATCAAAGCTGAAGGTCACTTCGACCGGCAGGCCGCTGACGGTGCCGGAGACCGGCCTCAGGCTGGGTACCATGGAGTAGTTCTGTTGCAGGTCCGCCTGAAGGTTGTCAACGACGAAGACCTGCGTGTCAAAGTCCGAGATGGACACGGCAAAGGCGTAGGTCCCGTTCCTGGGCAAGACGATATTGTAATTGCCCGTCGACGAGGTCACGAAGTTGACCATTGCGCCTTTGCTGATGACCGTCACCAGGGCGTTCTGCATACCCTTGGCAGTGGTCATCACGCCATTGTGGTTGCTATCGTACCAGACCGTGCCATTGACCCAGGCCGAGGTCTGCAGGGTGTAGTTGGCCACCAGGCTCTGCGCGAAGCTGATATTCTCCCAGAAGGCTCCCTTGGAGGTCGCCCCGACATAGAGCTGATAGGCAGCTCCGGAGCTCTGAGGCACCACGAACATGAATCCGCCCGTGCTGTTGCTGACGGACCTCAGCACGGCCCCGGAGAGGGCGTTGGTCAGCACCACGTTGGCGCTGGTCGCCGAGACGTTGTTGTACAACGCCTTGCCGCTCAAGACCTTGGTGACAGACATGGTCAGATCACGGCTTAGCGGAATGGAGGTGTTCAATACATCCAGATAGGCAAGCTGCACCCCGTCCATGTAAGCGATGGCGTATATCGTATAGGATCCGGCAGGCACGGTGATCGAATAATGGCCCAAGGCATCCGCATCAGCCCAGATCTGGCGCAGCTCATTGCTGAGGAGCACCTTGGCGTAGGGCACTGCGGAAAGATTGTAGGTGACCTGACCGGTCACCTGCACTGCATTGCCCACATAGATCGTCTTGTCGATCTTTTCATTCTGGATCAGGCTGAAGGCCTGAGTTCCCAGGGTGAAGTTGGGGTCAGCGGCGCTGAGGGCGTAATTGCCTGGCAGCAGCATGGTGAAGGAGAACCTGCCCGCAGCATCGCTGACGGTGCTCATCACAGTGCCGTTGGTCAGGTCCTTCAGCTGCAGGTCCACTCCGGAGGCCAGCACGCTGGATGGCAGACGCAGGGTACCGGAAATGCTGGCCGGCCTGATCGCCACGTTGCGAGTGTTATTGGAGTTAGGAATCAGGTCGGTCGCCGTGCTAGTGATGGTGTGGCCATTGACGATGGCATAGACGTTAACGACCTTCGGGGCCAGGCCGGTGAAGGCATAGCCGGCGAGGGAGGTCTTGGTCTCCATGCGGAATCCGGAGGTCTTGTTCTCGATGACGACGGTGGCGTCCTCGATGATGATGTCGCCGTCGCTGTAGGAGCCGTCCCCATTGATGTCCCAGAAGACGAGACCTTTCAGGTCCGCTCCGGGCAGGGAGATGCTACCGTTGATGATCCACGGCGGGATGACCGCCTCAGCCGCGACCAGGAAACCCGATCCCACCGTTGCCTGGCGCATGGCCATGGCGTAGGTGATGTTGTAGTTGACCGTCTTGATGATGGTGGCCGTCTGCGTCAGCTGGTTGAGCTTGCCGTATGAGTAGATCAGTTTGACACCCTCGCCGGTGGCATTCTTGCCGAAGGGCGCCAGGATGCGATAGTGCCCGGTGGCATCGGTCATGACGGTCATGTGGGTGATATTGTTCTCATCCTGCACACTGACCCATATATTGGCCATGGGAGTACCGGATTCGGTCTTCACATCCCCTTCGATGATGGCGCCATCATAATACTGCAGGAAGACGACCCCGCCCGCCTGAGCGTAGGACGCGGCGGAGGACAGATCGACGGTGCCATTCATCTGCTTCGCATTGATCAGGGCCTGATAATAGAGGCCTTGCTCATAGCTGATGGCGGACCAGTCTGCCGAGTGGTTGACGTAGTCGGTGTAGGGATTGAAGTACGCCGTACGGTAGACCATCTTGAAGTGGGTCATGTTCCAGCCCTGCAGCGGCGAGTAGCCGGACAGGGATCCAGAGATTCCAGGTATGCCCTGGGTCGTCAGGCTCAGATCCGCTGGCCCGAATCCCATCATGGCACGGTACAGCAGGGAGTTGTAGAACATCTGCTTGTACTCTATCGCATAGGACACGATGGTCATGGTGTCGGTCACGTTGTTCAGCGTGTACTTGTTGCCATACTGGTCCACGGCGTAGATCTGGTAGAAGTCGATCGGGATCCCGGTCGTGGCATCTATCCGGTGGTCCGACAGCTTAGCAGGCGCGAAGAAGATGTTGGTGTACGTGGCCGAGTATGGGAAGAGGCGGTTATCGACCGCGTAGTAGCCGACCTCGGTGCCGGTGATGTCGCGCACGTTGTGGTACAGATCGACCAACTTATCCTGGCTGATGGTGGTCAGCTCGAACATGGAGGTCACCAGACGCGCATTGGCGGCGCTGGCCGCACTGGACGGATCCATCTGGTAGGGGCCATACTTGGCCTGGTTGTTCATGACGACGGCGATGTCCGCCTTGGGGTTGGCCATATAGTTGGCGAACGCCGTGTAGTTCACACCGGAGGCGGTTATGGCCGTGACAATGGCCTGGTCTTGCCAGCCGTGCTTCTCCAGCAGGCGGACGATGAACAGGGCAATGCCTTGGGATTCGTTCTGGGCCATGAGGAAGCTTCCCGCCATCTCATAGCCATTCTGGAAGTTGTCCGCGACGGTCGGATGGTTGCCTTCCTGTATGGCTTCGAAACCATAGTCCCACCAGGAGAGGAACGCCGGTTTGTCGGAATCGCTCAGATTGGTATCCTGGGCGTTGAACCAGCGCCAGGCGGCGGGCCAATAGGTATCGGGCTGCGTCACGCTGTAGCCGAACGCGCCGAGATACCAGGTCGTGCCATTGTCGATGGACGATTGATAAACGCTCTCGACCGGCCGGATGAAGGAGGGCATGCCGTTGTAGATCTGCTGGTCATACTGCTTCTTCTGCTGGTTGGAGATGGAAGAGTCCACCGCGGTCCAGACATTGGGAGTGATGACCAGGAAGGCTACGATCAGCACTACCGCCACATGGCGGAACTTGATCGCCCGGTAGAAGTTCCTGAAGACGCCCCCCTTCATGGCGCGCATGTTCTTGAAGACCTCATCCAGCTTGATCCAGACCATGACCTGCGCGAGGATCCATCCCGCCATCACGGCGAAGGCCGGAGCGGCATTGAACAGGAAACGCGCGGCCGAGGAGGCAAGATAGATGGACGCGGCCGTCCACACGACCAGGAAGATGAAGAAGGGTGCGGTATTCTTCGGGATGCGGGTGGCGGCGTAGATCACTCCGAACACAGCTAGCCAGAAGGTGAGCGCACCGAAAGATAGCGCCAGGTTCGAGAACACCGGCGGCTGCGCCTCACTGATGGTCGAATACAGCTTGCTCTTGACCAGGTAGCCCTGGCCGGTGATGACCGCCTCGAACAGACTGGGGGCCAAGATGGACAAGGCCAGCAGGCCGACCACGGCGAGGACGATGATGCTGGGGAGCACCAGCGCCCAAGGTAGATCCCTCGTGACGACGAAGATCGCACTGGCGATCATGGCGACGAGGAAGAGGTAGAATGGTATGTCGAACCACTGCGTCCAGTAGTTCATCTGCCAGTACAACGGGGCCATGAGCACAAAGGCGGTCAGCAACATGGTGCCGACCACGAGCATGGAACCCATGGAATCGGAGTTGCGCAGACGGTCGATGATCAGCTGCACGAGCAAATAGATCAGGATGATGACTATCAATTCCGTGTAACCTGTCCAGATCATGGCTACAGCGGATACGCATACCCCGCCCATCATAGCAAAGATGAGCGGCACGCGGTTCTCCCCGGCGAAGGCTTTGAGGCCAGGGACGATGGTCTTTCTATCGGTCCAAGAAGCGACCCATTTAGTGCCTTTGAGAGACTGCAGGGCGCGCAACAGGAAATAGAAGCCGAACACCATGAAGAACAGGATCATGGCGTCATGGTCAGCGTTGGAAAGGATACTCCTCTCGATGTGAGAGGGCATGATCGCGAACAGGAACGCCGCTAGGATGCCAGCCTTGTTGCCGAAAGCGCTGCGGCCGATGAGGTAGACCGGGATGACGGTCAGGGTGCCCCAGATGGCGGTGGAGAAGACCAGAGCGACGCCCCAGCCATCTGCAGCGGCAGATCCGGTTATTCCACTGATCACTTCACCACTGACGGCCACCGACCAATCATAGAGCGGTGGACGGGGATTCCTCATCCCGAACGGGTAGTTGAGCAGATCGTCAAAGGTCAGGTGCTGACCAGTTTGGGTGACGTGCTCTATGACCCGCATGTGATAGTATGAGTCAGAGCCTCCGGAGACTAGGTACGCCCCATTCTCAACGGAGGCAGAGTACGCGAAATAACTCCTCAGGAACATTGCCAGGAGGAGTATTAGAGCCATCACCAGTACCGTCTGCCAGTTCCTTGCCAGCCAGCCCTCGCCGCTCTTCCTGAGCGATGAGAACAGACCAGTTCCCTGGGCAGAGGCCTTAGTCACTCCTTCTTTGGTCGCCATCTGCAATTACTCCCTATATTGGAAAACCTGCGCTTGCGATACCCCACTTGCTATAAATACATTGTTTAGATGGGGATAGCCAGCATTCAATTCTGGCCTCGTCGTCCGATGCATCGTTCACGATGAATCGAGGAAGGCACGGATCTCTTCGTCGAGCATTTGCGCGGCCCTGCGCGGGTCCGCAGCCTCGTAGATCGACCGGCCGACAATAACATAGTCCGCCCCCATGCGGAGGGCCGCCGTGGCGCTGCCGCCCTGTGCGCCCACTCCAGGGGAGAGGATGAGCAGGTTGCCGATGATCTTACGCAGCGCCGCTATCCGTTCCGGCCGCGTCGCCGGGGCGATGATGCCCGCGGCGCCATTCTCCGAGGCCATGGAGGCGAACCGATCGCCGTGCAGGGCGGTGAACTCGGCCCCGCCGGGATGGCTCATCTCCGTGACCACGAAGATGCTCTTGCCCCTGGCCGCCTGCACCGCAGCCTTTACTGAGTCGCTGCCGGTGAACGCGTGCACGATAACGCCTTCCGCTCCCCGACGGCACGCTTCCTCCACGATGAGCCGGTTGGTGTTCGGGATATCCGCCACCTTGAAGTCGCAGATGACCGGGGCCAGTCTAGACAGGTCTTCGATGACCTGGGCCGACGCGGTGAGGACGAGGGGCCAATTGACCTTGATGGCCGCAAGCATGGGCGCCGTCTGGCGCGCCACAGCCATGGCCTTCACCGGATCGGTCTCGTCCAACGCTAGGATCAGTCTGCTACCTGGCCGCAGAGACATGGGGTCGGCATCTGTTCGTCCCATAAAGAAGTTCTGCAGGCAAAGATTAATGTTCGGCAGCGCGAAGTACGGCCGATGAGGACCAGGGAATTCGGCGCCGGCTCCAGGTACAGCGTCCGCTTGGCAGAGGGCTGTCGCATCTGCAAACAGGGGGCCAAGATGGTACTACTCGTTACGGGCAAGTGCAATACCGGCTGCTTCTACTGCCCCATCTCTGCGCGCAAACGGGGCCGCGACCTCATCTTCGCCAACGAGCTCAAGGCATCGAACATGGAAGAGGTGCTCCAGGAGGCCAGGATGATCGGGGCGCGCGGCACCGGCATCACCGGGGGCGACCCGGTCTTCGTGCTGGAACGCACGCTGACGCACATCCGCGCCCTCAAGGAGGCGTTCGGCCCCCGGCACCACATCCACCTCTATACTTCCAACATCGACCGGGACGCCTATCTGCAACTGGTGGAAGCGGGCCTGGACGAGCTGCGCATCCATCCGGCGCCGGCCACTTGGGCGCAGCCGGCCAGAGCCGGTCTGGCGGAAGCGGTCAAGGACCTGGGAATTCCGACGGGGATCGAGGTGCCCGCCATCCCTGGCCGCGGCGGAGAGCTGCGCACCCTGCTGGAATACTGCGCCGCTTCCGGATTCGACTTCGCCAACCTGAACGAGCTGGAGTTCTCGGAGACGAATGCGGTCAGAATGCGCAACCAGGGCTTCCGCGTCAAAGGCGACCTCTCCGCGGCCGCAGCCGGCAGCGAAGAGATGGCGTTGGATCTGGTGGAGACCGTGCGAGGGATCCCAGTGCACTATTGCTCTTCGTCCTTCAAAGACTCCGTCCAACTGCGCCGCCGTCTGCAGCGGAGGGCGCGCCGCATCGCTCTGCCCAGCGACCTGATCACCGACGATGGCACGCTGCTCAAAGGAGTGATCGAGAAGGATATTGTCCTCGCCCAAGAGTTGCTACGGGAAGAGGGCGTGCCCCGTCGCCTGGTGCGCCTCGATCCGGAAAAACACCGGCTGGAGGTAGCTCCCTGGGTGCTAGAGGAGCTGGCTTCCTCGTTGCCCATGCCATCGTTCATCGTTGAGGAGTATCCCACCGCCGACCGCCTCGAGGTCGAACGGCGCCGGCTCTGAAGAGCGCTTCCGCTCGTCTGGAAAAATAGAGAACGGGTCCGGGTCGCCCCGGTAAGGTACGCCCACCTAGGCGATGTTGATGCTCTGCACGTTGTGGTGGCGCGAGACTATGTCGCGGGCGATGCGCAGGTTGCGGCCGCTCTTGCCGATGGCCCTTCCCTTGACCGCCGGGTCCACGGTGACCGTCGCATGGACGATGTTGCCGCGGTTCTCGATGACCACGCTCTGCACGTTGTAGTTGTAGAACACGTTGCGGATGAACGCTTCCGGTTCGTCGCTATATTCGATGACCTGGATGTTCTTGCCGGTGGTGTTCTTGAGGCGGATCACGTTCT
>CAZCNG010000008.1:0-29878 GCA_964500045.1 uncultured Methanomassiliicoccaceae archaeon
GTCCCGGAATCGGGAACGGTGCGGATGGCCAACATCGTGAGCAAGCTCAAGGCCGCAGGGAAGGACATAGTCTCCTTCACCATGGGCGAACCTGACTTCCCAACGCCACAGAACGTCACCGACGCCTGCGTCAAGAGCCTCCAGGTCGACCATTTCACTCATTATACTCCCTCTTCCGGTATCCCGGAGCTGCGCAAGGCGGTGGCGGACAAGATCTGCTCTGCCAACCATGTGCACTGCCAGCCCTCCCAGGTGCTGATCACTCCTACCAAGCATGCCATCTTCATGAGCATGCTGGCGCTAGTGGATGACGGAGATGAGGTCATCGTGCCCGACCCCCTGTGGGGGACGTTCGACGCCTGCGCGCGCCTCGCCGGCGGCATCGTGAAGCATGTCGCCTTGAACGAGGAGGATGGCTACCGTCTGGACCCTCAGCTCATTTCGGAGAGCATCACCAAGAAGACCAGGATGTTGGTCATCAACTCCCCTTGCAATCCTACTGGCGCAGTGGCGAAGCGCCGCGACCTCGAAGAGATAGCGAATCTGGCGAGGGAGAACGATCTCTATGTCCTCTCGGACGAGATCTATGAGCGTCTCATCTATGAGGGCGAACAGGTATCGTTCGCCTCTCTCCCCGATATGTTCGAAAGGACCGTGACCTTGGGTGGGTTCTCCAAGACCTATGCCATGACCGGCTGGAGGGTCGGCTGGGCCATAGCACCGCCCGTTATCTTCAGGGAGCTGGACAAGTTGCAGATGCAGTCCATCACCTGCGTCACCTCGTTCGTGCAGAAAGCTGCAGTGGAAGCGTTGAACGGTCCGCAGGGTGACGTGGAGAAGATGATCCGCGAATTCAAGGAGCGCCGCGATCTCATCTGCGACCTGATGGAGGACATCCATCAATTGCACTCGACCCGTCCCAACGGGGCATTCTACCTGTTCCCCTCCTACAAGAAGAAGATGCCCTCGGAGGAGCTGGCGGCGCACCTCCTTGAGAAAGGGCACGTGGCCGTGACCGCCGGCAGCGCCTTCGGTCCGTCCGGAGAGGGGCATTTGCGCATCAGCTTCGCCGCCAGCCGCGATGACATCGAGGAGGGCATGGCCCGCCTCAAGCGCGCCCTAGCTTCCCTCTAGAATCTTACTTCTTAGGCAAAAGGTCCGGGATGCCTTCGTTGATGACGTAGTCGGCCTTGCACTTGGGGCACACAATATGCCCTTCCAGCACGCCCTTAGCATACTCCTTCTCGACCTTCAGCTGCAGCGGGTGGTGCCTGCACATGGGGCAGGCGAGAATGTCCATTAGGTCCTTCTTCATATGACTCAAGGTCCCGAGGGTGGTGCGGATAGTTATCGCTATTGTTGTCGGCGTGGGCCACCTGCAATCCATTCCAACGCCATTGTCCTACCCACATTCCTATTAACCATCTCGTCTATTCGCTGGCATGATGCGTGTTGGTGTCATCGGTGTCGGCTCCATGGGGCAGAATCACGCCCGCGTTTACTCCGAGATCGCTGAGCTGGCCGGCGTCTATGACGCCATGGGCGAGCAGGCCCGCAAGATCGGCGCGCGCTTCTCCTGTCCAGTCTTCGAAGACATCGACGCGATGCTCACTGACGTGGACGCGGTCAGCGTATGCACGCCGACCAGCACCCATTTCGAGGTCGCCATGAAGGCTATTGAGTCTGGAGTGAACCTGCTGGTGGAGAAACCATTCACTGGCGATTCGAAGAAAGCGGCGGCATTGCAGACGGCGGCCGAGAAGGCGGGCGTCACCATCGCCTCTGGCTTCATCGAGCGGTTCAACCCCATCGTCGGCGTGGCGCGCGAGGCGGTGGCCGCGGGCAGCTTCGGCAGCGTCATCTCTCTCTCCACAAGAAGGGTTTCCTCCTATCCCGCCCGCATCCGCGATGTCGGGGTGGTCATGGACCTGGGCATCCACGATGTCGATGTCATGAGGCACGTGACCGGTTCCGAGGTCACTTCCGTCTACGCCCTGGGCGGAAGGTGCAGCAACCCTGATTTCGAAGACCATGCGAATCTGCTGTTGAGTATGGACAGCGGCGCGGTCGGATTCCTGGAAGTGAACTGGCTGACCCCGATGAAAGTGCGCAAGATGTCGCTCACCTGCAGCAAGAGCTTCGTCCAGATCGACTACACCGACCAGAGCATGGAAGTGTCCTCCTCCACCTTGAAGGACGTGGACGCGGCCGATATGTTCCACATCCCTCTGGAATTGGACATACGGAAGGTGGCGGTGCGCAAGGAGGAGCCGCTGAAGCGGGAGCTGCAGGATTTCCTGCACGCGGCGGAAAAGGGTGGGAGGCCGAACGCTGGCGCCGAGGACGCCATCGCCAACCTACGCGTCTGCAATGCCGCCCTCGTTTCCATGGCCAGCGGTACTGTCGTGCACCTCTAGGATTGTTAGTAAATACCGCACCTTTAAAGAACGAGGGAGTATTGGCGCGTTCGTGGTTCCATTATGAAGACCATAGATCTGCGCAGCGACACCGTCACCCTGCCGACCCAGGAGATGCTGCAGAGCATCCCCGGCGCCAAGCTGGGCGACGATGTGGAGATGGAGGACCCGACGGTAAATGAACTCCAGGATTACGCGGCGGCCAAGTTCGGAGCCGAGGCCGCGCTCCTCGTGCCCTCGGGAACCATGGGAAACCTCATCGCCATGCTGGTGCACTGCAAGCGCGGAGACGAGATCGTCCTCGAGGCCGACGCCCATATGTACTATTATGAAATCGGCGGCATGTCGGCACTGGCTGGCTGCATTCCCCGCCTCATCAAGGGGGAGAGGGGCGTTTTCACGGCTGGTCAGGTCTACGAGGCCGTCCGCCACTATGACGCGCTGCACTATCCTCCCTCCCGCCTCCTGGAGATCGAGAACACGCACAACCGCGCCGGCGGCTGCTGCTGGACCGTGCGCCAGGTGGAGGAGGTCTCCCAGGCGGCACGGGAGCTCGGGATGCAGGTGCACATGGACGGCGCGCGCATCTTCAACGCCTCGGTGTCGCTGGGGGTCGATGTTAAGGATTACATGCGCCACGTGGACAGCCTGGACTTCTGCCTCAGCAAGGGGCTGTGCGCACCGGTGGGTTCGATGATGCTCGGCAGCAGGGAGTTCATCGAGAAGGCGCGCGTCTATCGCAAGATGGTCGGTGGCGGCATGCGCCAGGCCGGGATAATTGCTGCGCCCGGCCTAGTGGCGATGCAGAAGATGATCCCCCGTCTCAAGGAGGACCACGACAACGCCCGGCGCTTCGCCGTCGCGGTCGACGGCCTCGGCGGAATGTTGGTCGACATGAAGAGGGTGCAGACCAACATCGTGTTGGTCGACGTGGCCGGCACGGGGCTCAGCGCCGTCGAGTTCGTCGAAGAGGCAAGGAAGCACGGAGTGCTGATCTTCGACTTCGGTCGGGACTGCGTCCGCTTCGTGACCCACTACGGCATCACCGCGGCCGACATCGACGAAACGGTCGAGCGTCTGGCCAAGATGCTGCGCTAACCCTTTCCGATGCCCCGGTAGCGAATGCCGACGGCATCGCATTCCTTCTTCTGGAATAGGTTGCGACCGTCCACTATGAGCGGCGTGCGCATCAGCTGCTTCGTTCTCTTCAGGTCCAGGCCCACGTAGGCAGAGTGGTCGGTCACGAAGATGGCGCAGTCGGCGCCCTGCAATGCTTCCCACTGGTCGCGCACCGGTGTGATACCGGCTATCGGCCTGACGAAGGGGTCGTGGACCACGATGTCGCACTCGTCCTGGAGCGCTGAGATCACTGTGAAAGCGGGAGAGTTCCTGGTGTCGTCGGAATCGCGCAGGAATGCCAGTCCCATGATGGCCACGCGCTTGCGCCCCGATGTCCGAGCCATTTCCTCCCTGGCCAGGGCCGCGAGGTGCGCAGGCATGGATTCGTTCACCGCTCTTGCGCCGGGAATGACCACGGCCTCTTGGCCCGGGACTCCGGAAAGCAGAAGCCAGGAATCCTTGGGCAGGCAGTAGCCGCCCACTCCGGCACCGGGAATGTGCATGTCGCGGAAGGGGCAGGTGTTGACCAGGCGGCGTACTTCGAATACATCGGCGCCGACCTTCTCGCACAGCAGCGCCACTTCATTGGCGAAGGCGATCTGCACGTCACGGTAGGAGTTCTCCACGGTCTTGGAGATCTCCGCGGAGAGCAGGTCGGTCGGGAAGATATCCGCCCTGACCACCTTGCGATAATACTGCATGGCGATTTCGACCGATCGCTGGTCCACGCCGCCGAGGACGCGGTTGACGTTGCGGATGTTATTGAGCAGCTTCCCTGGCATCACCCTTTCTGGGCAGTGCGAGACGCTGAAGTCCGCACCGGCTTTCATTCCACTCCCCTTCTCCAATATGGGGATCACCACCTCCCGCATCGTCCGCGGCGGGATCGTGGATTCGATGGAGACCAGGCTGCCGCGCTTCAGGAGCGACGCCACCGTCGCAGAGGCGGAGCGGAGCGAATTGAGCACTGGCATGTGGTCTGCTCCGACCGGCGTGTCGACGCAGACGAAGTAGGCGTCGGCGCCGCAGGCGTCCGTGACATCGGTGCTAGCATGCAGTCTTCCAGAGGAGATGACCTTGTGGATCAATTCACTAAGTCCCGGCTCCTTTCCTTCGATCGGATTGCCGCCGCTGTTGATGAGGGCGACCCTCTTGGCGTCAATTTCCAGGCCGATCACATGGAAGCCCTCCTCGGCAAGGACGCATGCCACTGGCAATCCCACATAACCGAGTCCGACGATCACTACCTTCTCTTCAGTTGCCATCCTTGTGCCCCCTGGCCGCTTCTTTCTCCTTCGACCGTCGCCTGAGCGATTCCATCTTGATCCGGGCCACCGAGAACCCCTTGTTGTAGAGCAGTGCCCCCATGAGGAACTTGGCATCGGAAATGCTTTTCTTGCGGCTCCAGGCCATCTCCTTCACCTTCTCGTAGGCCGCCCGTCTCCGATAATCCATCTTGAGGGCATAGGCTGTCCTTGCCAGGTCCAGATCGAACTTCCCTCCTGGCGCGTACAGGTCCAGCGCGCGCAGATAGAGGTCGTCCACCTCCGCCACCATCTCCTTGCGCATCACATACGTACCCTGCCCTTTGTGGATGCGGGAGCGGAGCACTGGCCCCGGCCCCCGTACAAAGTCCGTGCTGGCGTTCATGCGGAACCACATGTCGTAGTCCTGCGTGGTCCGCCTCTTCTCATCGAACTTACCGGCGCGGTCGAATGCCGCCTTGGGAAATAGGGCGGTGCACCCGTTCATGAAGAACGGTTCCGAATTGAACAGGGAGTGGACCACGCGGCCGCCGACCAGCGCCTCGAAGAACTTGGTCGGGGGCACCTGCGGGAGCGTGGAACGCGAATGCACTCTCGACGTCTCGTCCATCAACCAGGTGTCGCCGTAGACCACGATATTGCTCGCGGCAGAATTGCTACCTAGGAAGGTCAATTGCCTCTCCAGCTTGTCCTTTTCATAAGCATCATCGTGACTCAGCCAGGAGATGTATTCACCCTGCGCCGCCTCCAGGCCGGCGTTGAGCGCTGAGGCCACGCCGCCGTTGTCCTTGGAGATGTAGCGGACCTGGGGCAGGAACGCCTTGACCGCCTGTTCCGTACGCCCCTCGTCCTTGGAGCCGTCGTTCACCACGATGACCTCGATCTCCCGGTGCGTCTGCGCCAGCGCCGATGCTATCGCCTCGGCCACGTAGTCAGAGCCGTTGTACACGGGAATGATGATCGAGACCAGTACCATGCTCTCAGCGCCTGAACCCCAGGCAGATGCGCCTGACCGTGGAGGAGACGTCGTCGACCATGTACTCGGCCGGCGGCCTCCATCGTCCCGTCTTCTCCATCGCCACCCTGGCGCAGGAGACGATAGTATCCGGGTCGCTCCCGGCGATGATGTTGCTGCCACATTCGACCGTCTCCGGTCGTTCCGTAACATCTCGGAGAGTGACGTTGGCCACATGGAAGATGCAACACTCCTCCTGCACCGTTCCGGAATCAGAAAGGACGCAGGCGGACTTCTGCTCCAGGTGCACGAAATCGAAGAGGCCGAACGGCTCACAGATCTTGATCCTCTTGTCCAACTTCTCCCCGTCAGCGAGCTTGCTGCGCGTGCGCGGGTGCATGCTCCAGACAACTGGCATGTCATGCTCGGCAGCCAGGCGGTTGAGCGCGTTGACGTAGCGCGATAGCCGCGCAGGTTCGTCGACGTTCTCAGCGCGATGCAGGGTCACTAGGAAATATTCGTTCTCTTCGACGCCCAGTTGGGACAATATCGAGGAGGCCCTGATCTTCTTGCCGTAGAAGTCCAGCACCTCCTTGATCGGATTCCCGGTCACGAAGATACGGTCGCTAGCGATGCCCTCGCGCAGGAGGTTGGCGCGGCTGCGCTCGGTGTACGGCATCAGGATATCGCTGGAATGGTCGATCACCCGGCGGTTCACCTCCTCCGGCACGCGGTCGTCGAAGCAGCGGTTGCCCGCCTCCATATGGTACACGGGAACGCCCATCCGCTTGGCGACGAAAGCGGTCAGTCCGCTGTTGGTATCGCCCAATATCAGCAGCCGGTCCGGCTTCTCCTTCAGCAGCAACGCTTCCACCTCCATGATGATGGTAGCTATCTGCTCCATGGCGGTGGGCGCCCTGCTCTGGAACGCGTGGTCGGGCGCGCGCATACCCAGCTCCTGGAAGAAGATATCGTTCAATCGTTCGTCGTAATTCTGCCCGGTATGCACGAGGACGTGCTCGCATGACTCGTCCAGTTTGGGCACGACCCTACTGAGCCGGATGATCTCCGGCCGCGTGCCGAGGACGGTCATGACCTTCATCGCAGCAACTCCTCCTCACCCATATCGTCGCCGAGCATGAGCCTGTTACAACGCATGACCTTCTCCAGCTCTTTGCGTGACATCAGGTTGTCGGCCGAGCTAAACTCCCTGCAGTAGTACTTCTGCCCCTTCTCGTGCTGCAATATCTCAGGCAGGATGGAGCCGATGGCCAGATACTCGCCCCTCTCAACGGTGCGGTTCGCTTCCTCCTCGGAGACGAGGATCTCGTGGATCTTCTCTCCGGGTCGTACACCAGTGATGACCGTCTTGATCTTGCGATCCTCGATGAGTATCTCTGCAATATCCGTGACCAGCGCGGAACGGACGCGAGGGATATAGGTCTCTCCTCTCTTGGCTCCCTTGACCGCTGCGAATATGGTGTCCACGGCCTGGTTCAGGCTGAGCAGGAAACGCGTCATTTCCGCGGAAGTGATCGTCACCGGACCGCCGGCCTTTATTTGCTCGTGGAAGAAGGGAATGACCGAGCCTCGCGATGCCAGCACATTACCGTAGCGGACGCAGACGAAACGCGTGTCCGGGCAGTCGATGTTGGCGCGGATGAAGACCCTCTCCTGGATCGCTTTGGTCATGCCCATGACGTTAACGGGCTTGCACGCTTTATCGGTGGAGATGCCCACCACCGTTTCCACTGGGAGCTCCAGTTCGCGGATAGCACGGACGATGTTCTCCGGACCGGTGATGTTGGTCATGACAGCCTCGTAGGGGAAGTACTCGCACGAGGGCACCTGCTTCAGGGCCGCGGCGTTGAACACCACATCGATCCCCTTGAGGGAGGTGGCCACGCTGTGGAAGTCGCGCACATCGCCGATGCGGAATGTGAGGAGTTCCTGGAAATTTCTGTAGATTATTTCGTCGGTGGCCTTATGCTTGTTCTGGTAATCCATCCGCATCTCGTGTTGCTTCGCTTCGTCTCTTGAGAGCACCACTATCTGCTTGGGGCGGCCCATCTCGTTCGACAGCAGCCTCTTGATGAGCACTTTACCCAGTGAACCGGTGCCCCCGGTGACCAGGATCCGCTTACCCTCTAGGTTCATGATTCTCATTCTCCATTGACTCGATCGTAAAGGTGCCACTCTTCCGCCATGCTCTTCACCATATTCTTCCAGGTGGGCGGACGATACTTGAAATCGCGAAGGAACGCGCTCCCGTCCAAGCTCCGGTCGCAATGCACCGTGTGGTCGGGCACGATCTCGATACCCAGTTCCAATTCTGCGTTGATGAGCTCCAGCAATTCAAACTTGGAGATCTTCTTGGAGGCGACCTGCCAAAGGCCTTGAGCATCAGCGCAACGCAGCACGGTGCGCACCACTTCGCTCATCTCTCGGGTGGTGAATCCAGTGAAGTAGGCTTCCTGGAATCCCTTAACCTTCTTGCCCTGCTGGGAAACGAACCATTCCACCAGGCCGCTATGGGTACCCAATTCTCGGCCGATGATGCTGCTCCGCAATGTCACCACGCCCCGGCCGCTCGGTTCGCCCAGGTACTTGCTGCGGCCATAGAGGTCGTCGGCATCGGAGGGGTCCTCAAGCGAGTAGCCGCCTTTCTTGCCGGAGAATACGCAATCGGTGCTGAAGTGCACCACGCGCACGCCTTCATCCTGGCAGAGCGCGGCCAGCTGGTGCGGGAACAGCGAATTTATGGCAATTGTCGCCACAGGGTCCTTGGCCAGGGGCGATTGCTTGATGATGCCGATGCAATTGATGACCGCCTCGGCCCTACAGGACCGTATGGCCTCCTTGACCGCACTGAGGTCGTTGGCATCGACGCCATCTATCAGATTATTAGGCTGGACCAGGGATTCTGGCACATCAGCACGCAGCTGACGGCACGTCCCCCGGACCTCGAAGCCTTCCCCGAGACCCCACATCAGCCGGTGGCCAAGCATGCCGTAAGCGCCGAGAACGAGGACCCTCATTGCTGAAGCAAATGCATAGGTCATAATAAAAAGTGGCGTGACCATCAAGGGGTGCTGAAGGTCGGTTCGATGCGGATACTTCACATTGAGAACACGGCAGGCGTGGCCTACGCCCTTTCCCGCGGGCAGAGGGAATTGGGCCATGAGGCTGACGTGCTCGAGACCTACTGGAGCCCTCTCAGTTTTCCCCATGATAAAGAGCTCTACTACCAAGGCAAGTTCCTTGCCGACCTCCGAACTATGAGGAAGGTGGTCAAGGAGGCCAGAGGATACGATATCGTCCACGTGCACGCTGGCGTGCATTGGAAGCGATTCGATATCGTCGCCATCAGTCAAATCCTGAGAAAACCCATTGTCGTGCATTACCATGGCAGTGAGACGCGGCTGGGCTATGGCCTGGCCTACCGCCATCTATGGAAGCACACCATCGTGGGCCGACCCGACCTCCTTTCCGCACACCCTAGGGCGGTCTTCATCCGTAACCCGATTATCGGCGTCGAGAAGGTGCCATTGCCAACGGGGAAACTGCGTGTGTTGCACACGTTCCATAACCCCGACACAAAAGGCTCAGCAATCATCCGGGAATGCCTGGAGAAGTTGGTCGATGACGGGGTGGAGATGGAATTCTCTATCCTGGAGAAGGTCGACCATGAAAGAGTAATGGAGGAGATGGCCCGATCCCATGTGGTCATCGACCAGCTTATCGACTCCAAGACCACTGGGCTGCCCAGTATCATCGGGGTGGTTGCCCTGGAGGCCATGGCCATGGGTCGGGCGGTCGTGTCCTCCTTTGATCCCGCGTATCAAAGGTTCTATCCAGGCTGTCCAGTGCTAGTGGTAGATCCGAACGGCGGAGGATTGATGAAGGCGATCAGAGAAGTCGTCGCCGATCGTTCGATTCTTGAGTCCAGGGCCATGGCAGGCCCGAAATATGTGGAATCGAACCATTCGCCTCTTTCCTCAGCCAAAGCCGTCCTTAATGTCTATGGAACTGCCATGCCTAAGTTTGTGGAAGGCTCCTGACATGCGTGTTGTCCATGTTACTTATACTGATTTTGAAGGGCGTCGTTTCAATGGGTTCGACCTCCGGCAACCGATGATGAACGTGGGGGTCGATTCCCAGATGCTAGTGTGGGAGAAGCAAACTGTTGAACCATGGGTCTCGACCATTCTGCCCGGAAGCATCAGGCATAAGGTGAAGGGTGGACTGGAGGCGATTGAATCTGCCTATTCTTTGCAATCGATGCTCTACCCCTTTCCCCTGGCAATGATGGCCAATGATGTCTTCCGTCTAGCTGATGTTGCTCATTATCAGATGATTCACAATTCCTTCTATTCACTTCGATGTCTACCCCTACTTACCAAGAAGAAACCCACCGTGTGGAGCCTCCATGATCCATGGCCACTGACGGGTCATTGCATACATCCCTATGATTGCCACAGATGGGAGACTGGCTGCGGTGAATGTGATGACCTTGGATCCCCCAAGAAGATGAGGGGCGACAATACCCACCGCATGTGGGGGTTCAAGAAGCAGATGTATGCGCGCTCTGAATTCGAGATCGTGGTAGCATCTGAATGGATGGAGGAGAGGGTCCACAGGAGCCCTCTAATGGAAGGAAAAAGGGTGCATCGGATTCCCATCGGCGTGGACCTCGAACGATTCAAACCGCAAACCCATAGTTCAAGGAAGGATACACCGGGGTCCGTGTTCACTCTAATGCTCAGGGCATCAAGCATCAGATTCAAAGGGCTGGAGTACATCAAACGAATAGTCGGCGCATTGCCTAAGAAGACCAAGTTTCGACTACTCTGCATCGATGAGAAAGGTCTGCTGAATGATTTCAAAGAGCGACACGAGGTCGTGGATCTCGGTCGAGTCGATGATGCCGCTCTGATTGCTGCATACCAACAGGCGGATGTCTTCCTGATGCCATCCACTGCAGAGTCCTATGGCATGATGGCGGTGGAAGCCGCCGCCTGTGGGGTCCCCACGGTGTGCCTCAAGGGAACGGCGGTTGAAGAGGTCGTTTCTCCAAGTGGCCTCGCTTTTGAAAGGAACGACGTCGATTCGGCGATAGACTTCATTGTCGATCTTGCCCATTCCGATAGAAGATTGGCAGCCGCAAGGGAAAAAGCGAGGGCTAGCGCCGAGGGAAGATATGATATCAAAGAAGAGGCAAAGACTCTAGAACGCCTCTATGAAGAGGTCGCTGAGAAGAAAGGGAGGTGAGGGCCCCTGAAGATACTCCTTGTTTCCCATTCCATCCCTCCAAGTATCTCTGGTCAGGCGATATCCCTTGGTCGCCTATTCTCTGGGACACTCGAGGAAGAAACCACCTATGCCACCGATCATGAAGATCCGTCTTTCAGCTCGAAGAGCAAGCGACCAGTGCAATTAATGCCTCGGCTATTCCACAGAAAAGAGCATGGCCGTTTGGCGCGATATCTGGCCTCTCAAGGGCCGATTGACTCGCTGATCATCCTGGTCGACATTCTCAAACAGACGAAATTCCTGAGAGGTAAAGCAGAAGGGAACCAAGTTGTGATAGGATGCTCAGGCGACATTCGCCATCTTCCATCCGCCTGCATGGCCGCCAGAATGACCGGTGTCCCTTTTGCATGGATGGTCTTTGATGATTATGTGGCTAGGGAGAACAAATGGCGCAGGGTCCTGGCGAGGATGATATGGTCATTGGCTAAGAGAAGGATAGGCTGCTACATAGCGACCAATGAGTACCTGGCGTTGGAGGCGCCAAGATCTGGAGCGAACCCCCCGCACATCGTAAGGAATCCTCTTCCTCAATGGAGAGTCCCCTTGAACGACGCAAAGGCCCGCTCACCGGCCATAATCATCTATGCGGGTTCAATTTATGAGGCGAACCTTGATTCTCTCATCAGATTGATCGCGGCGATTGACACAGAAGAGATGGATGTGGAGTTGCTGATCGTCACCCCACAATCGACCGAAGCACTGGCAATGAAAGGGGTAAGAGGCAGCCGGGTGAGGGTGATTGGTCCTATGGAAGAATCAGGGATTGGCGCATTATTGTCTCAAGCTAGTATCCTATTTCTCCCTCTGGCCTTCGATTCGCCATTCCCCGAGGTCATAAGGACGGCATCCCCCGGTAAGATGGCCGAGTACCTGAATAGCGGAATACCTATCCTGGCGCATGTACCTTCATCAAGCTATGTGGCTTGGTTCCTGAACCAGCATGAGTGTGGCCTGGTGATCGATACTCTGGATGTTGCGCATCTAAAGAAGGGCCTTCTCACCTTGTTGGAGGATGAGAACATCCGATCCTCAATGATAGAAAGGCAATTGCAGGCCGCGCTGCTCTTTGACCTCGCGCTCAATCAGAAGGAGCTGATTGGCTGCTTGGATAGTATTGCCAAATCTAAGACCACAAAGAGATAGCATCTGGATGAGCAATTGGGAATCCGCGGTCTTTGAGAATGTTGGAATATGGCCATGAATTTCTAGCGAAGAAATGCCATTGGTCGTATCCATGGTCGATGTGCTTGTGGTCGAATCGCCTGGCTACATCCTTCCAAGCGCCTTCTCTTTTACTATCCACAGACGTACCTTAAACCTTCTAATTACCCTCTGCAACCTCATCCTGATCCGTCTGATGGCAATTGCTGCTTCAGATCCATCATTTAGAACGATCTTTCCGTCCTCAACGAAAATTGGTTTCAATGGAAAATAGTCTGGTTGGGGGACGAATCTGGGAATCGTGCGACTCGAGGGAGTAGAGGTCATCTCGCCCTCCTTGAAGTGATAAACAATAGAATCAAGCACAGTATAATGGCGCACGCCCATCTTCGAGAGCGCCCGGAATAATCTCTCATCACCGCACTCAATGACCTCATTGTAGGTTCTTCCAGCGATATTTCCCTCAGGGAAGAGGCCCGCTTTGAATACAGGCGTCTTGTAGAATGCGCATGGTGAATATCCTTTGCCCGGAATGAGGCCCGTGGCCTTCTGTCTCAGAACAAAATCAAGAAAATCATCTTCCTTGAAATCAGAAATTGAGCATCCAAATTCTCCGTGATAGACGCCTGGAAAGATGCCAAACTTTGGATGATCTCGCTCAACGAGTTGTGAAGTGACGATACTTTTCGGAGTAAGGCATCGAAGAAGGTTCTCTAGCCAATCTGGTGAGAATGCCATATCGGAGTTTATGATCACCACAACATCCCCCTTTGATCTCTCGATTCCGAAATTGAACCCTTTGTAGACTCTTGAAAGATACTCTGGTTTTGCGTAGCCCATGGCAAAGAGCTCCTCCTCTGTTATCCTCTTGTTGACCAGAACGTAATGGGGGTATCCTTTCAGGTCGAGGTGGTCCAAGACCTCATCTGTTGCATCGTTCGCGACGAAGAAGAATTCAGCATCACCCCGAGATATCATTGGAGTATTCTTGTGAATTGATTCGTATACGAAATCGGCCCAATCCGGTGATTGGTATATCAGGGAGAAAATGGAAACCCTCACCATGTTATTCCCCGTTTTTCCAGGTACTTCCCCCATATACTCTTGGCGGTCTTTCGGTCCCACTTCTTGTCAAATACATCTTCCCGTGGATTGGAGGAGGGAATGAAATCTCTTCGATTGGTAGCGTCGTCTCGTATCCTTACGGGCAGACCACAGGCCATTGCCTCCCATTCTATCATGAAGAAGGACGCCGGGGCGCCTGTGGACAGGAAAAAATCACAACAACCCAGAAGTTCGCTTAGCAGTTTCTGGTCGATATGAGTGTAATTATGGCTACCAGGAAGACCTCTGACTTCCCCCTCGTCCTCCCATGCACATACCCATTCGATTTCTGGATTCGACCTCGAATAGTCAATGAGTCTATCAAATCCCCTGATTGGGTGGGCTGTGCCTCCCCAGAATCCAATCTCCACATCCTGGGGCAAACCAAATTTCGCTCTGCCCTCTTGCTTGTCTATGCATGGTTTGAAAAGGTCTGTGTCAACCCCAATAGGCAGGACGTCGACCGATCCGAATTCAGAATAGTATTTGGTTGAACCTATTGTCAGTGCTGCCCGGTATGTGCAAAGTCGCGCGCACTCATACACTTTCTTCAGAATAGAATCCCACTCATCGGTCTCTGCTGGCCCCTTCATCTCAGGATGCGGCTCCCATAGCAGCGCGACGGACTTTCCAGCCACCATGGGGAATCCTTTTGCAGAACATTGGAGAACAATGTCATCTGAATTCATCCTTCGTGGGACCCCAAATTTAGATCCTGGAAACTCACTATTGAACCAAGCCCAGAACGTGTCATGTCCATGAGAATTATCATCTTCTGAGTTCAGATAGATCATTCACCACACCATCGTCTTGCCTAGAGTCATGATTGAGATGGCGTGGATATAATGGGGCTGGATCGAGGTCCGCGCGTGAGAATTGCTGATATCATAGTAATCTCAACCCTGACTTGTTTCAGCGCCAGCCTGAAGCGACCTCCCGCTCAATACTCTCCGATTCAAGAACCTGCGTTATTCGCTGCGTTCCTGCGTAGACAGAATCGTCGAGGTCTGATGAATGCATGATCAGAATCAAGCTGAATGTTGAAGGCCCTACGAAGCGCGAGATGGTCAAGGAGAAGAATTGCCATGCCCTTGTTCTGATCGCATCCAGGAGATGGGCTCAAATATCTTTCACTCAATAGCCTGGTTACAATTGATGAGTTCAGACAAAGTAAAATACATACGCCCCAAGGGCTCCCGGCTGGAGTTCGCCTTTCGAGAGATTTGGGAATATCGAGAGCTCCTGTACTTCTTGGTGTGGAAACAGATCAAGACAAAGTACAAGCAAACCGCCATGGGCATTGGATGGGCGGTGCTGCAGCCGTTGCTTTCGATGATCATCTTCACCGTCATCTTCTCAACGCTGGCCAACATTCCTACGGAAGGCATACCCTATGCGGCCTTCATCTATACCACGCTCATCCTGTGGACGTTCTTCTCGACCACCCTGGCGTCGGGCTCGATGAGCATGGTCAGCAATGCCAACATGATCTCGAAGATCTACTTCCCCCGCATCCTGCTACCGTTGAGCCTGGTCATCGCGGGGCTGCTCGACTACGCGATCGCATTCGGCCTGCTGATAGTGTTGATGCTGGCCCTCTCCATCCCCTTCACGTTGTGGATGGTGCTGATATTCATCCCACTGGCATTGACGGTGGTCCTCTCCGCCGGGATGTGCTTCTGGCTCTCGGCCCTCAGCGCCAAATATCGTGATGTCCAATACATCACGCCCTTCTTCATTCAGCTGCTCCTGTTCGCCTCGCCGATCATCTACTCCTGGAACAATGTCACCAACTACCGTTGGATTCTAGAATGGAACCCACTGGCTGGAATCATGTCGATGCAGCGCTATCTGACCTTTGGCCATCCGATGGTTCCCGACGCCCTCCTCATCACTTCGACCATCATCTGCACCTTGATATTCTTCGGCGGCATGTTCTACTTCAAGCACTATGAACGTCAACTGGCGGACGTGATCTGACATGGACCCGGTCATTGAGGTGCGCAATGTCTCCAAGGAGTATCGGATCGGGGCAAGCAGGAGTCCAGGGCGCTCGCCACGGCTGACAGAGGCCCTTTCCGATACTCTGAGGCATCCGATCCAAGCAATGGGCAAGACCCGCCATTCCAAGGAGACCTTCTGGGCCCTGCGCGACATCTCATTCAATGTCGAGAAAGGGGAGGTGGTGGGCATCATAGGCCGCAACGGAGCGGGAAAGTCCACTCTTCTCAAAGTGCTGTCGCAGATCACCTACCCCACGTCTGGCGAGGTGGTCATGAGGGGCAGGGTGGGTAGCCTCCTGGAGGTGGGCACCGGATTCCATGCCGACCTCACCGGTCGTGAGAACGTCTATCTGAATGGAGCTATACTTGGCATGAGGAAGAAGGAGATCGATGCCAAGTTCGATGACATTGTGAAATTTGCCGAGATCGAGAAATTCCTGGACACGCCAGTGAAGAGGTATTCATCGGGGATGCATCTGAGATTGGCTTTTGCGGTGGCGGCCCATCTCGAGCCAGATATTCTTATCGCGGATGAGGTCCTGGCCGTGGGGGATCAGCAATTCCAGAACAAATGCCTGGGCAAGATGAAGGCTGTGTCGCAGGAAGGAAGAACCGTCATCTTTGTCAGTCATGATATGCATGCTATTAGGGCCCTTTGCAACAGTGGTGTTCTGCTTAAGGCAGGAAAGGTGGCTGCCATGGGCCCTCTGGAGAGCGTCATCGAGCAATACGCATCATCGATGGAAGTGCTGGATAATGAGTATCCCGTGAAAGGCGACGGCATCATAATCAACGGGCTGGATGTTCGTCAAAGGCAGGTCAGCACGGGCCTCATCGATGGTAGCCTTCCCTTCGAAATCGTAGTCAACTTTGAATTGCCCCTCGCAATGCAGAAGATGAAGCTGGGGGTCTCCATCAACACGGCCTTGGGCGATGAGCTCATTAGGACCAATCTATCGGATTGGGAGGTGTTGAACGAGAATCTTGATGCAGGCAAATTCGAGGCCATTGTCCAGTTCCCCGAGCGGCAATTGGTAGCTGGCAATTACTCCATCGTATTGAGCGCTAAGAAGGCAAATGGTATTGAGCCACTGGCAGGGCACGTCATTGAACGCCAGATCGGCGTCTCAAATCCCAAGGGTTTCGATATCAATGGAGCGAACGATCGCTCTAGGGCGAGGGTTATTCTGAACCGTGTTTGGGAAATAAGGAGACTCTAGATGGGAGCGGTTTCCTACCAAGGGCGACGTCTATTATCGAATCCGTAGTCTAGCTCGGCCGCTTGGGGAATAGACCCGTCTTCAGTGCCTTGTCGAGGTCGGCGACCTTCTTGGGAACCTTGGTCAGATAGGTCTCCTTCCCCTGCTCGACCAGGTAAACCTTACGGAAGAACTCGACCACGTCCAGCGGGGAGAGCCGGGCCGTCAGCCCGGCCTCCCTGATCCGTTGTTCCAGTCCGGTGTAGGCATACAGCGAAAGGAACGAGACGAAGACGTGGCCGAAAACGGCCTCGTCGTCCTGAAGGTAGGAACGGTCGGCGTGCAGGACCGTTTTGTAGGTGTCGAAGAGCTTCTCGACCACGTCCCGCTGTTTGTAGAGGAGATAGACGTTCTCTGGAGTGTCGTCTATGTTCGATACCATGAGGATGTTGCCAGCGACGGCCACGGCCTCGTCCAGTTCTTCCCGGGTGATGCGCTTCTCCAGGAACTTGCGGTAGGCGGTGGACTTCTCCTCCGCTTCCATCTTCAGGTCCTGATAGAGGTATAGCCAGGTATTGCCCTGCTTGCGGCGACCGGAACGGATAATGCATTCCTGGTACTCGAACGGCGTGGTGAGGTGTATCCTCACCTTGTGCAGGTCGCTGCTCCGCCACACTGGCAGCAGGAAGCGCAGGTCATGCGCTTCGAGAAACTCCAGTACTTCCGCCGAGAAGAAGCCCCGGTCCATGATGGGCGTCCTGTTCTTCAGGTCCATTTCCATGATGAAGTTGAATAGGGTGCGCACGTCCTTCACCGACCCGGGCAGCGCCTGGACCATCGTCGGCCTGCCAGTTGCTGAATCGCACAGCAGCGCCAGGTTGACCTGAGGCAGCTGGTAATGGTCCTTGTTGTGCCCCCTCTCGGCCATCGAGGTTTCGTCGGATTGCGAGGTGAACATGGATAGGTCGTAGACCCGCACTTCGCCTTCTACCGCCAGCTGCTCGAAGATGGCCGTCTGACCTTCGCGATCGACGCCGACCTCGCGCAGCATGCGCTCGAGGTTCTTCAGGTCCAGATCCGGGTCGATATCGTGAGCGTCATACCAGCGTTCCCAGACCGCGCTGGTGCGCTTCAGCGGTACCGGGCCGGTGGAGCGGACCGCTGCCAGCGCGTACAGTTCCCTCCAATGCTCGGGAAAGCTCTCCTGCAGCCGCGGCAGCAGATCGTCCAGGGCGGTACCGATCAAGGCGGGTTCGCCATACTCGAACACGTTGCGGACCTTCTCCACCACCTTGCGCTTCTCGCCCCGGATCAGGCCGTCATTCTCATCCAGCTTGCCGATGTAGGTGGAGACCTTCTTGGGCCGCTTCTTCTCCTTGTCCCAGACCGAAGTGGAGTTGTAGACGTAGACCTGGGTCCCGATCATCTTCAGCTCGAGGCACTTCGTGCCCCGAGCACGCTGCTCCGCAAGCCACGCCAACGCCCACTCGTACATATATAGTAATAGGGAATAGCAATATAAAATGATTTTGTTAGCAGATCTGTATCGGCCAGTAGAATCGAGAAGGAAGGCGTTTTGACGACCGGCTATTGCCTAACTTGCCGAGTTAATGTCCGCGACTCTTTCATCAGGAAGGAAATGCAAGATGCCTGGCATCGGCCCTATTGGCACAGCGCCTCATATGCTTCCTTCGTCTCCATGGTAGTGTTCTTCCATGAGAATTTGGCAGCTTGGGCTAGCCCTTCTTTTTTCATCTTCATTCTCATTGTTTCATTTCCCAACAAGGTCTCTATGCTGCTTCTCAATCCCTCCGAATCCTCGGGGTCAAAATACTTCGCCGCGCTACCGCCTACTTCTGGAAGGGAAGAGGATTTGCTAAGGACTGCAGGGCAACCACAGGACATCGCCTCGAGGCTAGGTATGCCGAATCCTTCGTATTTGGATGGACAGATGAAAGCCACGGCTTTCGCATATAATTGTGCCAGTTCCGAGTCAGGGACAGTTAACTGGGAAGTCCGACCCTGCATCGAATTCAAGCTGAGGACATCCAACTCTCTGCTGGTGAACATTCCCCCTCCGACACAGATCAATTTGAGATTTGGATGACTGTCAAAGACTGGATTCAATGCATTCACCATGAATTCGAAGTTCTTGTATCCGCCCCTGTAGCCGACATAGAGCAAGTATGCGCCAGTTTCTGTTCCTCTATTCATCGACCCCTCGGGAGGTACAATGGAATTTCCCAAGTAGATGACCTTAATCTTCTCTTCGGGTACGCCAAGAATATCGATGATGTCCCTCTTTGTGGACTCGGAGATGGCAATGATCAGGTCTGCCCTAGTTGCCAGTTCCCGCTTGAATCTTATTGTCTGGTCCTCCGCCGCAGCGAATTTCTCATGGATCATATCATAGATTGTGATCACCAGAGGTTTTCTTCCTAGAATGGGCAAGAAATAGGGGTCATAGTATGTTGGATGGAATAGGTCGAAATCTCCCTTCTTTATGGCCTTCTTTTGAGATTCCATATTGAGGTCGAGCATTTTGCCCGCGCGAAATCCGGTCTTCCATATCATCGCGCTTCCTAATCTTGTTCTCTCCATGGTCTCTACCAAATGCACAACTTCGGTTCTGGCCGCATTGAAATTAGTGAAGCATGGGAAATGAGTCCTATTTGTCAGGTACATGTTTCTGCTGTAGCTCATTGCTACTCTTACGTGAACATCTTCCGTTCTTCCAAGCTCTTCGATCAACTCATAGAAGTATCTGGATATCCCGCCATACTGCTGGGATGAGAAGATCTGTGAATCATATAGGACCTTGAGTGCTTGCATTTGCGGCGCCTTTCGTAGTGGCTGGATGGCTTTTCTCCTTTATTCTATTTGCAGGAGACAAGAGGAAATGCCCATTGCCTTGTCGGAGGTTCACAGGCACCCTGGGCGATACATCTTCCTGATCGTTTCTTATGCAATGATTCAATCAAAGTCTTAATATTGGAGGGTGCCAGTGAAGTACGATGCCAAAGATTCTGGTGACTGGCGGTGCAGGCTTCATCGGTTCTCATCTTTGTGACCATCTTCTGAAGCGCGGAAATGAGGTCATTGCCGTTGACAATCTATATACTGGCAGTATTAACAACATTGCCCACCTGGCCGGGAATGACGCATTTGAATTCATCAGGCATGATATCATAGACCCTTTGTCCGTCGAGGTGGACCAGATCTTCAATCTCGCTTGTCCCGCATCTCCAGTGCATTATCAGAAGGATCGCATCTACACATTGAAGATGGGCACGGTGGCAATGATCAACATGCTTGACCTGGCAGAGAAGACCGGGGCCAGGATATTTCAGGCGTCAACATCCGAGGTCTATGGAGATCCGATGCAGCACCCCCAGAGAGAGACGTACTGGGGAAATGTGAACCCCATCGGCCCTCGTTCCTGCTACGATGAAGGGAAGAGGGTAGCAGAGAGTCTTCTCTTCGCATTCAACGAATCGAGAGGTGTCGATATACGCGTGGCTAGGATCTTCAATACCTACGGGCCTCGAATGGCAGAGGACGACGGGCGCGTTGTCTCGAATTTCATTGTCCAGGCCCTCAAAGGGGACGACATCACAATCTATGGAAACGGACTTCAGACCCGATCATTCTGCTTCATTGATGATCTGGTTCGAGGCATCCATGCATTAATGAATAAGGACGGGATCACAGGGCCAGTCAATTTAGGCAACCCGGATGAGTTCTCCATCCTGGAACTGGCGGAGAAGGTCAAGGAATTGACCGGTTCCACTTCTAGGATACGATTCGAACCTTTGCCGAAGGATGATCCGTGTCGTCGCAGACCCGATATTTCATTGGCCCGCGAACTGCTCTCTTGGGAGCCGCAAATCCGTCTGAACCAGGGGCTCGCGTTGACCGTGGCCTATTTTCAGGGACGTCCGTCCTAGGGAGGTCCTTTTCTGAGGATATTCATTTCCGCATTTCCCTATCCATCAGGCTCTGGGTGAACTTCCTCAATTCGGGTCCATAGGATGGATGTGTTAAGGAAAGCTCGATCTGCGTCTTCAGCCAGCCCATCATGTCGCCTATATCATAGCGTCGGCCTAGGAACTCCAGGGCAAGTATCTTCTCTTCCTTCATGAGGAGTCTCATGGCATCGGTGAGCTGTACTTCACCATCCCTTCCCGGAGGGGTTCTCTCTATGCAGTCGAAGATCCTGGGGCTCAGTATGTAGGTTCCCGTGATGCCTATGTTGGAGGGTGACACCTCTGGTTCAGGTTTCTCGACCATGTCCTCGATCACAAAGGCCCCTCCCATCATAGCTCCCCTTTTAACTATCCCATAATCCTTGATCTTATCATATTCGACCGATTCGACACCGATAACCGAGGTCCCATAGGTCTCGTGGACATCCATCAGTTGTCTGAGCACGGGTCTGGTCGAAATGTTGATCGTATCTCCAAGCATGACCGCGAAATGCTCATCGCCCACGAATCGCCTAGCCGCATAGACCGCATCGCCCAAGCCGCGCGGTCCCCCTTGCCTGGTATAGAAGATATTGGCGAGGCCCGAGATATCGCGGATTTCCTCTAGATCGCTGAATCTCCCACTGCGCTGCAATGTCGATTCGAGCTCAAACGACCTATCGAAATGGTCCTCGATCGAGGTCTTCTTGCGACCCGTCACAATGAGAATATCCTTTATGCCAGAGGCAACGGCTTCCTCGACAACATATTGTATGGTGGGCTTGTCCACCACCGGAAGCATCTCTTTGGGCTGTTCCTTTGTCAATGGAAGGAATCTGATACCAAGTCCCGCGGCAGGAATGACAGCTTTCATTGCATCACCAGCAAATTCCATCATAGCTATTCGTTCGCGTTATTCCTCTGCCATCGATAACCAGTTTCTCCCCATATTGTTCTGGGGCAGAGAACTCCGTCCATTCGGTAATGATCATCACTGCATCGGCAGAATTCAAACAATCATTGACACTGGAACAGTAAGTTATCTCCGGGAAGACGGCACGGAAATTATCCATTCCTTTCGGATCATATGCGCGGACCCGGGCACCACGTTTCAATAGTTCTCCGACAATCATAATGGAACTTGCGTCCCGCACATCATCCGTATTGGGTTTGAATGTGAGGCCAAGAACTGCAATCGTCTTGTCTCCTGGTGACATGTGCTTCTCTAGAAGATCGAGCATGATGAGCGGCTGGCGTCGATTGACCTCAAGAGTGGCATCGAGAAGGGTGGTGTTCAATCCCCTCCTCTTCGCTTCGGCAGCAATGCCCTTGACGTCCTTGGGAAAACACGATCCCCCAAAGCCGCAGCCAGCACGGAGAAAACTTCTGCCGATACGTGCATCATATCCGATGCCCTCCGCGACCTGACGGAAGTCAACTCCCATTTGTTTGCAGAGGTTGCCCATCTCATTTGCAAAGGATATCTTCGTAGCTAGGAACGAATTGGCCGCAATCTTGATCATCTCTGCGGTGATGAGAGAAACCTCCATCTTTGGACAATTGAACGGTTCATAGAGATCTTTCACCTCTTGAATCGCCCGATCGTCATTGCCGCCTATGATTATCCGGTCTGGATGCATGAAATCAAAGATCGCTGTGCCTTCCTTCAGGAATTCTGGATTCATACACAGCCCAATATCCTTGCCAATACATTTCTTCGAAGCGCGCTCCAATTCAGGAGCAACGACATCATCGCAGGTTCCAGGCATCACGGTGCTCTTGACGACAATTGTATGATGCCTATCCTTGAGGGCCAACGCTTCACCAATCATCCTCGAGGCTTGCCTAACGTATTTGAGGTCCAGCGTACCATCCTGTTGCGATGGAGTGCCTACGCAGATGAAAGTGATGTCACTGGTCGAAATCTCCGCGGGATCCATGCTCGCTCTGAACCGGTGCTCCGCCAGCAGTCGCCGCAACTTCTCTTCGAACCCCTCTTCGAAGAGAGTGCTCATTCCCATATTGATCCGGGCCACTTTCTCGGGGACGACATCGATGCAGACAACCTCATGGCCCAGATCTGCCAAACAAACTCCCGTGATGAGGCCAACATAGCCCGCCCCCAATACTGATATCTTCATGTGACTTGCTCCAGATGCAAATGGTGAACATATTCAGATTATATACGCCTGCTTGAATCAACCGGAGATATCGAGCTTCCGCCTCGATGCATCGCACCTGCCCCATGCCCCGGGCGGCCCCCATTCTTGGGTTCGAAGGCTGGACAGCCTATGTAATCCCTATCAATTCTGCCTTCCGCGCACTTTCAACATGATGTTCCAGGTGTGCCTATCAAGCTTCATTCGCACGTCAAATGGATGCCTGTCCTCTGGCCATATGGTGATTCCAGTGTGGCGCATCGGATCAGATTTCTCTCTGCAAATGGATGCCAGCACTGGGAAGATATTATACTCGTCGAGTATGCGCCGTCTTGCCTCCTGAACCGATTGGAGAGACTTCGTGTAGCTGTCATCATCTATGGCCGCCCTTATCGCCTTCACTGCCTTTCCTGGCTCGTATATGTTGATGGGACGCACAGCATCTGTTGGAAAGTACTCTGAGCAATTGGGGCAGCCATGGTAGAGAGGCAATGCGCCGCCTAGGAAGGTATCCGCCAGCTTCTCCGTCCAATAATCGGGGTATATGCTATTCTCTATGGCGACATGATAACGGTATCTCGAAATAGCATCCCATTTGTCCACCAATTCGAGACCTTCCGGGGAGTATACATCAAGCTCCCCTCCGAATTCTGCCCATAGTTGCTTGACGAACTCTTCTCTTTTTCTGTGGCCTTCCGTATACATCTTTCCCGAAGTGATCACAGAAATGAGCTTGTCCTTCTTTGGCAAGGGCACATTCTTGAAGTGGTCATAGTCCAGTTGGGGGTCATCCTCGAAACGATGGGCCGGGTCTG
Organism: uncultured Methanomassiliicoccaceae archaeon; assembly: GCA_964500045.1. GTDB lineage: Archaea > Thermoplasmatota > Thermoplasmata > Methanomassiliicoccales > UBA472 > CAZCNG01. Next base: position 23,476 of record CAZCNG010000008.1, read on the forward strand.
CTCCCCTGTTGAATCTCTTACCAACCCACCAGGGTATGGCTGGCTGGCTGTGTATCAATTTCCTATGGGGTATGTCCGTGCGAAATGTTAGCACGCGTGAGATCTGGGACAGAAACCTTCTGTTGTATGACTTGATCGAGGGAGGTTCTGCTGTGATAAGTATGGTGTTGTCGGGGTCGCATCTCACCCGTTCTTTCCTACCGAGTCCATCATAAACCACCCAGTAATCATAGCAATCGAGATCGTCATCAAAGTGGAAGCGGCAGTCATTCCAGATCCCACTTCTGCCGGGCGATTGTCTTGTCATTTTCCATATCGGATCGGCCACGGAAACCTTAATCTCGATCATTGCAACACCATCTGCAGATTGTCCTCAGTGCTCTCTTCTCAATTTAGATTATCTTCAGATCCTCATTGCCAATTCTAGGAGCCATCTTAGCCTAACCTTCTCGCCAATAGATGGATTTACCTTGATAAGGAGGAGCCTTGAACGATAATGGATGCCCGCGAGGATGTAGTTCGTTTTGCACAGCACCGCATCAAATAGTAACCTGTCCGAATCAAGATCGGGTTCCACTTTGGGGGTTCGGTTGGATGGGTGGATCGGTCTTGTCGCCGTCATTTGCAGTCGATTATTGAATCCATTGGTATGGACGCCCTGAACCCCGATATTGGATATTAGATTCACTCTCGGAATTATGCAAAGCCCTTCATTTATCATACAGGAAATGAACCACTGACTATCCCAGGTATTCGTATGGCCTGAGAATGTGGACTGGAACAGTGTCTCGAGCTCTGCACCCAATTCATCTCCATATCTGGCCTTTAGTATTCCGGACGACCGAATCCGAGGCCATTGCTTCATGTCAATGTCATAGCTGGCCCATGCCCGTCTCCAGGATGCCCAACCCCATATGTGATAATAGCGAGAGAAGAAGTAGCTCTCACGAATTCGCAATTTTCCCAGAATGGGATCGGACCCCGCGATCATCATTATCTGCGGATTATCCCTATATCTCTCCAGCAGGATATGGCAATAGGTAAAGAAGGTCGGGTCAGGAAGACAATCGTCTTCGAGAATAATACCCATCTCTTCATGGTCGAAGAACCAGCTGATGGCGGAGGATATTGCTGTCTTGCATCCAAGGTTGGTCTCTCTTAGGAGGGTATGTATCTCACAGTCCCAATCCACTCCGTTGATTATCCCTCTCACTTCTTCACAAATCTCTTTCTCGCCATCCCTTTCCCTAGGGCCATCGGCTGCGAAATACAGACGCTTAGGCCTAGCTTGTCTTATTCGTTCGAAGACCGCTCTAGTCAAATCTGGCCGATTAAAGACCATGAATAGAACTGCCTCAATTCGTTCTCCCATTGAAGACCCATGGTATGCCATCCATTCAATGATTTCGACGCGATTATGGTTATTATCTCAGTCTTTCTTGCGTGCATAGATGTCAGTATAGCATGCCGATTCTGAGATGTTTCCGATTGCATTCCTGATTGAATCGGAAGACACGAATCTTGGCAAATCCATTTTCATCGATTCGCCCGAGGAATAGTTGAATTCATAGTTGCCCAGAGAGTCTATGCGATCCATTGCCTTGATGAATGGTTCTAAGAGCCCTGGCGTGAACTCGAAGGAGAGTTGTGGGATCGGCTGATTGAGTCCTTTCAGGACCTCGACCTCAAAACCCTCTACATCTATCTTGCAGAACTGGGGAATTCCATACCTAACGAAGAGACTTTCGAGTGTCACAAGTTCCACTTCAATCTCCTTGTCCCAATTGCATTTCCCGAATCGTCCATTCGTCCTCCAAAACGATACAAACGCATCGGACATAGACGACACCTCATCGATCGAGGCGATATGCATCATCGCTCTGCCGTTGCTACTGCCTGCGGCGCACGGAACCAATGTGAATCTCTGGTCGTGGCCAAAGAGACGTTTCAGATCCTCTTGGCAAGATGGCTGCGGCTCAATGGCGACCACGGTCGCTCCAATCCCGAGGAATATCTCTGTTCGATTGCCATGGTTCGCGCCTATGTCATAGACGATATCCCCTTTCTTGATCAAATGGGAATAGAAATTGATCATTCGCCGTTTCTGCTGGGCCGAATTCCATTTGTTCTTCAGGTCATGGATGACATAGGAAGGGGTCTTTGTGCTGACCATAGGGCAGTGTGAGAAAACCGGCTCAATTGATAACTAGTTTGTTGCAATTTTTTCTTGCTTGCCAGAACTTGGACTTGATCGGAACTGATGTTGCGAATCAATCTCAACTCAAGACCTGGGCGGCTTACCCGAGTTTAGGACTATAAATACTTCAAACGACCCCTCCGATGCCTAGCCAGTAGTGAGAAGCTAGCCTCAAATGTAATACTCAACACGCGAAAAGAGAAGTAGAAAATATTCTGGTAGTTTCTCAGAGCTGGCTATAGAAAAGTAGCAGCAGCTCGCGGTCCTCGGTGGAGATATGCGACAGGCAGCGTTTTCCTCCGACGCGATAGGAGACGATGCGCTGCAGCGAATGCAGCGCGTCCTCGACGCTTTCCGTGCGTCCCGCTCGCTTCAGGAGGAAGCGGGCGAACGCGTGAACGAGATAGGCGACGACGCAGATGAAGATGTGGCCTTTGACCCTCTGTGCGGTCCAGTGGTGCAGCGGCGCCATCTCGATCGGACCTTTGTGGATATAGAACGCCTTCTCCACGCCGTCCCTCTCGCTGTACGTCTGCGGGATATCCGCTCCGCTGAGCGCTACGTCCGTCGCCAGGAGGGCGAAGTAGCCGTCGAGGAGCGCGACCGTCTCGATCTCCTCCGCCTTCCGTGCGAAGGTGAAGGTAGAACGCGCTTGACGCTCTTTGATCTCCACGGTGTAATGATGACGCAACTCGCCCAATTCATCACGGATGCGGGCGCGCAGCTCTTGATTGCTGAGGTCCAGCTCCTGCCGTGACTCGATGAAAGCGGGTAGTCGTTCATTCTGCCAGCGCAGGCGGCGGCCGTCGACATCGGCCGAGGCCTTGGGCGTGATGCAAATGGCGTGGCAAACGCCACTATCTAGGATATCGATGGAGAAGTAGCGCCGCAGTCCTTCCAGTACCTTGTGGATAGCGACCACGAGCGCGTCGTGCGGCCTGCAGCGCTTCTGGCACGATGCTTGTAACCTCAACTCCGCATTTTAGTGCATAGGGAATTTTAGGAATTATCGCGGAAGACGGACAGCTGGCATTGTTTCATATCTGCTAACAAAGTCATTATATACTTATTCCCTAATTACTGTTTAATGGAAGAGTGGGCGAAGGCGTGGTTGGAAGAGCAGCGGGCCGCTGGCGTGACGCGCCTGGAGATCAAGGTCATCAGCGGTTCGACCTACGTCTACGACTCGACCACCTTCTGGGATAAGACGCTGAAGAAGCGGATCAAGAAGTCTACCTATCTGGGCCGACTGGACCCTGTGCTCGGCCTGGTGGAGGGGAAGAAGCAGATGCCAGCTACCACCGTCGTCTCCATAAAAGAGGAGGGCAACGCCCTCCTCCTGGACCGCATGTTCGAGGACCTGTGGGAGCCGCTGGAGGCGGCCTTCCCGGTCGACCAGGCGGAGATCTACGCCATGGCGGTGCTGAAGGCGCTGCAGCCGACGCCAGTGTCATTGGCGCGGACGCGCTGGGACAAGATAGCCGACGTCCATGGCCTGGACCCGAACCTGGAGCCGAGGCATCTCTCGGACATGTACCGGCGGGTCGGTTTGGACCGTGAGGCACAGGACGTGCTCTTCCGTGCGCTCGCCATCGACGGCAAGGAGCTTATCTACGACCTGTCCACCATCTTCTCGCGCAGCGGCGACGTGAACCTGGCAGAGAAAGGGTACAACCCCGACCACATCAACCTGCGCCAGATCAACATGGCCCTGGTCTGCTCCGCGGACAAGGGTCTGCCTACCATGGTGCGGGCGCTGCCTGGCAGCGTCAAGGACGTGCGTACCGTGTACGCCTCCATGCTCGAGTTGGGCGTCAAAGGCAAGATACTGGTCATGGACCGGGGCTTCTTCAGCATCGAACTATTCCCATTCCTCGAGGCCAATGGCCTTGACTACCTGGTGCCGACGAAGCGCAGCAACAACCTGTACGAGAAGGTGGAGCTGGGGGCTGGGAAGTTCATCCACCGCGACAAGCTCATCCGCTTTGGCAAGGCCAAATGCGACGGTCGCTATCTCTACCTGTTCGAGAATACGGTGATGCGACTGGAAGAGGAAACGGACCTGGCCAGGCAGTCGATCGCCGGTACGCTAACGGACGAGGAGATGGAGGTGGAGATGCAACGCGCTGGTCGCTTCCTCATGGTATCCTCCCTGGACCGTAGTCCAGAGGAGATCTACCTCATCTACAAGCGCCGCGACAAGGTGGAGAATCAGTTCGAGAAGTGGAAGAGCGACCTGGAGGCAGATGCAATGCATCTGCAGGAGACGGCCAGCGTCTTCGGCCACTTCTTCATCTCCTTCCTTTCACTGTACATGCTGGCCAAGCTGGAGAACGCCATTCGCGATGCTGGCATGTTGAAGCAATGGTCGACCCGCCAGGTCATTGAAGAGTACTCGAAGGCCTACCTGCTGCAAGGCAGCGGCGGCCCGGTGCGCTACGAAGTCCCGAAGAAGGTCAGGGACCTGGACAAGAAGCTCGGATTCAAATTTCTACCCTAAAATGCAGAGTTGATGACATGCTAAAATAGGCTCCCCGCCAATGGAACGTTTGGACCATACCCAAGGCGGGAGAACCATGAACTACATAGGATTGGACATACATAAGAAGAACACACAAGCCTGTATGAAGAACGAAGATGGAAAAGTCATGCTGGCAGGACGCTTTCCTTCCCGGGCGAAGGACCTGAACGCCTTCATAGATAAGGTCGAGGAGGCCGGCGGGCCGGCCTCCTTCGTCATCGAATCTACAGGATTCTGCATTCCGATCTACGACATCATCGCTTCACGCGGTCACGAGATAAAGGTCGCCCATCCGCTGAAGGTCAAGGCTTTGACCAGCGGCCGGGCCAAGACCGATAAGAACGACGCCGAGATGCTGGCCGAACTTCTTCGCCTGAAGGCGATACCGGCTTCTTACATACCACCGGCGGAATTGCGCCAGCTGCGTGAACTCACCAGGTTTCGACAGATACTGGTCCGCAATACCACGTCGATCAAGAACGAGATCCATGCCTTCCTGGCCTATCGCGGCGTCGAGACGCCGACCGAGTACCGTTCTCCTTTCACCGTCAAGCATCAGGAATGGCTGAGGTCGCTGCACCTCGGCCAGGTCGACGACCTCCTTGATATCTTTGTTACCCTGCGGACCAAGATAGAGAAGGTCGAGGGAGATATTGAACGAGCCAGTCAGAAGAAGGATGAGGTAGCGCTGCTGAAAACGATACCAGGCGTTGGCGACGTCATCGCCAACGAACTGATGGCGGAGATATGTGATATCACGAGGTTCTCCTCAGCGGAGAACCTCTATTCGTACGCTGGTATGGTCTCCAGCGTCCATCAATCTGGTGAAAAGGGATGGACTGGGCCGATCACTAAACAGGGCAACGCCAGCATCCGTCACATAATGGTCGAAGCGGCCTTCAGCCATATCCGGTGTTGTAGAGATTCCAAGTTAACTCTGTTCTATGAAAGGAAGAAGGAACAAAAAGGCACCAAGAAGGCCATCGTCGCCATGGCCCGGAAGATGTTGGGCGTAGTCTATCGTATGCTCAAGGAAAAGGAGGAGTTTCACGCTCATTGATCCGACCGCGGGGTTACTCATGCGTCCATCGAACGCGTCGAGTTGATTGCGGCGGATCAATGGGACCAGGTGACGAATATGTCATCGTGCGGCTGGAGAAATCCGTGACCGCGGATAGGTGAGTGTCAGACCGCTGCCATCAAGAACGCATTCGATGAACACGACCGCAATGGAAAGTAAGATTAAGGATGAGAATAATGTAATTAAAACGGGGACCTATTTTACATAGGTGAGGTAAATAGTCTTAAGGTCGGGAAGAGAGAATCCCTTGTTGTCAAATCAAATCGATTCTACATTCTGACCAATGGCCTAATCGCTTGCTGCGCTGGCAACTATATGGCGTTGAATGGGATCATTTTCAACGTGCCTGATGCCTTGCTCTATTGTCCCCATGAACTAGATCCTTCGACGCAATGGGGGGTCTTTGAGGGATGGGCCCAAACCCCCTTTGCGCCCCATCCGTAATTCCAACAATGCCATGTCCTCTGGACAAAGGCAGACGGCAATCCTTATATCACCAACTCCCAGTTACCGAGTCTGGACATGCTAGGGCATGACATGCCTGGCAGATCTGGATGCCCCTCGGGCAAGAGCGTGAAAAGATGGCGCGCAGGCTGTTCACAGT
>CAZCNG010000009.1:0-29232 GCA_964500045.1 uncultured Methanomassiliicoccaceae archaeon
GGTGAAGGCCCCGGTCATGATCAGCTTGAGCCGCCCCTTCACCTCTTCCGCGTTCCAGAAGAAGTACTGCAGGTCCTGCACCCACTCGAAATAGGAGACGGTCACGCCGCCGGCGTTGGCCAATATGTCCGGCACGAGCATGACCCCGTTCTTGAAGAGGATCTCGTCGGCCTCCGGGGTGGTCGGACCGTTGGCGCCTTCCACCACGATCTTGGCCCGGATGTGCTTGGCGTTCTTCTCCGTGATGACATTCTCCAGCGCCGCCGGTATCAGGATGTCGCATTCCAATTCCAGCAGTTCCTGGTTGCTGATGTCCTTGGCGCCGGGAAATCCCTTCAGCCCGCCCGTTTCCTTCTTGAACTCGAGGACCTTCTTGATGTCCAGTCCCGCCTCGTCGAGAATGCCGCCATGGGAATCGCTGACGGCGATCACCCTGCAGCCGGCCTCGTCCTGCAGAAGGCGGGCGGCGTTGCTGCCGACGTTGCCGAAGCCCTGCACGGCCACACGGGCGTCCTTCAGCTGCATCTTCTTGCGGGTCGCGGCCTCGGCGGCGATGTACATGATGCCACGGGAAGTGGCCTCGTCCCGGCCCCGCGAACCGCCGATCTCGAGGGGTTTGCCGGTCACGCAGTCCGGTACAGAACGACCCATGTGCCGGCTGTAAGTGTCCATGATCCAAGCCATGGTCTGCGCGTCGGTGTAGACATCCGGGGCGGGAATGTCCACCTTCGGCCCTATGAAGGGGGTCAACTCCTCAGCATAGGCCCTCGTCATTCGTTCCAGCTCGCCCTTGCTCATCTCCTTGGGATTGCAGATGATGCCCCCCTTGGCGCCACCGAAGGGAATGCCGACCACGGCGCACTTCCAGGTCATCCACATGGAGAGCGCCCTGACCTCTTCCAAAGAAACGTTGGGATGATACCGTATACCGCCCTTGTAGGGGCCGCGGACGTTGTTGTGTTGGACCCTATAGCCGGTGAAGACCCGTATGCTGCCGTCATCCATGCGTACCGGGAAATTGAAGGTGAGCTCGCGGCGCGGCCGCTTGAGCATCTCGATGACCCCCGGTTCCAATTTCAGCATAGCGCCGACGCGGTCCACGTGAGCCTTGGCATTGACATAGGGATCCTGGGATTCCATTACTGCACCTGGGGGCAATATCCCTGGCCCAGGGACTTAAGGATTCGCCCTCACAGTTCGATGACCAGGTCGTCCCTGGCCACCACCAGTCCGGGGAATTCGCTGGCGAACGCGTCCACTTCCTTGCGCGCTTCGAGAGTGGGATACTGGAAGGCGTCAAAATGCGTCAGCGCGAGGCACTTGGCCCCGGTGCTCTTGCCGAGCGCTATCGCCTCCTCGGGATTGAGGTGGGGCCAGGTCTTGCTGCTGCCGCCGCGGCGGAAGGAGCATTCCAGGATGAGGAGGTCGGCGCCCTTCCCCAACTTCTTGATGTTGTCGCACAGGCCGGTGTCGGTGCAGTAGGTGACCACCTTTCCGTCCAAGATCAGACGGTAGCCCATGCAGGGGGAGGTATGCACCAGCGGGCGCATCTCGATGGGGTAGCCGATGTCCTGCTCCCCCTCTTTGATCTCGAGCACCTCGACCTCGTAGGGCAGCTCGGCCAACGGCACCGTGAACGGCCTCGCTATTATGCGGTCGAGGATATCGCGGGTGCCTTCGGGGCCGATGATGCGCAGCCCCCAGGGCATGAGGAACTTGACCAGGGTGTGCAAGCCGCAGATGTGGTCCAGGTGGAAGTGACTGAGATAGAGGTCGACCGGCAGCGGGCGATGCATCAAACGGTCCAATTTCCAAATGCCGTTACCGGCATCGAGCACGACATAGCGATCATCCGTCTGGATGAGGGTGGAGATGGTATTGCCCGTGGGGGAATCGAACCAGCCGTTGGTGCCGAGGAAGGTGATGCGCATGCGCTCTCATCGCACCAGCACCTAGATAATCATCACCCCACGACCATCTCCGCCCTGCGCCAGGCATTGGGCGGGACGATGATCTCGAAGCGTGCCCCCTTCACGGTACTGGGTCGCGCCACCAGATTAAGGCTTGTGAGCGCCAGGATCTCTTTGCTGAGGAAGAGGCCGAGTCCAGCATCCTTGCCGTAGCTCCTCTGGAATATCTTTTCCAGGTCCGTATCCGGGATGCCTTGCCCATCATCCTGATAGATGATGTGTAGGGCGCCGTCCGGCCATTCCTCCGAGCTCAGGCTAATGTGGGTCACGCCTCCACCATGCCGGGCGGAGTTTTCGAGGAGATTGAGGAAGACCTTCGCCAACAGCGGGTCGGCCATGACCTCGACCCCCGGGAGATTGATCTCGGGAGTGGGCATTTGGATAGAGGTGGATGCCTGCAGCATAGCAACCCCCGGGTCCTGCCAGATGGGGAGCTGCGTGCCCAATCCCTTGTAGATGCGCGTGAACTCGATCTGCTTGCGTATGTTCTCCGCCGCCTGGCCCATCCGTTCGAGGTACATCGCGGCCCGCGGGGAGAGCGGTTCCTTGCGACACAGTTCCAGATACCCGGTCAGACCGGTCATCTGGTTCAGTATGTCGTGGCGCGTGATGCTCGCCAGCAGGTTGAGTTCGCGGTTGGCGTCCCTGAGCAGCGCCTCATGGTGGCGCAGCTCCTTGGTGGTCTGCCCGAGGATCTCGGTCACGTCGTACAGCTCAGTGAGCTGCAGCGACATCTCCTTCTGGGCCTGGATGCGCTCGGTGATATCCCGCACGATGACCATGTAGCGATCCTGGCCGTGGACATGGATGGACGAGATGGACATCTCCACGTAGATGGGCTGTCCATCCTTCTGGACCGTGGCCTCGAGAAGGTCGGGGATGTCGCTCGTACCGTGGACGAAGGCCTTGGCCAGATCGACCTCGTAGCGGTCGGCGATCTCGACCATCGCGGGGAACGGCCCCTGCCGCGATTCCAGCCCGAGCAGGGCCGAGGCGTGCAGATTATGGAAGGTGATACGACCGTCCTTGGCGCACAGGAGGATGGCGTCATTGGCCTTGGCGCTCATGGTGCGGAACAATTCCTCGCTCTCGCGCAGGTCACGCCGCATGCGATAGGTCATGAGCGCTTTCTCCAGGCGATGGGTCAATTCGGCGAAGAGGATCCGGGGGCTCGTTCCCTTTTGAATGTAGTAATCGGCGCCGCTGTTGATCGCTTCGATGACGACCTCCTCGCGCCCCTGGCCGGTGAAAAGAATGAACGGTATGTCATTACCCTGGCCGCGCAGCAATTTGAGCATCTGGATGCCGTCCATACCAGGCATGCGGTAGTCGGCGATGATCACGGCGAACTCCCGCTGGGACATGAGCGCCAGGGCCTCCGGCACGGAGCGTACACAAACGATCTCCAATTCCCCGGGCTTCTCCAGGTTAGACTGGCACAGCTCTAGGATGTTCTGGTCATCGTCGACGCACAGTACCGCGATCATGTTGGAATCACACGATAGACGACGGGTCGGTTGATACTCCTTTCAATCCAATTATCAAGGCAGATAACTGAGAATCGAGGGCAAGCAATATCTGACCGCGGTGGGAATACATGCGGCGATGCCACCCCTGAACGACAAGGTCGCCGCCATGCTCTACGAGATAGCGGACCTATTGGAGCTGAAGGAGGAGTCGTTCAAGCCCCGCGCCTATCGCAAGGCGGCGCGCAACATCGAGACGCTGGAAACGGACATAGGCGAGCTGGCGACGCGGGGGCGCCTTAAGGACATAGAGGGTGTCGGGGACGCCATCGCGGAAAAGATCGCGGAGATCGTGCGCACCGGTTCTCTGCGTTATCTGGACGATCTGCGCGGCGAGCTGCCGCCGGGGTTGTTACGCATCATGGAGGTGCCTGACATCGGGCCGCGCACCGCCATCCGCCTGTTCCGCGAGCTGGGGATCTCCGATATGGACCAGCTCCGCGCCGCCGCGGAGGCGCACCGCATCCGCGGGCAGAAGGGGTTCGGAGAAAAGACGGAAGAGCATATTCTCAAAGGCATCAGATCGGTGGAGCAGGGGCAGAAGCGCATGCTGCTCTCGCATGCTTACCCGCTGGGCAAGGGGATGGAGGACCACCTGCGCTCGCTCGGACACGCTCAAGTGGACATCGCCGGCAGTTTGAGACGCATGAAAGAGACGATCGGGGACATCGACATCCTCGTGGGGAGCGACATTCCAGAGAAGGCGATGGACGATTTCGCCCAATACCATGAGGTGGAGGAGATCCTTTGGCGCGGGCCGGCGAAGACGTCGGTGCGCCTGCTCACCGGCACTCAGGTCGACCTGTTGGTGGTGAAGCCGGAGGAGTACGGAGCGGCGTTGCAGTATTTCACCGGCTCCAAAGAGCATAACGTCGAATTGAGGTCGCTGGCTCTCGACAAGGGCCTGAAGATCAACGAATATGGCGTCTGGCGCAAGGAGAGCGGTGAGCGTTTGGCGGCGCGGACCGAGGAGGACGTCTACGCCATTTTGGGAATGAAGGTCATGCCTCCGGAGATCCGCGAGGCGCACGGGGAGATAGCGGCATCCTTGGACGGCCGCTTGCCTGCGCTGATCCAGGTGTCCGACCTTCGCGGTGATCTGCACCTGCACTCCTCCCACAGTGACGGCAACGCCACCATGAGAGCGATGGCCGAAGAGGGGAAGAGGCTCGGCTACGAATACATCGCCATCACCGATCACTCCCACACTCTGAAGGTGGGCAACGGCCTCAGCGCGGAAAGGCTGCGGGAAAGCATCGCCGAGGCCCGGTTGCTCTCCGAGGAGCTGGCGCCGTTCCGCGTCCTCATCGGCTCCGAGGTGGAGATAGACAGCGAGGGAAGATTGGACTATCCCCCGGAGGTGCTGGACGAGCTCGACCTGGTCATCGGCGCGGCGCACAGCAACATGCGCATGGAGCCAGATCGGATGACGCAGCGGCTGCTCACCGTCCTCAGCGACGAGAACCTCGACATCCTCGCCCACCCCACGGGGCGGTTGATCAATCAGCGCGAAGGCATGCAGTTCGATATGGCGCAGATCATGGAGGCGGCCAAGGCCAATCGCGTCGCGCTGGAACTGAACTCCTATCCAGACCGCCTAGACCTCAGCGACGCGCACTGCCGCATGGCCGTGGACCGGGGCGTCACCATCTCCATCGACACCGATTCGCATTCGGTGGCGGACATGGGCAATATCGTCTACGGTGTGGCGACGGCGCGCCGCGGCTGGGTGACGAAGGCCGCTGTGCTCAACACCCTGGGACTGGAAGCACTGCTCAAGCGCCTTCAATGAACCAGGGCAGGGCGCTACTTCTTAAAAGTGGAAGTCCGTAGGCGTATCGTATGAGGGCGAAAGAAGCGGCCGAGGATATCGCCAGCATGCGGGTGCGCGGAGCAGCGGAATTGGCGCGCCATGCCGCCGAAGGATTGCGCGGCGAAGCGCTGGCCTACGAAGGCCACGATCTCAACGCATTGCGCGCCCTATTGGATGACGGCAGGCACCAGTTGATCCAGGCCAGACCCACCGCGGTGTCCTTGACCAACGCGGTCGCCTATGCACTGAAGGATGCGGACAAGGCGACCTCGGCCCAAGAACTGCGCCTCCTGGTCAGCGGGAACGCGGAAGCGTTCATCAAGCGGTCGCGTGAGGCGCTCAAGACCATCGGCCAGCTGGGTGCGAACCGCATCCGCGATGGCGACCTGGTCATGACCCACTGCAACAGCAAGGCGGCGCTCAGCGCCATCATCGCCGCTCACGAACAGGGGAAGGACATCCACGTCCTGGCGACCGAATCGCGGCCGTGGCGCCAGGGGCTGCTGACGGCCAAGGACCTGCACCAGGCCGGCGTGCCGGTGGAGCTGATCATCGACAGCGCCGTGCGCAGCATGATGAACAAGGTCGATGTCGTCGTCGTAGGCGCTGACACCATCGCCTCGAACGGCGCGCTGATCAACAAGATCGGCACGGCGCAGGTGGCGCTGGCGGCGCACGAGGCGCGTGTGCCCTTCGTCGTTTGCGCGGAAACGTTCAAATTCTCACCCCGGACGGTTTCCGGTGAATTGGTCAACATAGAAGAGAGGGGGGCGGCCGAGATCGTCAAGGAAGGCGAGCTGCCTCCGGGCGTACGCGTCCGCAACCCGGTCTTCGACGCCACGCCTGCCGAATACATCGATTGCATCGTGACGGAGATCGGGGTCATACCGCCCTGCGCCGCCTACGAAGTGATCATCAGAGAGTTCGGACAGGAGAAATTCTTCAGCTCAGAGGGATGATCATGGAAGAATATTCGGACAAGTATCTGCACCTGGGGGATCGTTTGGATCCCGAGGACTTCGTCATTTGCCGCTACCGCATCAAGACCGATATGCCCATGCGGACCGCGGCCGCCGCCATCGCCACGGAGCAGTCCACGGGCACCTGGACCGAGGTCGCCGGACTCAGTCCGGACATCCTTGAGCGCTACGGCGCCAGAGTGACCTCGCTGGTCGGCGACGAGGCGGTCATCGCCTATCCGGTCGAGGATTTCAGCATCGAGGTGGGCGGGGTGCCGCAGATCCTCAGCGTCATCGCGGGCAACCTCTTCGGATTGGATTCACTGAAGGGCGTACGCCTGGAGGACGCCGTCTTCCCGAAGAGCATCCTGGAACAATTCCCCGGGCCAAGGCACGGCATTCCCGGGCTGAGGTCCATATTGAAGCGGCCGGAGAAGCCGCTGGTCGGCACGATCGTCAAGCCGAAGATCGGGCTCTCGCCCAAGGACACCGCCGCCTATGTCTATGAAGCCGGCATGGGCGGACTGACCAACGGCAAGGACGACGAGACACTGGTCGATCAGAAATTCTGTCCGCTGGAAGATAGGGTCGTGGCCGTGGCCGAGGCGCTGGACCGCGTCAAGCAGGAAACCGGTCACGTGATGATCCACGCCATCAACGTCTCCACGCGCGGCGACCGCATCGTCGAGGTGGCGGAGCGGGCCCAGGAACTGGGGGCGTCGCAGGTGATGGTGGATGTCATCACCTGCGGTTTCGGGGCCGTGCAGGCGCTGTCCGAAGACCCTTCGCTCAAGTTGCCCATCCACGTGCACCGCACCATGCACGGGGCGATGACCCGGAACAAGGAGCACGGCGTCTCCATGAAGGTCTTCGCTCGATTGACGAGAATGTGCGGCGGCGATGCCCTGCACATCGGCACCTACGGCGTGGGCAAGATGAAGGGCGACCCGAGCGCCGATCTATCCTATCAGGAGGTCCTCATGAACAACGACGGTGGTTACCGCAAGGTGATGCCGGTCGCGTCCGGAGGAGTGCAGCCGGCCATGGTCCCGAAGATCATCGCCATCGCCGGCATGGACGTGCAGATCCAGGCCGGGGGTGGCGTCTCCGGCCATCCGAGAGGCGTACGCGGCGGTGCCCGCGCCATGGTGCAGGCGGTCGATGCCGGCTTCTTGGGCCTCAGCGCGGAACAATATGCCAAGCAGCACACGGAACTCCGTGAGGCTCTGGAAAAGTGGGGTGGGGCATGAAACTAAAGGCGAAATACATAGACATGGACACGGGCATCATCATCGCCCTGTTGCACGACGACGACGCGCGCGAGATGGGCATCCGGGAAGGAGACCGCGTCAAGGTCATCCATGAAGGGAACACGGTCACCGCTCTGGCGAACCTCTCCGACACCTTCGTCCTGCGCGGGCAGGTGGGCCTCCTGGGCAGCAGCTTCAAGTTCGTCGGTCCCGAGGAGGACGAATTGATCGAGGTCCAGATCGCCCCTCGTCCCGAGTCCATCGACTACATCCGCAAGAAGATGGACGGCCTAGAGCTTTCCACGACGGAGATCGAGGTCATCATCCAGGATATCAGTTCCCGTTCCCTCTCGCCGATCGAGATGGGGGCGTACGTCACCGCATTGCACATCCGCGGCATGAACACGCGCGAGACGGCCGACCTGACCATTTCCATGGTCAAGACCGGCGAGGTGATCAAGTTCGACAAGGGACCGATCTATGATTTCCACTCCATCGGCGGAGTTCCCGGCAACAAGATCACTCTGATCATTGTCCCCATCGTGGCGGCGGCAGGCTGCCTGATACCAAAGACCTCCAGCCGCGCCATCAGCTCCGCCTGCGGCACCTCGGACATCGTGGAAACGTTCTGCAACGTCGAGCTGGACGCGAAGAAGTTGAAAAGGATAACTGAGGAGATCGGCGGCGTGCTGGCCTGGGGTGGAGCGCTCGGCCTGGCGCCGGCCGACGACCTCATCATCAAGGCCGAATATCCGCTGGGCATCGACCCGCACCCGCAGCTGCTGGCGTCCGTCATGTCCAAGAAGAAGGCGGCCAGCGCCGACTTCCTGCTCATGGACATACCCATGGGCGACGGCACCAAGATCAAGACCATGGATGAAGCAAAATCGCTGGCGCGGGACTTCATCGCGCTGGGAGAGAAGCTGGGCATCAAGGTGGAGTGCGCCATCACCTACGGCGGTCAGCCGGTCGGCCGCGCCATCGGACCGGCGCTGGAAGCGAGGGAGGCCATCCAGATCATGGAGGGCGCCAAGAGTCCGAGCAGCGCCATCGAGAAGACCGTGGCACTGGCCGGCTTGCTGCTCGACATGGGCGGCGGCTACGGCGGACAGCAGCGGGCCCGGGACATCCTTGGGTCGGGGAAAGCGCTGGAGAAGTTCCGCCAGATCGTGGCGGCGCAGGGCGGCAAGGAGAACATCACCTCCGACGACATCAAGATCGGGGAGTTCGCCGTGGACGTGCTGGCCCGGCGCACCGGCTATGTGTCTGTGATCAAGAACAGGGAACTGGTGAAGATCGCGCGCGCGGCCGGTTCACCGAATTCCAAGGGGGCGGGCATCCTGCTGGCGAAGAAAGCAGGCATGAAAGTGGATGCCGGAGAGAAGATCTTCACCATCCATGCGGACAATATGGACAAGCTGCAGACGGCGCTGAAGACCGCGGAGAAGCTGGAGCCGGTGCTCGTGGCCGGGATGGTCCTAGAAACAGTGCCTTCCTTCACGAGGGTCGAGTTCTAGTTCTTGCGCTGCTGCGCCACCACCGCCTGGTGCAGCGTCATCTCCCCCCGGGCGACCAGGCGCGCCAGCGGCAGGGAGATGGTGACCAGGCCGCCGGATTCGATGCGACTGAGGCGCTGCAGGTCGCGCAGTTCGCCGACCCGGGGCCGCACCAGCGGCAGTTCGGTCACGAGCTCGCCCTTCTGCTTCGCTATGGCCCGCGCCGCCTCGGCATGCGGGCTCTCCCAGCCACTGGTGGAGGTTTCATCGACCATCTCTATGCGGCCGGCAATATTCCACACGGCGCGGATGATGCGGTCCCGATTCGTTGCGTCGCCATGCCCGATGCGCACGGTGAGGCACGGACGGGGCAGGTCGCCCAGCATCTTCTTTATGGAACGGACCGCCCCCTCCGGGGAGAAGACCAGGTCGGTTCCGGTCAGCCGGCCGTCCTCGACGAAGGCCAGACCGATGGCGCGACCTGGATCGATGCCGACCACGGCCCTTTCCCGGCGACCGAGGGGCCAGGCCCTGGCCCTCAGGAAAGCGATCTCCGGGTCGTCGTTGGCGACCACCGCGGGAAAGGCGATGCGCACCGCCTCGGCACTGGTGGTCACCACCACCTTGACGTTCGGAGGCACCGGATCATCGAACCCCAGGGAAATGAAGGGTTCGCCCTTCTCCTTGAGCAGACGGACCATGGCGTGGAAGAAACGAAAATCCTCCGTCACCAGCGCGATGACCTTCACGGGACCCGGATCGCGTCAGCCTCGAGATTAATTCTTGCCTGTGGCCGGAGTCGTGCGCATGTTGCCCAGCAGAGCAAAGCCTATCGCTGACAGCACGCCCAGGAAGGCGATCGGTATCCACATCTGCCACCAGGAGGTCTGGGCCTGCATCAGAATGCCGCCGAAGAATGGCGCCACGGTCCATCCGAAGGAGAGGAACAGGCCGAAGACGCCCATGTAGCGGCCCCGCTCCGCCTCGGGCGAGAGGTCGGCCACGGCCTTCATCAGCAGCGGAGCTGTGATCATCTCCCCGGTGGTGATGACGATCATGCTGAGCAGCAGCGACCAGTAATCAAAGCAGAAGATGAGCATCCCGAAGCCGACCGCGTAGACGAGCGAGCCGAAGGCGATCACCCGGGTGGTGCGCATCCCCTCCTCAAGGCGGGCGATGGGGAACTGAAAGAGGACGACCATCAGTCCGTTCACCGCGAACATGCTACCGATCAGGATCTGATTGACGCCCCCGGCCCCTTCGGCGAACACCGAGAAGGTGGACGTGCCCTGCCCCGCCATCAGGAACATCAGGAAGGCCATGAGGCAGAAGAACAGGAAAGAATGGTCCATGCCCCAGATCGTCCGCAGACCGAAGCGGGGCCGCTTCTCCACCGATTCGGGAAGCGTCTCCTTCACCAGGAACACGAGCACTACACCGGAGATGATGGAGACGAGGCCGGCCAGGAGTACTATCCAGGCGAACGACACCACCGCCAGGATGCCTCCGAAGATGGGGCCGACCACCCAGCCGACGTTCACGCCTATGCGCAACAGTCCATACGCCTCCGTCCGCCGCCCGGGGGGCACTATGTCGGCCACCATGGCATTGTTGGCCGGCTCGAAGGTGGCCCCGAAGAAGTAGCTCAGAGCAAGCAGGAAGGTTATGAGGACGATGTCCTGCGGGAAGATGATCGCCAGCGTGAGCAGGAAGAAGACCAATCCACGCAAGATCAGCGAGACGGTCATGACGTTCTTTCGCCCCAGTTTGTCGGCCAGTTCTCCCCCGACGATGTTCCCGATGGCATTGGCCAGCGCGGCCATGAGCAGAATGGTGCCGACCAGCGCCATGCCTATGCCCATATCTTTGTTGAGGAAGATGGTCACAAAGGGCAGGACCATGGAATAACCGACGCCGTCGATGAGGCGGGAGGCGAAGAGGGCCCAGACCTCCTTGGGCCACGGCGCTTGGACCCGCTTCGCCTTCATGATCTGAAGCCCCCGGCCGCGGCCGCGTCAAGGGAGCGGACCATGCGGCCCATGAGCAAGTAGCCGAAGGTGGCGATGAGGCCGAAAGTCGCGATGAGGAACCAGGTCAGCGGCCCTATGCCTGCGGTGCCGTCCATGATGAGGCCACCGCAGATCGGGCCGCAGGCCACTCCGAAGGAGGAGAACAGTCCGTACACTCCCATATAGCGGCCGCGGCGATTGTCCGGAGACAGAGCTGCCACTAGATTCATCGAGGACGGGGAGACGACGACCTCGCCCATGGTGATGATGACCATGCACAGCGCCAAAGCTAGGAAACCACCGGCCCAGCCCACCAGCGCGTACCCTAGGAAATAACAGAAGGAACCCATGGCGATGACGCTGGACATGCGATAGCGCGATATCCAGCGGGCGATGGGCATCTGGATCAGGATGACGATGAGGCCGTTGATGGCGTAGAGGTAACCGACCTCGGCTTCGCTCATGCCCACATTATCAGTGGACCAGACGGCGTAGGTCGAAGACATCTGTCCGAACATGATGAAGAGGAATATGGAGACGACACAAAAGGTCAGGAAGGCCTTGTCCTGGAGGATGGACGACATCTCCCTGAGACTGAACTTCTCGTGCACGTGCGACTGCAGCGTCTCCGTCATGAGGAAGATCACGACCATGGCCATGATGGCCATGGCCATGCCTCCGATGAAGAAGAGGAAGCCGAACCCCATGAAGGCCAGCAGACCGCCGATGAGCGGGCCTAATGCCCACCCGGCGTTCTGCCCGATGCGCAGCATGCCGTACGCCTCCAGTCTCTTGTTGGGCGGAACGATGTCGGCGATGTAGGCGTTGGTGGCCGGCTCGAACATCGAACCCATGAACGAGGCCATGGTGACCAGCGCGGCGATGACGATGTAGCCGCTGTTGGCAAAGACCGCAAACCCGGCCACCAGGAATATGAGCGCGCGAGCGGCCATGGCCATGGCCATCACCTTGCGCCGCCCGATCTTGTCGGCCACCTCACCGCCGACGATCTGGCCGATGGCGCCGATCGACGAGGAGATGAGCAGGATGAAGCCCACCTCGGTCATCGAGATGCCGTACTGGTTGCGGAAGTAGATGCTCATGAAGGGAATGACTATGCTGAACCCGGTGGCGGCGATGATCCTGCCGTAGAAGAGGATCCACATCCTCCGGTCCATGCCTTCAAAGATCCTGCGCCTCCTCGCCATGCCCTACCCCTCGCTGTGCTGGCACACTTATGGGATTGATAATGATTTCCGAGGTGCCTTGCTAACAGGCCTCACTCGGACCGCGTGCTAGCTGGTATGGCTACAGCCCTTGAGATAGATAGACCCAGCGTAGGGCGGTACTCGAATCGAGAAGGATCGAGAAGAAAGGTCTTGATGCTGAAGTATTCAGCCGCGCATCTTGCCCAGGAAGCCTTTCTTGACGCCGTCGAGCTCGGCGAACTTCTTCAGCAGCTCCTTCTGCTCCGAGCTCAGTTTCTTCGGCACCTTGATGTCGACCTTGACGAACTGGTCGCCGCGGCCGCGGCCATTGATGTTGTCCAGGCCGCTGCCCTTCAGCTTGAAGACGGTCCCGCTCTGCGTGCCGGCCGGTATGGTCATCTTGGCCGCGCCCCACAGCGTGGGCACTTCCTCATCGGAACCCAGGGCGGCATCCACGAAGCTGATCGGATGCTCGATGATGATGTTCGGCCCGTCCCGCTTGAATATCTCATGATCGCGGACATGCACTACGATGAAGAGGTCTCCCGGTGGCCCTCCGTTCGGGGACGGCTCTCCGGCGCTGGCCACACGCAGCTGCATGCCGGTGTCGATGCCTTTCGGGATGCTGATCTGGACCTTGGTCGGCTTGCGTATCATGCCGGCCCCATCGCACTTGTGACATGGGTCGGCGATGGCACGCCCACGCCCTCCGCACTTCGGGCAGGTGACGATGGAAATGTACTGGCCGCCGCCCCGCCTTTCGACCCGCTGCACCTGGCCCTTGCCGTTGCACGCTTCGCACTTCCCGTTCTTCTTGGAGCGGGAGCCGGTGCCGCCGCAGCCTTCGCACTGCACCGTGGCCGGGATGGTGATCTCGCGGGCGAGACCATTGGCCGCGTCCTCGAGGGATATCTCGATATCATAGCGCAGGGAGGCGCCTTGGCGCGGACCACGTTGTCCGCCGCCGAACATGGTTTCGAAGAGGTCGGAGAAGGCGAAGCCGCCGTTGCCGAAGATGTCATTGAGGTCCTGCTTGTGCGAAAAGTCGTTCCAACTGAAGTCGCCGCCCTTGAACTGGGAACTGACACCAGCGTGGCCATATTGATCGTACAGCTTGCGCTTCTCCTTGTCGACCAGCACCTCGTACGCCTCGGACATCTCCTTGAACTTCTCCTCGGCGACCTTGGCGTCCTCCTTGGTGACGTCAGGGTGGTACTGCCTGGCTAGCTGACGATACGCCTTCTTGATGTCATCCTCGGAGGCGCCCTTCGGGACGCCTAGGACCTCGTAGTAGTCGCGCTTCTCCGCCATGGGGGATCATCACTTCTTCTTGTCGTCTTCGTCGTCGATGATCTTGTATTCCGCATCGACGGACCCGTCAGCGTTGCCGCCGGTGCCAGGTTGCTGCTGACCGCCCTGCTCCCCTCCAGGGGGGGCCTGTTGCGCCTGCTGTTGATACAACCGGGAAGAGATGGCATAGAACTCCTTCGAGAGCACATCCATCTTCTGCTTGATGGCAGCGGCATCGCCCTTCTTGATCTCCTCTTTGAGAGCGGACACTTCGGCCTCGATCTTCGTCCTCTCCTCGTTCGTCACGGAGGCGCCCAGGTCGGTGAGCGCATGTTCCGTGGTATACACCAACTGGTCGGCCTGGTTGATGGTGTCGACCTTCTCGCGGTACTTCCGGTCATCCTCGGCGAACCGCTCCGCGTCCTTGACCATGCCGTCGATCTGGTCCTTGCTCAATTTGTTCGAAGCGGTGATGGTGATGGCCGTCTGCTTGTTGGTGCCCTTGTCCTTGGCGGAGACGTTGATGATGCCGTTGGCGTCGATGTCGAAGGTGACCTCGACCTGCGGCACGCCGCGCGGTGCCGGCGGGATTCCGCTCAACATGAACTTGCCCAGTGAGGTGTTGCCCGCCGCCATCTCCCTCTCGCCCTGGAGAATATGGATCTCCACGCTGTTCTGCCCGTCGGCCGCGGTCGTAAAGACCTGCGACTTGCGCGTCGGGATGGTGGTGTTCCTTTCGATCAATTTGGTCATGACGCCGCCCATGGTCTCTATGCCCAGAGAAAGTGGAGTCACGTCGAGCAGCAGGACGTCCTTGACGTCGCCGCTCAGCACCGCGGCCTGCACTGCAGCGCCCATGGCCACGCACTCCATCGGGTCCACGCCACGCTGGATCTTGCTGCCTACTATCTTTTCGACGAAGCGCTGCACCAAAGGCATGCGGGTCGGGCCGCCGACCAAGATGACGCTGTTGATGCCTTCCTGAGTGAGGTTGGCATCCTTCATGGCGTTCATCATGGGGGCGCGGCACCGTTCGATGATCGGGTTGATCAATTCTTCCAGCGTCGCGCGGGTGATGTTCAGACTGAGGTGCTTCGGCCCTTCGGCATTGGCGCTGATGAAGGGGAGGTTGATCTCCGTGCTCATCGTGGTGGACAGCTCGATCTTCGCCTTCTCGCACGCTTCGCGCACGCGCTGCATCGCCATCTTATCCGGGCTCAGGTCGATGCCGCTCTCCTTCCTGAAGATGCCGGCCACGTAGTTGATGAGCGACTCGTCCATGTCGGTGCCGCCCAGCTTGGTATCCCCGTTGGTGGCCAGCACTTCGAAGACTCCTTCGCTGAACTCCATGATGGTAACATCTAGCGTACCGCCACCGAGGTCGAAGACCATGATCTTCTGCGCCGCTCCGGTCTTGTCCAATCCGAAAGCGAGCGCCGCAGCGGTCGGTTCGTTGACGATGCGGATGACCTCCAGTCCGGCGATGGCGCCGGCGTCCTTGGTCGCGGTGCGCTGATTGTCATTGAAGTAGGCGGGCACGGTGATGACCGCCTTCGTCACGGTCTCTCCCAGGTACGCTTCTGCGTCCCGCTTGATCTTCTGCAGAATGAAGGCAGATAACTGCTGAGGCGTGTACTCCTTGCCGTAGACATTGACCTTGTAGTCGCTGCCCATCTTCCTCTTGATCGCCTGGATAGTGCCTTCAGGATTGGATACGGCCTGTCTGCGGGCCGGCTCGCCCACTAGAAGTTGACCGTCCTTGGTGAAAGCGACGTAGGACGGGAATGCCTTGCCACCAATGCTGGTGCCTTCCGCGCTGGGTATGATGACCGGTCTGCCGCCCTCCATAACCGCGGCGGCGGAGTTGCTTGTACCTAGATCAATCCCTATTATCTTCGCCATTGTCCAAACCTCCTTCATCTTCCTCTTTCGCCTTGCCCACCTTTACCTTGGCATGGCGGATGACGCGCGGCCCTAGGAAGTAACCCTTCTGATACAGCTCCAGGACCTTGCCTTCCTCCCCCTCGCCGACGCACAGGGCGTCGTGCATGGAGGGGTCGAACTTCCCTTCGCAGGGTATCTCCCTCAGACCATAGGACCGCAGCAATGATAGCATGTTGAGCTGCACCTGCTTGATACCTTTCCTCAGCTCGTCCTCGCCAGTCTTGGCGGCGACGGCGCGCTCGAGGTCGTCTAGAACGGGCAACAGGTCCGCGATGACGCGGTCGCTGGCACCCCGAATAATATCTTCCTTCTCCCGCAGCGTGCGCTTGCGGAAATTGTCGAAATCAGCCTGGATCCTCCTGGCCAGGTCCAGATACTCTGCTGCTTTGGCAGTCTGCGCTTCCAGTTCACTGCGCAGCCGCTCTTCCTCGCCACCGCACGGCTCTCCCTCTTCGCTCACGCTCGCACCTTATTCCTTTGACAAATGCAGAAGCGTTCCCATGCCCGGCGCAAAACGGTTTGAAAGGGGGCTTGCGCCCCCGTTAGCGTTTGTCTTAGTCCTCGCCCATGCCTTCCATGCCGGGGTTGGGCATGCCGCCGGGGGGCATCGGCCCGCCGCCTCTGGAGGCGATGACGTCGTCGATCCTCAGGAGGAGGACCGCCGCATCAGTAGCGGAGTTGATGGCCTGCTGCCCGACGCGGAACGGTTCGATCACGTTCAGCTTCAACATGTCGTCCACCTTGCCGGTGAAGACGTTGATGCCGGCGTGGGTCTTGCCGCTCTTGTGCGCCTTGCGGAGCTCGATGATGATGTCGATCGGGTCCAGACCGGCGTTCTCGGAGAGAGCGACCGGGATGACCTCCATAGCGGAAGCGAAGGCATCGATGGCGATCTGCTCCCTGCCGCCAACGGTGGCGGAGTACTCGCGGAGCTTCATGGCCAGCTCGACGGCGGTGGAGCCGCCTCCGGTCAGGATGCGTCCTTCCTCGATGGCGACGGACACCACGCTCATGGCGTCGTCGAGGGACCTCTCGATCTCGTCCACGACATGCTGGGTTCCGCCACGCATCAGGATGCTGATGGCCTTGGGGTTCTTGCAGTCGGTGACGAAGGTCATCTCGTCCTCCTGGATCTTGCGGACCTCGACCAGTCCGGCCGATCCCAGGTCCTCGGTGGTTAGCTCGCTGAGCTTCGTGATGATGATGGCACCAGTGGCCTTGGCGAGCTTCTCCATGTCGGACTTCTTGACGCGGCGGACAGCGTAGATGCTTTCCTTGGCGAGGTAGTGCTGCACGAGGTCGTCGATGCCCTTCTGGCAGAAGACGCAGTTGGCGCCGGAGGCCTTGATGGTGGTGACCATCTGGCGCAGCATCCTCTCTTCCTCATCGAGGAAGGCCTGCATCTGCATGGGCTCGTTGATCTCGATCTTGGCGTCGACCTCGGTCTTCTTGATCTCGAGGGCGGCGTCGAGGAGAGCCATCTTGGCCTTCACTACCTTCTTCGGCATGGAGGCGTGGACGGGCTCCTTGTCAACAATGATTCCCTGGATCAGGTTGGTGTCATCCATGGACCCGCCCTGCTTCTTGACGACCTGGATGTTGTCCATGTCGACGGTGTACTTCTTGCCGTTCTTCTCTGCGACCCTGACGATGGCGTCGACAGCGATCTGGGCCATGTGTTCCCTGCTTCCGACGACCGCCTTGCTCATCATAGAGGTGGAGGCGAGCCGGAGGAGGATTTCGCGGTCCTCGATCTTGACCGGCATGGCGAGGCTCTCGAGGATCTCCATGGCCTTAGCGTTGGCCATGCGGTAACCGTTGGTAATGACGGTGGGGTGGATGTTGGAGTCCACGAGGTCGATGGCCTTCTTCAGCAGCTCACCGGCGAGTACGACGGCGGTGGTGGTCCCATCGCCGCACTGCTCATCCTGGGTCTTGGCTACCTCGACCAGCATCTTAGCGGCCGGGTGGTCCACATCGATCTCCTTGAGGATGGTCACTCCGTCGTTGGTGATGACCACGTCGCCCATGGTGTCGACCAGCATCTTGTCCATTCCGCGAGGGCCGAGGGTGCTTCTCACAGCGTCCGCGATGGCGCGGGCCGCCATGATGTTGTTGTACTGGGCGTCCTTGCCCTTATCCCTCTTGGTGCCTTCCTTGAGGATCAGTATCGGTGTGTTTCCCATAGACATTTTTGAGCCTCCTATGCTTCAAATTGATACCACTAGCCTTGGCGCTAGCGGAATGGGGGATGTTTGTACTTCTATATAACAATAGCGCATAGGCAGCATCTTATTTCATCCATCTGGATAGAAAAGACCCCGAGAGCCAGCAGCGCCCTCTCGTCGGCCTGGGGCGGCAGGCTGGGCGGGGAAGGTTAGGATGAAGATCGCACCCTTCGGATGATACAGAAGACGGTTGTCTCTCCCGGGTAGACATCCATCCTCGAGAGACATCTCTCGTACAATGCGTCGAAGAAAGCCGTCTTCTGCGCATTGGCTTCCCCGGCGGGCGCTTCCGGCCGAGCCTCCATGCGTCATCGCCCTAGGGCGGCGTCCGCCTTCTGGCCTTGCCGCCTGGAAATGCATACTCCGACTCAGCATATAATTATCGTTGATTGCGCACCGGCGAAGGGTTAAGAACCCTGCCCTTAATCCGGATGACATGGGCATGGACGAGCTGCAGAAAGCCGTGGCGGTGGTCTTCAAGAGGAAAGGCAAGAAGCTGCTCTCGGAAATGGAGTTCGTCCAGGTGCTGGCCTACGAGATGCGATTCTCCGGTCCGAGCACCGGCAAGCTCACGCCCAAGGACGCACAATCCATACTCGATCAGGCCAGGCGCGCCGGTCTGCTCTCCGTGAGCAATGACCTGCTCAAGGCCACGTTCGACTATGCCGACGCCGACATATCCTATAATTATTACCCAGACAAGGCGGCCATCATGGCCCGCACCACCGAAGCCGGCACCTTGGACCTCGGACCAAAGGAGCAGAAGGTCGCTTCCTTGTACTCGAGATTGATCACGATCATCAGTCAAGGCGGGAAGAAGCAGGAAGCGGTCGCCCGGGTCAATAGGGTCCAGGACAAACTCGCCGTGGATGCCGAGGTCGCCGCTCTGGTAGTGGCACGGGAGAGCGGGGCCGACATCCTCCCCTTCCTGGAAGAGGCAAGGCAGGAGATCCTGCGTCGCTGAGCTCAATCCTTCTTAATGAAGTCGGCCAAGGTCAGCGTCTTGTTGACACCGGTCTTCTCCGGCTTGATGAGGGGCACTTTCTCCATCAGATGGATGCCCAACGTCTTCTCGAACCTCTTGACGAGGGTGTCATTAGGTCTGAGCTCGCCCCTCTCCGCTTTCATGATGACGCTGATCTTCTCGCTCATCTTGACGGCGAGCTCTTCCTGCTTCCAGCCGAGGGCTTCCCTCGCCTCGCGGATGCGGTGCGGGTAATCCTCCGCCAGCTCCGAGACCTCTTCGCCGGTGGAGTAGACATCGCGGGTCTTCATCCGCCTCTCGCGATTCTCGAGACGCGCCGCAATGACCGTCTGCGCCTGGGCGCCGCCGGTCTTAGCCCCGGGCTTGACCGTGTCCCCAAAGCGGGCACACTCCTTGCACACCCTTAGGTAGGTGCCCTCGATCTGTACGCTCGTCGTCCTTTCCTGTTCCTTGCCGCAGAGCTCGCAGATCATTGGAATCCCGAAGTAGATTCCTGAACCCCCATTTAATATCTTCACAACGGCGCGGCGGAGCGGCCCCTCGTTCCCGCTGCTTCCACGGGACGGCTAGCCAGTACCTCTTTTCAGAATGCGATACCATCCTCCAAAGGTCTTAATAGCAAGGGCTTGGATAATGGAGAACCTGAGAGGTGAACATGTTGACTGAGAACGATCTTGACGAGTATGTCGCCAAGGAGCTCAAGGACAAGAACGTCCAACTGGAGCGTCAGAATCAGGAGCTTCTGGAGGACCTCAAGAGGCTTGAGGGCGACAAGAGGTTCGCCGACAGCGAGCTATTCCGTCTGCAGAAGGAGGTAAAGCGCATGCGCGCCGAGATGGAGCGCCTGAAGGCGCCACCCCTCATCATCGGTTCCATTAAGGACGTCCTCATCGACGGCCGCGTCATCGTCAAATCATCCACCGGACCAGACTTCATCGTCTCCACGTCGGAGTACGTCCCGCCGGAGGACATGGTGGTCGGCGCCCGCGTGGCGCTCAACAAGCAGACCTTGGCCGTGATGTCTGTGCTGCCCGCTTCCCTCGACCCGATCGTCATCGGCGCGGAGATCATCGACAAGCCGACCGTCTCCTACAAGGAGATCGGCGGCCTGGACGAACAGATCCGCGAGGTGCGCGAGGCCGTGGAGGATCCGCTGCTGAGGCCGGAACTTTACAAGAGGGTCGGCATCGAGCCCCCGAAGGGCGTGCTCCTGGTCGGACCGCCCGGCACCGGCAAGACGCTCATGGCCAAGGCCGTGGCGCACCAGACCAACGCCACCTTCATCCGCTTCGTCGGCTCCGAACTGGTGCAAAAGTACATCGGCGAGGGTGCCCGCCTGGTGCGGGAGCTGTTCGAACTCGCCAAGGACAAGGCCCCCAGTATCATCTTCATTGACGAACTCGACAGCATAGGGGCCAAGCGCCTGGAGGTCGCCACCTCCGGAGACCGCGAGGTGCAGAGGACCCTCATGCAGCTGCTGGCGGAGCTGGACGGCTTCAACGCCATCGGCGAGGTCAAGATCATCGGGGCCACCAATCGCCCTGATATCCTCGATGAGGCGTTGCTCCGGCCAGGCAGATTCGACCGCATCATCGAGATCCCGGTGCCTGGCTATGAGGGAAGGGTGCAGATCTTCAAGATCCACCTTAAGAAGATGAACATAGACGATTCCATCGATATCGAGGAGATCGCCCTCAAGGCAGAGTTCGCCACCGGCGCCGACATCCGTGCCATCTGCACGGAGGCCGGTATGTTCGCCATCCGCGAGGACCGCGACGTGGTCACCATGGCCGACTTCGAGAAGGCGGTCGCCAAGGTGCTGGATACCGACGAACCGAAGGGCTCCGAGACCGGCGCGATGTTTGCCTAGAAACCGCTTCCCGCCAAATCATTTCCCCTTTTTCACTTTTCTATTCTAGCGCCAGCGTTACTATTCTTCCCACTCCTGCGTCCCCTCGGCCCAGCGCAACGCGGCGCGATTGCCAAGGACCTCCCTCTCGCTCCTCAGTTCCTGTGCCAGATCGCTCACCAGTTCGGACGTGTACGCCCTATGACAGGAAGGACACAGCGTCTTGAGATTCATTGGATGGTCGCTGCCGCCGCGCGAGCGGGGAATGATGTGGTGCACCTCGAGGCTACCGCTCTTTCTACGGATCCCCGAGCCACCACGAAATACCGCACCACAATCTTGGCAGGTGTAGCCGTCGCGGCGCAGGATGCTAGCCTTTACCTTAGACCACAGCACGCGCGGCATCCAACCCGGAGCGTCGGCGGGGTAGCAGGGCAGCGTCGTGCCCTCCGGGCGCTGGTCGATGGAACGCATTTCCTTCAACAGGGCTTTGTAGCCAGACCACGCGGCGCAGAGGTGCTCCGCGCCGGAGCCCTGGCGGTGTCTTCCTCCGCAATGAGGGCAGGGACGCAGGACCGCCTGTGGCGCCCCGCTGCGAAAGGTGCAGGCCACGGCCATCGAGGCATCACAGATTATCGGAGCGAATTCCGATACCCCGTGAAAGACGAGGACACTGGCACCGTCTTCATCTCGGCGTGACGAGGTCAGGAAACAACAACCTCCGGCGAGGCGGTGCACGCATTCCAGGACCGGCACCCTATCCTCCCTTCTTCTCCAGCTCATCCTCGTCGATGTCCTCTTCGAACACCAACGAACCGATGTAATCGCAGTTCTTGCAATGGTAAACGTATCCCGTGACCAGCCCGTTCTCGTAGTAGAGGTCGAGCGAGCCGCACTGGGGGCAGCGAAGCACCGTACGCTTCTTCATGACCAGCGATGAGCGTGCCGGGGCAATATACCATCCCTCTCTACTCAGTCGCGGCTGAGGTCCTCGCCGCCCTCGAAGGACATCTGCACGGCCGTGTAGATGTCCTCCAGCCCCTCGTTCTCCGTGGAGGAGATGGCGGTGAGCTCGCGGTACACGCCCACATTCTCCATGGCCTTGAACAGCTCCAACGACAGGAGCGCCCTGCTGCCCTGCGTTTCCCCCAGATCGTAGTTGAGCGCGTCCGGGTCGCGGGACCATCCCAGCACCCGCGCCAGTTCCTCTTCCTTGAGGACGTCGGACTTGCTCAGGGCGACGAGGAAAGGCGTGTTGAAGCGGAAGTGCACGGTCGCTGCCAGCATCATGCAGGAGACGAAGCCGGACGGCGTTCTTGCCAGCGCCGGGTCGGCCAGGAATAGTAGGAAAGACTCCTCTCTTCCGAGCGAGTCCATGATGACCTCGCAGCTGTGGCGGAAGGCGAACAGTTCGATCTGTCCGGGAGTGTCGATCAGGACGTACGGCACTTTGAATCCCTCGATCGATGCTTTGAGATCGGAGGCATTGAGCGCCATGAGGTCGGCGGCGGCGATCTGTGCGCCGTTGGGACCGAGGCGGTACTCTTCCATGACATCACTTATCTTGACCCAGTCACGAATATCCACATCGGGGTCGTAGGGAATGTCCTCCGCGCCGGGATCGAGGTTGACAGTGATGCAGTCGAAGCCGTTGAGGGTCATCCACTGCTGGAAAGCGTAGACCATGGTGCTCTTGCCGCTGCCCGCGGTTCCGACGAAATAGATGTTGATCATTCTCTCAATTCGTGAAGATGCCCTGCCCGTTCTTATTGATTACCCTGCCTCTGCAAAGCCATCGGGTCGCTCAGCGCGTACAGTGCGAGCAGCCCATTTTCCGTCAGGGGGATTCACCGCGCGGTTGCGTCGCCCTTGAGAAACTTCAGCGATGCTCTCGATCCTTCGGGGCCGTTCTCCTTCACCTTGTGGATGCGCAGCGACTGCATCGTATGGAGCTGGCGATCGATGACTGCTCGGGGCGGGCAGCGGCAAGTTCGGTCCTGAACCCATGCAGGTCCAGGCCGATCCGCTCCAGCTTGAGGTCGATCCCTTCCATCTCAGAGGGCGGGCAGCGGGCTTGGAAATGACCATCCAACACCCTGGAATATTGAAGTGAAATTCAGGCCTTTACTGCGGACCAAAGGATTTCCACAGGTGGGAACGGGTCCAAGGTAGGCGTTTCCGATCCCCTTGGCCCTCGCACCGACCGAACTCAGCAAGGCGCGATGGAGACCTGGAACTGGGGATCGCAGGGTGCGGTCGGATCGACCAGCGTGACATAGGTATGCCATTTCATGAGGACCTCGAGCAGCCATCTCTCCTGCGCGGCATCCTCGAACTTGATCGTACCTATTTCCCTAGCATCTGCACTGTCGATCCTCTTCACCGAGATGATCCCTGCCTCACTATTGCAGACCCGTGCAATCGTTAATGTAATCTCCAGGTTCCCACCTCACTTGAAATAGACGTCCACGAAATTGCCAGTGGTCAGATCATTTGGTATGATCTCCACGTCGGGATGATACATCATGAGCATCTCGAGGAGGGTGGCCTTCTCCTCCTTGCTCTTGAAGGTGAGAGTTCCCATGAGATTGCGGCAAGTGAACGACTTTCGGTTGTACAGTTCTATGCGCCCGCTTGGAGCATTATCGTCATTCCAAACCTTCAGGGAAACGATCATAAGGATAACCGAAATAGCAATTTGATCCACTTATTAAAACCAACTGGATTTTCCAACCAGAGAAAGAAGACATCATTGGACGACGACATATTAGTTCGGGAGAAGTGTGAAATCAGGAAGATTGGCTCTACTTCCGCCGGATGATTTGAATCCTACCTCGTGCTTTCGACCGCTCAGAATCTCGGTGAGCCATGCAGGTAGTTTCAAAGGTTGGCGGAGCCAGCCCTGACGCAGGCAGAATGGTGGCGCTCCAGTGCAGCGCCCAGTGGTGCGGGCCTGCCCAAAGCCCGTTCATCCTTGCCAGATCCATCGTTCCTGGTGATCTTCATGTTCGAATGGTGATCAGATTTGGCTTGGGCACCAGGAAGTGGTGCAAGTATCTCAGCAGCACGTAGGAAACGAAGATCACCGCCATTCCCAGCTCGAATATCGCCAGGTACTCCAATGCGGGGACGGTGTTTCCCAGATTGACGAAATATTGATAGGTGGCATTGGTCGCGATCCCGCTGATGGCCAGTGGGAAAGTGAGAGACGAATAGCTGGGATAGAACTTCATCCGGAGTATTCCTGGTAGGAGCGCCAGACAGGCAGTATAGAAGATGATGGACATCGCCAACAATACCGTTACCATCCACTGCTCCGGAGAAGAATAGGCCTTAAGATAGCCGTAGAGAACGACATTGGCGGGTGCGGCGAATATCACCAGGGTCGGAATCAGCGATTCGTGCAGTCCCTTCACGAACACCGCCCGGTACAACAGAGGCGGCAGTAGTGCCAAGTACGCCATCAGGCCGAACCAGAATATCATCTGGCCCAGCAGTTGCTGACCATAGGCGGGCGCTATGAAAGCATTGACGCCAAAGCCGACGTAGACGACGAAGTAACAGGGGAGGCACTTCTTCACGTCGAACTTGAACATGACGTTCTTCGTAAATAGGATCTGCAGAGATATGTGAATCGCCATGGCGATTATCCAGATACCGAAGGCCAGATCAAAACTGAAGGGCTTGAAGTAGGTCGAAAGCACGGCCAGACCCATGGGGAAGGTGCAGGATATCCCCAGGATGCCGGGATTCTTGAATTCCTCCTTCAGGCCACGCGGATCGAAAAGGACCTTGACGACCAGGACCGCCAGGATCGCGAAAGCGAAGATACCAAAGGCCCACCGGTAGTCGGGCACGAGGTTACCGACAGATGCCAGGCCGAGCATCAGTCCGGCCAATGGTACAGGCGTCTTCTTCGCTATTCGGTGGAACAGGCTGTTCTTTTCAGATGGGACCATAATGGACAGCGCTCGCGGGACGGCGTATCCATCCATGTAATTAATAATGTGGCTTTGTCAACATCGTTCCTCTGGAGCAGATCCAGACCGATGATTAGGGAAATCCAGCAGCCGGCTAGAGGGAACGAAGCGGGGTCAATGGACGGAAGCAGTTTGAATCAAAGAGAACGAGGTACAGTCCACTGCTGAACGGAACATGCCACCGCCTGGTCAGAAGTTCGATCTGACAGAAACGCGATACAGGGATGGAATGTTGAAATGTGTAGGCGCCGCCCAATAGATCCAACGACGCCCTTGACACTCGCGGTGGCACTCAGGTCGAGTTCCGTGCTCCTAGAGATCATCGCATGTGGGAGAGCAACCGGGAACGCTGCAGCCAGTACTGGCGCCCCGGCCAATAGGATCTTCGTCAGTGGAGCCATGTCCCAGGTGCTCAAGGGCATCGCGACGACGTTCATCACCCTCAGGCTCCATGGTCATCGCCACATCTTCCCATTCATAGGACTCCTCGAAAGCGGCGTAGACTTCCCGGTGAGCAAGTCACCGAAGTGACTGCAGCCGCGGGCGTACAGCATACCGCCCACGCAGTAGATAGAAAAAGAAGGAAAGGAGAGGCTGTGAAGCCTCGTTTTTAACGGGGTTTGCCTGTGTTCGTCTTCTTCTTGCCTTGCCGCTTCCGCCACAGGAACAACACTGCCACCACCAGTGCGGCAATGATCACCACGATCACGATCATGAACACATAGTCCGTGGCCTTGGTGGTGGATATATTCCCAATGACGAGGCCGGAGGCACTGACTATGATGGCCACGTTCCTGGTCTCCAGTCCCTGGCCGCTGACGGTCAGGGTGTGATTACCCGGTGAGGCCATGATGCTGAAGTTGCCCTGCGCATCGGTCTGCACCCATGTGCCCGTATCCAAGGCCACCGTGACGCCGGCTATGCCTTTTCCACTGGCATCCACTATCTTACCGGTCACTGGAAGCAGGGTGGGCACCAATATGGAAGCGGCCACGCTGCGAGCTCCCTCGCCCACGCCGTTGACGGCGCTCACCTTGTAATGATAGGTGGTGCCCGATGATGCGGTCGCATCCACATAGGTGGTCGACGTGCTGCTACCGATGTAGATTACGAACAGGGCGGAGAGACCACGGTAGACGTTGTAGTGCGTGATCGCATTACCACCGGTGCTGGAAGGTGCGTTCCAGATCAACGTCGCCTGATTGTAGATGGCCGTGGCGCTAAGTTCGGTCGGTACCCCCGGCACGGTGTTCACCAGGGCGCTCAAGATGTTGGAGGAGGACGAATTGCCAGCGACGTTGATCGCTTCGACGGCGAAGTAGTACAACGTACCATCTGTCAGCGCGGTGACGCTCACGGTGAGGGTCGTCGCCGGCAGCGTAGCTCCGAACTGTGCGTTAGGACTGACCGTTCCGAAGAATACTTTGTAGCCGGTGATGGGGCTACTGCCATTGTTGGTGGGCGCGGTCCAGGTCAGGACCACGTTCTTGATCCCCGGCGTGGCGGCGGTCAGCGTCGGCGCATCTGGCACGCCGTAGGGCGTGGCGCTAAGGACGTTGCTGAGAACGCTGTCACCGGCGGAATTCACTGCTTTGATACCAAAGTAGTACAGTGTGCCGGGCGTAAGGCTTGTCACTGCCACCGATAGGGTCGTGCCGCTGACGGTGGAGAACAGAGTGCCAGGCGTGGACGTCGTTCCGTAGTAGACCTTGTAACCGGTCAGGGCAGTGTACCCAGTGTTGGTGGGCGCGGTCCAGGTCAAGGTGACCTGTGAGGAACCTGCTAGGGCGGTGGTCAGCGCCGGCGCGTTGGACGTGGTGTAGGGCGTGGCGCTGAGGACGTTGCTGAGGACGCTGTCGCCGGCGATGTTGACCGCCTTGACGGCGAAGTAGTACAGCGTACCAGGCGTTAGGCTTGTCACGGCCACCGATAGGGTCGTGCCGCTGACGGTGGAGAACAGAGTGCCAGGCGTGGACGTCGTTCCGTAGTAGACCTTGTAGCCCGTGATGGGGCTATTGCCATCGAAAGTTGGGGCGGCCCAGGTCAGATTGACCAGTGACGAACCTGCTAGGGCGGTGGTCAGCGTCGGCGCATTGGGTACACCATAGGGAGTGGCCGTCCTTTCGTTGGAGAGGATAGAATCCCCGGCGGCGTTCACGGCCGTGACGGCGAAATGGTATTGGATCCCCGCCCCCAAATTCGTGACGTTCACTGTGAGGGTCGTCACCGGCAGCGTATCTCCGAACTGTGTGGTCGGACTGACCGTTCCGAAGTATACTTTGTAGCCAGTGATGGGACTTCCGCCGCTTATGGTGGGCGCGGTCCAGATCAAGACCGCACTGTTGATCCCCGCCGTGGCGGAGCTTAGCGTCGGCGCACCTGGCACGGTGTAGGACGTGGCGCTGAGGACGTTGCTGAGGACGCTGTCGCCGGCGATGTTGACCGCCTTGACGGCGAAGTAGTACAACGTGCCGGGCGTGAGGCTGGTCACTGCCACGGATAGGGTCGTGCCGCTGACGGTGGAGAACAGAGTGCCAGGCGTGGACGTCGTTCCGTAGTAGACCTTGTAGCCGGTCAGGGCAGTGTACCCAGTGTTGGTGGGTGCGGTCCAGGTCAGAGTGACCAGCGACGAACCTGCCACGGCAGTGGTCAGCGTCGGCGCATTAGGCGTGGTGCAGGGCGTGGCGCTGAGGACGTTGCTGAGGACGCTGTCACCGGCGGGATTCACGGCTTTGATACCGAAGTAGTACAACGTACCGGGCGTGAGGCTGGTCACTGCCACGGATAGGGTCGTGCCGCTGACGGTGGAGAACAGAGTGCCAGGCGTGGACGTCGTTCCGTAGTAGACCTTGTAGCCGGTCAGGGCAGTGTACCCAGTGTTGGTGGGTGCGGTCCAGGTCAGAGTGACCAGCGACGAACCTGCCACGGCAGTGGTCAGCGTCGGCGCATCTGGCACGCCGTAGGGCGTGGCGCTGAGGACGTTGCTGAGGACGCTGTCACCGGCGATGTTGACCGCCTTGACGGCGAAATAGTACAACGTGCCGGGCGTAAGGCTTGTCACGTTAACTGTCAGCGTAGAAGCTGATAGCGTAACACCGAACTGCGTGTTCGGACTGACCGTTCCGAAGTAGACCTTGTAACCGGTCAGGGCAGTGTACCCAGTGTTGGTGGGTGCGGTCCAGGTCAAGGTGACCTGTGAGGAACCTGCCACGGCAGTGGTCAGCGTCGGCGCATTGGACGTGGTGTAGGGCGTGGCGCTGAGGACGTTGCTGAGGACGCTGTCGCCGGCGATGTTGACCGCCTTGACGGCGAAATAGTACAACGTGCCGGGCGTAAGGCTTGTCACGGACGCCGATAATGTCGTGCCGCTGACGGTGGAGTACAGAGTGCCAGGTGTGGACGTCGTTCCGTAGTAGACCTTGTAGCCGGTCAGGGCAGTGTACCCAGTGTTGGTGGGTGCGGTCCAGGTCAAAGTGACCTGTGAGGAACCCACGGCGGCGGAGGTCAAAACGGGAGCTCCGGACACGGTGTACACGATTATGCCGGTCTGCGATCCAGTCTTGGAGCCGACCGTACTGGTTACGGTCACGTTCTGGGAACCGGCGGTGGTCAACTTCACGCCGTTGGTGAAGGTCTTCACACCGGCGTTGGCTAGGAGGAAAGTGTAGTCACCAGGCAAGATCGTCCCTGCGGTCGTGTTCGCATCGGTGGAGGTGAAATGTATCCTCCCGGTGTAGGTGGTGTTGATGTTGTCGTACACATCATAGACAGTTACGGTCGGCGAGGTCAGATTGCCAGCTTGCACGGGACTGGTGATGCCGGTCACGGTGAAGTGGTCCAACGCCGCCGCGGTCACGGTGACGGTCTGCGCACCGGTCTTGGCGAGGAGAATGCTGGTCACGGTGACGGTGCGCGAACCGGTGGTGGTCAACTTCACGCCGTTGGTGAAGGTCTTCACGCCTGCGTTGGCTAAGGTGAAGGTGTAGTTGCCCGGCAGGATTGCCGCAGATGTCGCATTGGCATCGTTGGATGAGAAATTGATCGTGCCGACGTAGGTGGTATTGGTATTGTTGTACACATCACAGGCGGTCACGACCGGCGAGGTCCAGACACCGGCGACCACAGGGCTCGGAATGCCAGTTACGGTAAAGTGGTCCAACGCCGCCGCGGTCACGGTGACGGTCTGCGCACCGGTCTTGGCAAGGAGGATGCTGGTCACGTTGACGGTGCGCGAACCGGTGGTGGTCAACTTCAAGCTGCTGGTGAAGGTGTGCCTGCCGCCGTCAGCGAGAACGAAGGTGTAGTCGCTGGGCAGGATGGTGGCGGAGGTCGTATTGGCATCGGTGGAGGTGAAATGTATCCTCC
The DNA here is from genome assembly GCA_964500045.1 of uncultured Methanomassiliicoccaceae archaeon. Lineage (GTDB taxonomy): Archaea > Thermoplasmatota > Thermoplasmata > Methanomassiliicoccales > UBA472 > CAZCNG01. The sequence goes on from CAZCNG010000009.1 coordinate 28,873, forward strand.
CGACGTAGGTGGTGTTGATGTTGTCGTACACATCATAGGCGGTGACAGTCGGAGAGGTCCAGACGCCGGCGACCACAGGGCTCGGAATGCCAGTTACGGTGAAGTGGTCCAACGCCGCTGCCTTGTTCACGATCACGGTCTGTGAACCGGTCTTGGCAAGGAGAATGCTGGTCACGGTGACGGTGCGCGAACCGGTGGTGGTCAACTTCACTCCGTTGGTGAAGGTCTTCGTGCCTTGATCGGCCAATTGGAAGGTGTAGTCACCAGGCAGGATGGCGGCGTAGGTCGCATTGGCATCGTTGGATGAGAAATGTATGGTACCCGTGTATGTTGTGTTCTTGTTGTCATACACATCATAGG
>CAZCNG010000010.1:0-28278 GCA_964500045.1 uncultured Methanomassiliicoccaceae archaeon
AACCGGCTGCGCATTGGCCTGGAAGCCAAGAAGCGCGACGGGACCAACAATTAAATAAGCCTCTGTTATTCGCAGGTGCAAGCCGTCGTAGCTCAGTCGGTAGAGCGTGGGACTGTTAATCCCAAGGTCATCGGTTCGATCCCGATCGACGGCGCCATACATTCATTTCTCCAGTTTCATACACCAGGCGGAACGCCGCCCTTTTCATAGCACGGGGACGAACGCAGGTGGGTCGCTCTGGGCAGCGCCGGTGATGTAGATCCCCATATGGATGTACTGCATCCCACCGGCGCCTATGTCCCCGTCGCCGTCATCATGCCATCGATCGAGAAATTCTTGCCTCGGGACCGATCCGCGGGAACCGAGGATGGCCGGATCTTCGAGGTAGACGTTCCTCGCGTCCATTCCAATAACGACCATGTAGTGACCGTCCGCCCAATCCGATGCCCAGGAAAAGCTGGTGCTGTGATTGTCGGTCCAGGCCTGGGCCACAATGATGACTGCGATATGCTGGCCCAACGCCTCTTGGATATCGGTGAGGGTCAGGTTCATACGAATGTCCGCGGCCAGTCCGTGGGCCGCCGCCACCCGGAGGATGCTGCCCGGCGAGGTCCCGTTAGCCTCAGTGGTGTTCAATTCCGCCATCAGCTGATCCTCGCGCAGGTCGATGCCCCAATAGTTGAAAACGGCCTGGGTGCAGGCGGCGCCGCAGGAGTAATCGACGCTCTGCCGTACATCTGGCACAGAGTTCATAATGTCCGGCCCGGCACTGGCGTTCTTGGCCCCATACAGGAACACGCCCCCGGCCCCGATCATCGCACCGCATAGAAGCCCGACGGTGAGCATGAACAACAAACGCCCTCTCAATGACTCCATCTTACGTCCCTAGGCATGAATGGCATTGGGAATGAATAGGTAACGGTGTCCTGGGATCGCATGGCGGCCGGGATAGCCCGGGAATGCCTAACCACGGATCATGATCAGCATCATCTTGAAGCGGGTCAAGGCGCGCAGCGCGTGCGGATGCTTGGCCGGCATGATCACCATCTCACCCTCCTTGAGCGTCTGTGGTTTCCCGTCGATGATGATCTCCACATCCCCTTCGAGCACGAGGACCGTGGCGTCGAAGGGGGCAGTGTGCTCCGAAAGTCCTTCCCCCGCGTCGAAGGCGAAGACCGTCATAGTGCCCTCCTTCCTATCGATGAGGGTGCGGCTCACGACCGCGTGGTCCTGATAGCCGATCAAACCCTTGATATCCATAGCCTTGCCGAGAAGCGATTCCCTGCCGCCCTGTTCGATCATCTGTTTCATCCTCTCACCGGATGAAGACAGGAGCAGGGGTTGTTAGTCTTTCGCCTCAGTCGATCAGAAGGAGCGCGGTCCAGACCGGATCGTCCGTCGCCGGGAACTTGATCGGAACGCCCGCCTTGGCAGCGGTGGCCACGACATCCACGCCCATGGCCTCGATCGAAGGCCGGGCCTTGAAAGGATGACGACATTCTCCCCCCGGACCGACGCACTGGGCGCAGTAGGAGCAGGCGCCTCCGCCCAGGCCCAGGGCGAAGCGGTAACCCATGCCTAGGCAATCCTTCTCCAAGGCGCTGAGTATCTCCGCCATGCTGCGCATGCTGTGGGCCATGGCGATGCGGTACGGCTTGTCGCCCGCCAGCATAGGTAGCTCCTTGCCCTCCGGCATTGGAATGTTGGTGATGCGACATTGCACGAGGATGGCGATCTTGTAGAGCGAGAGCGCCTTGCGGAACTCGTCCACCGTGGGAAGGTTGGGAGGGCACATGAGGTTCTTGCCGTAGTGCTCGCAGCGCGGTACCAGGCATTTCAGGCGCACCCGATCATCCACCACCACGTCCTCGGCCAGCATGGCCACGGAACGGTAGGCGCCCAGTTCGTGGGCGCGGCGGCAGAGATGGATGAGGTTCTCCTGAAGCTCCATGCGGCGGCATCGCGTCGCTAGGCCAAATCCTTGCCGACGCTAGTATCAGAATTCGGATCCACGTCAGCGCCGATGCTCGTCCCTGCTCATGCTCTCCAGAAGAACGTCCAGTTGCCTCGAATACTCGGTCGCTAGACTAGTGCCTCCGGTCCAACCCATCGCCAGGGGGGCACCGAAGAATATGGTCAGGGCGGCCGGCAGCCATCTGTCGACATCGAGGGAGGAGGGCACCTCGCCGAGTTCGCGCGCCTCCTCGAACCTCTCCCTCAGGAGCGCTGGTATCGGAACGGAGCGGAATTCACCTATCCCTTCCAGGGTCGGGAAGGCGGCCATCGCCTCGGCGACGGTCAGCGGCTGCAGCGTAGCTTCTCCATTCCAGGAGAAGAAAGTGACCGCTTCGTTCAGAAGGTGTGGCCTTCTGTCGATGCCTTCCGCCATGGTCCGATAGAGATAGCGGACCGCTTCCAATCCTTCCAAGCGCGCCCGGGCACAGCCCCATTGGGCCTGCACGGACCATAGACGCAAATGGAATGATAGGAGGTCCGTCTTGCGCGGGAAGTAGTTGTAGAAGGTGACCTCGGAAACGGGGATGCGTTCGCACACCGTCTTCACAGCGATCTCGTCCAACTTCTTCGTTTCCAGCTGCTCCAAGAAAGCGTTCATTAGGGCGACCTTGGTCTGCGCGGCCTTGCGCTCGCGCAGCCCAGGATGATGATGAATATCCCGGTTGGAATCTTTAGTAATCATAATTAACAGGGTGGGCTAAAACGACCCCATCTTATTTCATGCTTCTCGCCGCGAATGGGAAGTGTAATCATCCTGCATCACGCTGGCATCTCCGTGGAGCGGACGGCGATGGTCGAAGCGGCGATCAACACAGAGGCACTGGGGCGCAGATTCGGCGAGCTGGATGCGGTGAAGGACGTCACTTTCGCAGTGGCCAATGGAGAACTGTTCGGACTGCTCGGGCCGAACGGCGCGGGCAAGAGCACTCTGCTGAAGTTGCTGACCGGACAATTGGAGCCGAGTTCCGGCCGCTGTCTGGTGCTTGGCCTCGACCCGGCCAAGGACCCGATTGCGGTGAAGCGGGCCATCGGCATCGTTCCAGAATTGGAGTCGCCACCCTCTTTCCTCACCGGTAGAGAGTATTTGCATTTCATCGGACTGGTGCGCCACATCGACGACATCGAGGTACGTGCGGACCGCTGGATAGACTACCTCGACATGCGGGACGCGGCGCGTACTCCGTGCAAGGACCTGTCCAAGGGCACGCGGCAGAAGCTCATGATCGCCGCGGCCCTCATCCATGACCCGCCCCTCGTCTTCCTGGACGAACCGTTCTCCGGCCTGGACCCCAAATACCAGCATCTGCTGCGCGAGTATCTGGCCGAGTATCTCGCCAGGGGCAACACCATCTTCATGTGCACCCATATCCTCGAAATAGCGGAGAAGGTGTGCACGCGCGTCGCGATCATCGACCGCGGCAGCATCGTCGCCGTGGGCCGACCGGACGCCATCGGAGAGGGTGGCGAGAAGCTGGAAGAGGCGTTCCTGCGCATCACCGACTCCACGAGGGTATGAGATGGCGCAGGGAGACTGGAAGCTCATCCGCCTCATGATCTCGGAGGAGCACCGCCTCAACGCTTCCCTTATCGGCGGAATCCAATTCCTCCTCTTCCCGTTCATGATCATGTTCATGGCCTTCGTGCTGGCCATCGCATCGGGGCAGTTGCTGAAGTCCATGCCGTGGGTGCGGGCGTACACGCTGCTGCAGGTGGTCATATTGCTGTACGGTCTCTCGGTCGGGGGTTTCGCCCTCTTCGGCAGCAGGATCGCCGAGCGGCGCTTCGGCGGCGTGACTGTACTTCTCCAGATGCCGATAATACATCCCATAAGCTTCCGTCGGATCTTCACGGCGTTCTATCTCAAGGACCTGCTCTATTATTTCCTGTACACCCTGGTGCCGCTGGTGGCGGGCATCGCCCTCTCCATCCCCTTGACCGGATTCCCGATCTCGGGCGTGCTCTTCCTGCTGCTAACGCTCACGTTGAGCTTCCTGCTGGGAATATCCTTCGCCTTCTTCCTCTCCTCCCTCTACGTGAGATGGAGGGCCGCCCTCGGACTGGCACTGGTGACGGTGTTTCTATTCTTCGCGCTCGGCTACTTCGGGGGATGGTACGACCCGCTGGCTCTGATCCCTTCCATTGCATTGCAGAGAACGCACGATCCCGGGCAAGCGCTCTTCGCCCTGGTACTGTTCCTCCTCTTCTCCGCCGTGGCGCTCCTGACGTTGCAGGTACGTTTCGGCCGCAAGAGCGAGAGCTACGAGGCGGACCTCGTGCCGACGGTGCGACGCTTCGCCTTCGCAAAGCGCTACGCCACGCTGCTGGGCAAGGACTGGATCGACCTGAAGCGCAGCGGCTCGCTGGTGCCGGTTTCCACGGCCTACGTCGGCCCCTTGATATTCCTGGCCTTGGTCTTCTGGTTCGTGGGCGACGTGCTCGACGTCCGCCTGGACGTCAATCTGATCTTCTATGCCACCATGATCGGCTTCTTCTCTGTCTCGATCTTCAGCTGGCTGGAGATGCTGGACGGACCGGGCTGCATGGAGGTGCTGCCGATAACCGTGGCCGAAGCGGTGCGTTCCAAGCTCCTCATGCTCTCCCTCTTCGCCGCCGTTCTCTCCACCGCGGCGCTGGTGGTCCTCTCCCTGCTGCTAGGCGAGCTGTCGGTGCTGCCGGCCGCACTTCCGATCGCCTATGCCACGACCGCCTATACGGTGGCCGCCACGGCCTACCTGACAGGACTGAGAACGAACAGCTATCTCTTTGACCCGCGGGTGCTGGCCCGCTTCTCCGCGCTGATCATTCCCCCGCTGATCTTCCTCGTCATCCTCTCCTTCAGCTACGCGGCGAACTCTGCCCTGTTGCTGCCACTGACCTGGGCCGCCTGCATCCTGATGGTCGGAGCCGCCTGGTGGTTCTACCGCCGCATCGAACGCCGTTGGGGGCGCGCCTCTTTCCTCTTCTGAGACGGCAAAGGATATTCTAACCGAATAAGTCCATCAGGGACGGGAGTGCCCATGGACCTCAGCAAAGCTCTGCACAAAGAGGGCATGCATGCGCGTCTGGTGCCCATGGCGAGAATGAAGGATGTACAGCGAGATATCCTCGAAATGCGGGAAAGCGGACAGATCGACCCCGTCTTGTACGAGACATACTTCAGCGGTTACTCCTACACGGCCCCGGAATCACTTCCAGAGGCGCGCAGCCTGATAGTCGTCGCCGTGCCCTCCCCGACGTTGCTGGTGCGTTTCGAGACAGAGGATGGGATCGTGGAGACCATCGTGCCGCCCACCTATTCCCAGGGCAAGGAAGTGGACCGGAGGGTGAAGGAGGCGATGCAAAGAGCAATGCCCAAAGCAAGGTTTGAGCGCGTCTTTCTCCCCGTCAAGATACTGGCGGCGCGCACTGGCCTGATGCGCTACGGCCGGAACAATAATGTCTACATGCCGATGCTGGGCAGCTTCTTCCGCCTCACTTCCTTCGTCAGCGATCTGGAATGCACCGCCCACGAGTGGGGCGAGATGAAGCTGCTTCCCGCGTGCAAGAAGTGCACCAAATGTCGCGAGGCCTGTCCCACCCAGGCGATCGTCGCGGACCGTTTCGTCATTCGCGCCGAACGGTGCCTGACCTACCTCAACGAGATGCCTTCCGAGCGGGGATTCCCCGCCTGGGTCTCGCCCAAGGCGCACAACTCCATCCAGGGCTGCATGGTTTGCCAGCAAGTCTGTCCCTACGATAGGGCGGTTGCCGGTCACGTTGAAGCAGGTCCCACCTTCTCTAGGATGGAAACGAAGATATTGCTCGAGACGCCGGAGCAGGCATCGCCTGAGTTGGGGGAGAAGCTCGCCTCCCTGGGAATGAAGCCCTCGCTCTTTCCGCGCAATCTGACGGTCCTGATGCACCGAGGCTGAGCGTTTTCGATCCGTGCTTCACAACCCATTATATCTCCCGCAAGGTCGTGGGCGAGCAGTGAGCGTCCCATGAAGCCTTTCCGAGCTAAATGTCCGAGTTGCGGCGTGGTCTTCGAAGAGCCGCGCCACATCACGCTGGTGCACGTGTTATCCACCAAGCTGTTGAACTGTCCTGCCTGCGGCAAGAGCGCCATGATGGACGTGAATTGTCAAGAGGACGTCACTTGGCCTCCAAAGAGCTAGGCGGTCCCGCTCCTAGGCGAGCAAGATTAATATGGGTACGCAGAATAACCCGTGCGCTCAATGGGTCCGTAGCTTAGTCCGGTGGAGCGTCTGGCTCATAACCTGATGGTCGCCGGTTCAAATCCGGCCGGGCCCACCATCCTTCTTTCTTCTCTCATCACCAACTCGATTCCTTCCATTCCAGTCATCTTCGAGTCATTGGACCTGGATCTAGAGTGTTCTTCTCGCCCCCCCCCGAACAGACCTTATTGCTCATGCGAAAGCCTCCAAAGGTAAAGCGAGGCCACGGTCCCGAACGGCGCGTAGCGCTCGCGGTAGTGCTCAAAATCCATCCGCTGGAGCGTCTCCAACCCATATAGGTTCATCATGCCACGGCGGATGGCCAGGTCGCCCCAGCTGACGACATTCGGCCTCCGCAGGGAGAATATCAACATCATCTCGGCGGTCCAGACGCCCACTCCCGGGAGGGCTGAGAGAGCCGCCACGACCTCTTCATCGGTCAGGCGCACGAGAGCTTCGATATCGAGGCGGCCCTGCTGCACCGCCTCCCCAACGCCTTTGATATAGCTGGCTTTGCGCATGGAGAGACCACATTTCTGGATCTGCTCCGGGCGGGCCGCACATACCGCTCCGGCCGTGACCTGTCCCAACTCCCCTTCCAATCGATTCCACACCGTATGTGCGGCTTTGGCAGAGATCTGTTGTGCCACGATGCTGTTGACCAAGGCTGAGAAAAGATCTGGATTTACAGCCATTTCGATCATGCCGATACGGTCGATGGCCGCCCCCAGCTGTCTGTCCCTCATCTTCAGATGGTCGACCTCCATCGCTCCATATTCATAGCAGGGCATGACCGCGCTCCAAAGCCAGTAGACGTTCCTTCAGATCAAGACCTCCAAGGAATCCGACCATTTTCCCGCTGGCACCGATCACGCGGTGGCGGGGGATGAAGATCGGTATCAGGTTGCGCCGGCAGGCCCCGCCGACCGCACGCGCCGCCCTGGGCCGGCCAATGTCCCGGGCCACCGCACCGTAGCTGCTTGTCTCGCCATATGGAATTGCGCAGATCGCGCTCCAAACCTTTGCCTTGAACTCCGTGCCTTCCGGGGCCAGGGGCAGGTTGAAATCCCTACGCTGGCGAGAGAGATACTCATAGAGCTGTATTTCCGCTCGCTTCGGGAGAGAGTTCGACCTCGCCACAGCATCAAGGGGAGTGGTCTCGCCCGGAAGGATCACCCGGGTGACGAATTCCCCCTTTGTGATGAAGCCGAACCTGCCGACCAGGGTCGAAACATAATGCAGGGCATCCATTCTTATTCCCCCTCAGTTGCGAGCAATAACATACCCGGAGCAGCGCTATTAGAAATGATGTTCCAGTATCATTCCAATACAGAGAGCGCGGGTGGTTCCCAGCTGCAAGTCAATAAATAGACCACTTCGGTATTTTGAGCCGTAGAGAATGCCCCCGCCACCGATCTCCATCCTGGTCGTCGATGACGAGCATGACATGTGCGACCTGTCCCAACTCTTTCTGAGCAAGAACAACGACATGAAGGTGCACACAGTAAGTTCAGTTGAAGATGCACGGAGGGCCCTGGCGGAAGGGCACTTTGATGCGATCATCTCCGATTATCAGATGCCCCGTGAGGATGGGATACAATTCCTCAAGTGGCTTCGAGCAAAAGGAGACATGATCCCCTTCATCCTTTTCACCGGAAAGGGGAGGGAGGAGGTCGTGATCGAGGCATTGAACAATGGCGCCGATTCCTATCTCCAGAAAGGTGGGAAACCCGAACCACTCTACACGGAGTTGGCTCATCGCACGCGCATGGCCGTGCACAAGCGGCAGGCAGACATCGCTATCGATCAGAGGAACATAGACCTGCAACGGGCGAATGAGGAACTGGCTGCCGTCGAGGAAGAACTGAGAGCACAGTTGGATGAGATCCTATCCGGTGAGAGAGCGAGGGCTTTGGCAGAAGCCAAGGCGTGGGCCGCAGAGACGCAGAAACAGAGCATGTTCCAAGGCATGCTGAGCGGTGCGGCGATCCAGGAGATCATTTGTGACGAGAACGGAAAGCCCATCGACTATCGCTTCCTGGATGTCAACCCGGCCTTTGAGGAACTAACCGGCCTTCGCCGCGAGACGGCCGTGGGCAGAACGGTACGAGAGGTGATACCTCTCATCGAGGACGAATGGATCGAAAGATATGGGAAGGTGGCACTGTCAGGTGTGCCGGATCACTTTGAGAACTTCGCCGCGGGACTGGGCAAGTACTATCAAGTTACCGCATACCAAAATGCGCCAGGCCAATTCACGACGATCTTCAGCGATGTGTCCCAGTACGTGAAACATGGGATGGTGATCAAGACCCGCCTGGAAATGAGCGAATTCTCGGTGAAGGGCAACTTGGATGACCTCCTGCGCAGGACCTTGGACGAAGTGGAGAAGATCACAGCCAGCAGCATCGGCTTCCTCCATTTCGTGGACGATGACCAGGAGCACCTGCATCTGCAGATGTGGTCCACCAATACCATCAGCAAGATGTGCAGCGCCGAGGGCAAGGGACAGCACTACGCGATCTCCAAGGCCGGCGTCTGGGTGGACTGCATGCGTCTCAGGGTACCGGTCATCCACAACGATGTGGCGGGATTGGATCACCGCAAGGGATTTCCCCCCGGGCACCCGCCAGTCAAGAGGGAACTGGTTGTGCCAGTCATGAGGGGCGGCAAGATCAAGGCCGTCCTGGGGGTCGGCAACAAGGCGACCGACTATGACCTAGAGGACGTGGCGACCGTACGGCAGCTGGCCGATCTGATCTGGGATATTGCGGAAAGAAAGAGATTGGAAGAAGAGATCATCCACTCCAGGGAGAACCTACGCCAGGCATTGGATGGCTCGGGCATAGGCATCTGGGAATACGAAGTATCCATTAAGAAACTGAACCTCAGCGGTGAGTGGATAGTGTCCACCAGCAACGCCAACGCAGGCCTATTGCGCCCGGGCAAATCAGATACCACACGATTGATCCACCCGGACGATCAGAAAGCGGCCCGGGAGATGCTGGAACTGTGCCTCAACGGCAAACGGGAGGTTTTTGAGTGCGAGCTGCGCCTGATGCATAGGGAAGGACACTGGAGATGGCTGCTGGCCCGAGGTAGGATCACATCGCGGGACAGTCAGGGACGCCCCTCGCTCCTCATGGGCACCTTTGTGGACATCAACGAACGCAAGAACTCTGAGAAGGAAGTGCACGATTCCGAAGAGAAGTTCAGGGCGATCTCGCACAGTTCCCCAGATCACATCATCATGCAAGATACCATGCTGCGCTATGTGTGGGTGCTGAATCCGCAGCTCGGCATGAGCGAGGCGGATATGATCGGCAAGACCGATTATGAGATCCTGCCCGCCGAAGATGCGGAGCGATTGATCCGTGCCAAGAGCAAAGTACTGGAGTCTGGACAGAGAACCCATTTCACTACTTCGTTGGTCTCTCGCGAAGGCAACAAGGAGTACTTTGAGGGAGATTATATCCCGCAATTTGACTCCTGTGGCAAGGCTTCCGGCCTCATCGGATACTTCCGCAACGTTACCGAGGTGGTGAAGGCACAGGAGGCGGGGCGCCTCACCAATCGTAAGCTGAACCTGTTGTCCAGCATCACCCGGCATGACATCATCAACCAGCTCCTGTTGCTGGAGGGGAACCTGATCCTCATTGAGGACGACCTGAAGAACGCTTCCTCATTCGAGAACCTGAAGAAGGCCGAGGCCGCGGCCAGGCGCATCTCCGCCATGATCCGCTTCACCAAAGAGTACGAGGACATCGGGGTCATCAGCCCGACTTGGCAGAACGTACACGCCATGGTCGCGACCTGCACCCAGCACATAAACCTTGGACAGATCAGACTGATAAATGAGATACCGAGGAACCTGGAGGTGTTCGCCGACCCCTTGATCGCCAAGGTCTTCCGTAACCTGGTCGACAACGCGGTCAAACATGGCGCGGACCTCACCACGATCAGGTTCTCGAGTGAGAGTACGCAGGGCAACACGGTCATCGTGTGCACAGACGACGGGGTCGGCATATCGGAAGAAACGCGGAAATACATCTTCAACCGCGGCTACGGCCGGGACCACGGCCTTGGACTCTACCTGTCCCGCGAGATACTGGCGATAACGGGCATCGAGATCTCCGAGAGGGACCCCCCAGGCAGGGGAGCGCAATTTGTGCTGGTCGTTCCACCGGATGTCTGGCGAAAGGGAAAGAGTTGATTCGGGGTTTGCGGTTAAGCAAAGGCTTTACCATCATGGAATCGCCACCCGGACATTAGAGACCATTTCTTGGAGCATTCAAGAGAGACAACGCTCTGCTCTCGACGACACTGAACAAATGCCGCGCATGGGCGGCTGGATCCAACCCATTTGCCATCCATCCACGTAAACACACTTAAGGGACGTTTCAGCTCTCGAACAAGTTGGATAATACATCCAACAAGATCGGATTCCGAGTGTCTCGAAGGCCCGGCTCGGACCTCACCCTCGGAGACGCCGCAGTGCGGCCAAGGAGTTGAAGATCAATGTCCGAGAACCAAGAGTGCAACACCAGTTTGCATCGCTGCATCACCTGGAAGCAGGGATTCCTCATCGGCATCGGCATCCCCCTGACCATCGTCCCTACCATCGGCATCACGTCCTATGAGCTGTGGGGCGCATCCATCATTCTCTGGATAATGTCAGTGGTACAGGGTTTCCTGCAGAACATGGCCTTCGCCGAGATGTCCACCGCCTTCCCGAACCACTCGGGCATCCCTGGTTTCACCCAAGCTGTGTTCCGGAGCAAAGATAGTGACAAACACAAGTACGACAAGGGCAAATTCCTCGGCGGCTTCTGCGCCTGGGCCTACTGGTTCGTATGGGCGCCTGGCCTCGCGGTCTTCATCGTGCTCATCGGATTCTACCTGCAGAGCATCTCCCCGGCCCTGGCCGGCATCGACATCACAGTTCTGAACCTATCCCTCGGCTTGGTCATCCTGGGCGGCCTGGCCTTCCTCTCCTCCCGAGGCCTCCAGTATTCCGCCAAGCTGGGGCTGGTGGTCGCGGTCAGCACCATCATACCCATCGTGATCATCGTCCTAGCTCCGTTCCTCACGGGCAACTTCCACGCGGAGTACATCACCAGCGCCTGGGCGCCGCCGGACTGGGCCTGGGACGGAGATCACATAATGCTCATCCTCGGTCTCATGGTCCTGGCGCAATGGAGCGCCTGCTGCTGGGAGGTCGTGACCGTGTACGGCCCCGAGTACAAGAAGCCCAGCTCCGACCTGCCCAAGGTGCTACTGGCCTGCGGCCTGTTCTGCCTCGCCCTGTTCGCCCTGATACAAACGTCAGTGATCGGAACGCTGGGGATGGACGCGGTGCTGAACAACTTCTACACCAACCCCAATTGGCCTCTGCTGCAACCGGTGGCAGAGATAGCCTTCGGGAGCCTGGGCGCCACCATCGTCATCCTCATGCTCATCGGCGCAATGATCCTGCTGATCCAGATCGGCTTCACTGCGGCGGCTAGGGCCATGCACTCGATGGCGCTGGAGGACAATCTGCCGCGCTTCTTCGCCAAGACCAATAGGAAAGGAGAGCCTATGCGGGCCATCTACGTGATCGCCATAATCAACCTGGCGCTCATCCTGATGGGCAGCCCGGTGGCCATCCTGGCCGCCTCCGCCATCGCCTATGTCTTCGCCTTTGCCCTCGGCCTCTTCGCCTATGTGAAGGCCAAGCGGGATGTGGACCTGAAGAAGGTGGACCGCCCCTACAAGGCGCCGCGCGGCTACCTCTGGGTCGCCATGGCGCTGGGCATCATGCAATTGCCTTTCCTGCTGATCGGGGCGATCTACATCAACAATCTGGCCTATGGGCTGGCGCCCACCGTGGTCGGCCTAGGCGTGTTGACCATCTTCATCCCGATATGGATCTACACGCAGCACGCGAAGCACAAACGCGACCAGAAAGAGGTCGAGATCGAGCCCAAGGCCAATTGAGCCGAGGGAGCAGCGCGCCCCCAGGAAACACCTTACCATCCCTTCTTCTGCTCTCTTGGCGTGATGATCGGTGGTGGAGGGCGATCTTACCAGGGCGATGACCCCCTTCGATATTGCTCCGGTCTTTGTATGCAAGACCGTCGTCTGTGGCTCTTTGGGTGCGGTAGTGCGCCACTTGTATGTCCATTTAAATAACACTTCTCCGTTTCAAGCGCAAGTCATCCTGGAGACCCCTCATGGAAGAATTCCTCGCCCCCGAGGCCACTGGCAACCTCAAAGACTACGAGGATGCACGCAAAGAGTTCAACTGGGCCTCCATGGAGAAGGATTTTGACTGGTCCAAAGGCGGAGTGTACAACGTCGCCGCCGAAGCGATCGACCGCCACGGCCGAGGCGCCAAGGCCCACAAGACCGCGCTCATCTCCATCTCCCCCAGCGCCGAAGTGCGCAAGTTCACCTTCGCCGAGATGGCGAGGCAATCAAGTGCCTTCGCGTCCGGATTGCTCAAGCTCGGCGCCAAGCGTGGCGACCGCATCTTCATCTTCCTCGACCGACGGCCGGAGTTGTTCACGGCCTTGCTCGGCATCGCCAAGATGGGCGGCATCGCCGGCCCGCTCTTCTCTGCGCTTGGTCCGGAAGCGGTCCGCGACCGCGTCCAGGATGCCAAGGCGAGCATCGTAATCACCTCTCCCTACCTGTTCCAGCGCCTAGCGCCGATCATGACCGAACTGGGCGACGTGCACAAGTTCATCATCGTCGGGGACGAAGCTCCAGGAAAACGCAGCATCGGCTTCCAGGAGGTGCTCTCGTCCGGGTCGGAGGATTTCCAGGCGGTGCACATGGGGCCGGAGGATCCCTACATCATCCACTACACCAGCGGCTCCACCGGCAAACCAAAGGGCATCCTGCTCGGCCACAAATCAATGCTCCAGCAGGCCATGGCCTGCCGCTATGTCGTGGACCTCAAGGAGGACGACATCTACTGGTGCACCGCCGACCCCGGCTGGGTCACCGGCACTTCGATCGGCATCCTGGGCCCCTGGTATTCGGGCACGAGCATCATCTCCTACGAAGGCCGGTTCGACCCACGGGCCTGGTATTCGATCATGGCCTCCCAGAAGGTAACGGTCTGGTTCACCGCACCCACGGCCCTGAGGATGTTGATGCGGGCGGGCGACGATATCGTCAAGGAGCATGACCTCTCCGCTCTCCGGCACATCTGTTCCGCCGGAGAACCGCTCAACCCGGAGGTCATACGCTGGGGCGTCAAGATCCTGGGGATGAGGATCCACGACAATTGGTGGCAGACCGAGACGGGCGCCCCCTGCATCTCCAATTTCAAGTGCATGAAGATCAAGCCCGGCTCCATGGGCAAGCCGCTGCCGGGCATAGTCGCCGCCATCGTCGATGAGCAGGGAGAGCAGCTCCCGCCCAAGAAAGAGGGTTTCCTCGCGCTGCGCCCGGGCTGGCCCGCCATGATGGTCGGCATTTGGAACAACCCGATCAAGCACAAGGACTACTTCCATATCCCCGGCTGGTACGCCTCCGGCGACCAGGCCTACAAGGACGAGGACGGATACATCTGGTTCCTCGGCAGGGCGGACGATGTGATCAAGACCTCCGGAGAGCGCCTAGGCCCCTTTGAAGTGGAATCGGCCTTGATAGAACATCCAGCCGTCGCAGAATCAGCGGTCATCGGCAAGCCAGACGAACTGAGGGGCGAGATCGTCAAGGCGTTCATCGTGCTGCGGCCGGGGCATGCACCCTCGGAGCAGCTCAAGGAGGAGATCAGTCAGTTCGTGCGCACCCGGCTGGCCTATTATGCCTATCCCCGCGAGATCGAGTTCCTGGCCTCGCTGCCGAAGACCCGTTCCGGCAAGATCATGCGGCGCGTGCTCAAAGCGAAGGAACTGGGGCACCCACTCGGCGATCTCTCCACGCTCGAGGACTAAGACGCCAGGATCTACCTATTAGTGGGTGACCGTTCAGGCATCCTTTCCGCCCTCCCGGAAGGAGACGACGTCATCAACGCACAGCAAGCGTAGAGGATCCCCCCATCCCTTCAGACGGACCATTCATCCCACCTCGCGCAATGGATCTCAAAGATAGAGAGAAAAGAACAAAGGACATCGTCACTGAATACCAGGAGGATGCCCGAAGACGCGAGGCCTCGCTGCCCCTGGGGCGGCGATGAACTTCTCATGAGATACCACGACCAGGAATGGGGCGTGCCGGTGCACGAGGACCGCCTGCTCTATGAACACCTCATGCTCGATTGCGCCCAGGCTGGATTGAGCTGGGTGACCATCCTGCACAAACGTGAGGCGTACCGCCGGGCCTTCGACGACTTCGACCCGCGCCAGGTGGCGAAATATGATGAGGCCAAGGTGGCGGAGCTGCTGCAGGACAGGGGCATTGTGCGCAACCGCCTCAAGATCAATGCATTCGTCACCAATGCCCAAGCATTTCTAGAAGTACAGCGGGAGTTCGGCACGTTCGATCGGTACATCTGGAGCTTCATGGACGGTCGGACGATACAGAACGGCATCTCCGATGGGCGGGCGATGCCAACGGAAACGGAGGAGTCGCGCCGCATGAGCGCCGACCTGCGCAAGAGGGGCTTCAAGTTCGTAGGGCCGATCATCTGCTACGCCTTCATGCAGGCGGTGGGCATGGTCAATGACCACCGGGTGGACTGCTACCGATTTGCGGAACTAGCGGCCCCACGGGAGGAGGACCGAACGCCTAGCTCATCCGGTCCTCAATGATACTGGCCTTGAGCGTAATGTATCGCGACGGGGTCTTCTTCTGCCCGAACTCCCACTTGTTCCAGCGCAGCCATACCGCCCCAGCGGTGTACCGGCCATCCGCATCTGCGCTCCCCCGAATGAGGTCCACCATGGAACGCAGGCGTGGATCGCGACGCGCCTCGGGGAAGCGGCTGAGCACGTCCGCTACATGCAGAATGTCGTACCATGCCAGCGGCGCCTTGGTCTTGCGGAAATCCGTGCCCATGAAGAACATGTAGGGATGTAGCTCACGACTTCTATCCCACAGGTGGAGCGCTGCCTCTATTCCGGCGCGGGTGGCGACGGAGCCGACCTCGTCGGGAAGTTCGGCGTTGAGCTGGAGCATTATAAGGTTGGCAAAGGGGCAGGGGTCGTTCTTGCGTCCAGGGCCGCGGAAGCCTTTGAGTTCGGGACAGGAAAGGCAAGGCCAGCCATTGGACCGAACCATGGCGTTGAGCGCCCGCGCGGAGCCCTGCACGCGTGGATCTGCTCGCCGGCCCAGCAGGGTGAGGGACCGGGTCAGCAGGGGTGCGTCGCAAAGGACCCAGGACATCTCGGTCGCGCCACTGCCACCATAGCGGGGCGGGATCGACATGGGCAAACGCAATGGGCCGGGAACCGCCTGCGCTGCCAGGATATCGTCCAGGAGGGGATCCAGCCCAAGCACCTCCGCGCCTAGGCCCAGGTCCGCCAGGAAGCTGAGCTGGTGCAGGGGATGCCCCACTGCCTTGTGACTATTGAGCGGCATCCAGGGCCATTGTTCTACTTCGGAGACAAGGGCTGTCACCAACGGGTCCGCCGCGGCCTTCCGTCTGGAAGCAGGGTCCTCCTGACCCTGGGCCTCCAGGACGGCCTGTTGCAGCCAAGGCTCTCCCTGCCGCAGCCATTCCAACACCTCGGGCCTCATGGTTTGCATATTGCCCGGCCGATCATATATTCCCGCGGGCAGGTCGCCTCCTTATCCCATTGAGGAGGGCGCTGCTTGGCCAATGATTATGCGTTGACATCACAGTCGTGGAATCGAGGGAAGGAATGACAGAACGCAATGCCGGTGCTGGAAAGGTGGGCGCAAGGATCAAAGTAAGCAAGGACGGCCCCTACCTAGTCGAAGGCACTTTGCCCATAGCCAGGGAGATCATCGTTCGCGATGGGGACCAGATCCCCACCCATTGGAAGAGGGGAGAGAAGCTGAAGGATGAGGAGGGCGTCGCCCTGTGCCGCTGCGGCGGATCGGCCGACAAGCCTTTCTGCGACGGTGCGCATAATAAGAATGGCTTCAACGGTACCGAGACCGCATTGAAGGGGCCGTACTCGCAAGCTGCCGATCTATTCGAGGGGCCGGGGATCGACCTGGCCGATGATGAAGAGCTGTGCTCGCGCCTCCAGTTCTGCCACCGCGCCGGAGGCGTATGGCAAGTGGTGGAGGAGAGAGGTGACGACGAAGCCTGCACCATCGTCAGGGAGATCGCCGGCAACTGCGCCTCGGGAAGGCTGCTGGCCGTCGAGAAGGAGGGCACACCTTACGAACCGAAATTCAAAATGGGAGTGGGTGTGGTCGAGGACCCCAGCCGCAGGATGAGCGGCCCGCTCTGGATCAGCGGCGGAGTGCCCATCATCTCCAGCGATGGGGTGGAATACGAGGTCCGCAACCGCGTCACGCTGTGCCGCTGCGGCCGTTCCGGAAACAAACCGTTCTGCGACGGCACGCACGTGGACATCAAGTTCAGGGATGGCACCGAGAGGGGCTGAAGCGTTCAAACCATCTCATTCCGGAAACGCCCTGACGGCACCCTCATCTCGAAGCGGACGCCTTTTCCCGGCACTCCGTTCTCCTCTAGACCAATGCGCGTCATGCTCAGCACCTCCTTGGCCAGGAACAGCCCCATGTCGCCGCCCGGTCCACTGTCGAAAATCGATAGCTTCTGCGTTGCGGCCACGCCTAGGCCGTCGTCCTCGTACACCAAGAGGAGGTCGTCTCCTTCCAGATATTTCCCTAGGCGAACCATAGTGACGTTTCCGCCGCGTCGGAGGGAATTGTTCAGCAGGTTGAGGAACACCCGCTCCAGCAGCGGATCGGCCAGTATCTCGATCTCGCCCAGTTCCTCGTCGAGAACGATCGCTCCCATGTCCAGCTGTCCCACGGCCCGCACCAGTGCGTTCGCCACGGACTGCCATTCCGGCGCCGCGCTGCCCATCTCCTGGTAGTCGCGCGTAAGCACCAGCTGCCGTTCCATGTGGCGCGCTAGGGTACTGATCTTGTCGAGCCGGGCCCTCATATCCGGGGCGGCCGCGCGCTTGTCATGTTCCAGGTGGCTCTGCAGCACCGTCAGTTGGTCCAGGAGGTCGTGTCGGGTGATGCTGTTCAAGATGCTCAACCTGCGGTTCGCCTCCCGCAGGGCGTCCTGCGCGCGGCGGCGTTTGGTGATGTTTCTGGAGATACCGATGACCTCGGTGCGGCCGCTCTCCTGGTTGCGGTGGAAGGAGGTCACGACCTCGGTCATGACCGTGCTCCCATCCTTGCAGGGCTGTTCCAGTTCAACGGTGAAGTGGGAAGGTCTTCCGTTCCCGGTCACGAACTCGTCGAAGGCATCTCCCACCTTCTCACCGATGATCTCCAAAGACGCCTCAGTGAGTGATGCCTCCATGGGCTCCGCCATGACCTCCGCGGCAGTGAATCCGCGCAGGGACTCCACGGACGGGCTCACGTACAGGAATCGACCGGTCTCAAAATCCAGCAGCCACACGACGTCCAGGATGTTCTCCGCCAGCAGATGGTAGTGCTTGTCGCTCTCCTTCAGCTGATGATCGAGGGCGACCTTCTCGGTCACATCGCGGACGACCCCCACCACGCGCAGCGGCGTGCCCGCCGCGTCCCGCTGCAGTTCCGCCACCGCGTGGACGGTGCGTCGCAGCGCCCCATCCGCCGGCTGGATATCGAAGGTCACATCGAAATCCAGGTCCTCAAGTAGGAGGGAGGCCAGCGCTTCCTGCAGCACATCCGGTTCCGTGATGCAGGAGATGATCTCGGCGAATGGTCGCTCACTGACGTCAAGGGACAATCCGAAGATGCGTAGAGTCCCTTCGCTGCCCCATAACATCGGATTCTCGACGTCTGGGGTCGCCTCCCAGCACCCCGTCCTTCCGACCCTCTCGGCCTGTCGGAAACGTTCCGTGTTGATGCTTAGCGTGTCCATGAGCTGCTTCTTATCGGTCACATCTCGGCCTTCTATCTGCACTCCTGCAAAGTGCCCGCCTTCGATTATGGGGGTCGCGCGTATCTCCAGATACAGCAGGCCCCCGTCCTTCTTCTTCAGGCGGATCAGCAGCTCTTCCGAGAAGGGAGTGGGTCCGGCGATCACCGCAGCGCGGATCCGCGCCAGATCCTCCAGGTGCATGCCAAGTTCTTCCGGCGGCCGGCCGACGAGTTCCTCCGGCTTGAACCCGGAGAGGCGTTCCACCGAGGAGGAGATGTAGACCGGACGCAGGTCGGTATCCACCAGTATGGTGACGTCGCTGCTCCGTTCGGCCATACCGCGGAACATCTCCTCGCTGCGCACCAGCGCTTCCTCGGCACGGCGTCGCCGTACGGCCTGATCGATCTTGTTGCACAGCTCAGCGAATTGGGCACGAGCCTGTCCGCCCTTCTGCAAATAGAAGTCCGCCCCCGCGTTGAGAGCCGCGATGGCCACCTCTTCCCGGCCCCTCCCGGTGAAGATGATGAACGGTATCGGGGATGGGGTGTCGCGCACGATTTGGAGAAGCCGGAGGCCGTCCATGCCTGGCATGTCATAGTCGCAGACGATGGCGTCAAATTCGCTTTCCTGCCACAGCCTCAGCCCTTCCTCGGCGGAAAAGGCCGTGCTCACCCGATAGTGCCCGCCCTCTTGCAGGAACTCCTTGGTGAGTTCGAGAAAGGTGGCTTCGTCGTCGATACAAAGCACCCGCAGCGTCTCATTCGCAGTGCCGAACACACATATCGGGTAATACTGCCTCAGCTCAATATTTATAATATTATGCACGCGTGAAATGCTGGCTCATCACCATAGACCACCTTTATGGTGGCACTCTGGACCGCCTAGGACGCTCAGTTGACGCGGTTCACAGCCACGGTCCAATTGGCCTGCATCAGGAAGGACGTGCACCAGACCACGATCTTGCTGACCGGGGTCGTCTGCCCAGGTACGGTGAAGGTGTAGGTGTCCAGTCCCGTGCTTTCGTTGACCATTCTCCAGGCGACCGACTGGATCTGCGGGAAGGCGGCGAACATCGGGTCCGTGAAGGTGTTCCTTCCCACCTGGGCGGGATCGGGGTCGAAGAGGATCGATCCATCACCCTGCATGACCATCAGTCCGAGGTTTCTGGGCTTTACGAGGGACAAATATGCGACGTTAACCATCTGGTCAGGTCTGAAGAGGCTCGTCAAGGTGCCATTCACCTTTCCCGCGGAGTCGAAGACCGGATAGCCGACGAAGACGGCGTGGTATCCTTCTACCATCATCATCAACGGGCTGATCACGGGCTGCTGTTCCGCTATCATCTGCACTATCGGTTCCTGGTCCATGATGCTCTTCCCCTCGAGAAAGTAGTATTGAGCGGGTTCAGCGGCGATGATGATTCCATTCAGATCTGTCGTCACCATGTTGATGATGAGGTTGCTGGCCTGGAGCCCACGATCCAAGGCTGCCCGCGCCCCACTTCCATTCAGGCCGGTAACTTTGAGGTCTTTTGCCGTCTGCGCCGTGGACCGGTCTATGTTCATCATGAGGCTGTTTATGATGCCGTTGCAGTCCGCAGTCACGGATGTGAGCTCTAGCTGGCGGGCCGCCTGTTCCTGTGCCGCCTTGTTCTGGGAGGATTCGCTGGCCAGGTAGGTGAGCGCGCCCGCTTCCACGAGGACGAGGGCGATGACCACGGCCAAAAGAGCAAGGAGCTTCTGAGAAGAGATCATGGTATCCAGCTACCATTAGTTGCAGGCATGAATAGGTTTGCCTAACCAAGGGGGAGGGATGATATCTTCTTGAAAAGATGGCACCGCTCGCCATGGTGTGTCGCACTTGGGAAAGGCCCCACAATCCAGACATAAGAAGGTACTTCAAGGCAAAGAACATTCTTCATCCATCGCATAGCTTCGGCTAGGAGGAAGCTGGATGATGCACATACTCTTCGTCGATAGTGATCCCGGATTCATAGATGTGGCGAAGTCGCACATCTCAAAACTTGGGGAGGTGGACATAGAGACGGCCAGCAACGGGCATGAGGCACTGGAACGGATGAAAGGGAGGGAATATGACCTCGTAATCTCGGAGAATCGGATGCCGAAGATGAGCGGCATCGAACTTCTAAAGGCCCTCCGCTCTTCCGGGAACGACGTTCCCTTCTTCTTCTTTTCCAATGATCGCGGCGATGTCGTGATCGAGGCGCTGAATAATGATGCCGATCTATTCTTCCAGAAGGGAGGAGATCCAAAATATCTCTACCCAGACTTGCTCAACGGCATCAAAAGGGCGGTAGACCATCACCGGAGGAGGTCGATCATGGAGCGCAATTCTACGGTGCTGCGCATCCTCAATGAGATGATCATCATCGCCAATCAGAGCGAGAAACCAGCCACCCTATTGAATGACATTCTGGACCAATTCCTCCGTTCCATGGATTTCAGCGCCGGAGGCATATATCGCGTCGACCAGAAACTAAGAAAGGCCACCCTGGTCTGCCACAGGAACCTTCCCCGGGAATTCGTCAACGAAGTGCGAGAGGTGGATATGGACGCCGCCCCCTACGACTACGTTTTCAACAGCGGAAAGACATTGCTCCTGGAGAACTATGGAGATCTCTCCCCCGAGCACGCCGCTCGTTTCGGTATCAAGGAGATATGCATCGTACCACTGGTATCACGCAGCCGGATCATCGGTTGCCTCAATGTCGTCAGCAGGACCAGGACAGCTTTCACGAAGGACGAGAAGATCATCTTCCAGGCCATCGGCAAGGAGCTGGGGTCGGCCATAGAGAAGCTTGAAATGGAAGTGCAACTTGGAGAGGAACGGCAGAACCTCATGGAGTTCATCAACTCCGTCAACGACATGCACTTCGTCCTCGATATGAGGGGGCATATCATCTCCACGAACATGGCGGTGGTACGGGCACTGGGCTATACCATGGAGGAGCTTATCGGGATGGATGTCCTGGAACTCCATTTCAGCGAGCGCCGCGATGAGGCCAAGTGGATCGTCTCGGAAATGATAATGCAGAGACTGGACGTATGCCGTGTACCGCTGCAGGCCAAGAATGGAATGGTCATCGAAGTGGAGACGCGGGTATGCAAAGGCAAGTGGAACGGCGTTGAGGCATTGTTCGGAGTCACCCGGGACATGACCGTCCAAAGGAATACGGAGAAGTCGCTCCTGTCCGCCAACAAGAAACTCACGCTCTGCTCTGACATAAACCGCCATGATATCATGAACCAGGTTGCCATCCTTGGAGGATATCTAGAGATGGAGCGAGAGACCGTCAAAGAAGATTCCACGGCCAATCAGGATGCCATGAAGCGTGCTTTGGACCGGATCGCAGAACAGCTGACCTTCACCCAGGATTACACCCGCATCGGGATGGTCGCCCCCCAGTGGCAAGATGTGGAGATGGTCTTTCAAAAGGCTTCTCGAAACGCCTTGGGTGAGAATATAAAGGTCGAAATGGGGCCCATGCCCTATGAGATAATGGCCGACCCCCTCCTGGAACGGGTGTTCTTCAACCTGATCGACAATTCATTGAGACATGGCAAGGGCGTGACTCGCATTTCTATGCGGGGTCGAGAGACCAAAGATGGATTGGTGCTCAGCTACGAGGATGACGGTTGCGGCGTAGGCGAAAAGGAGAAAGAGAAGATATTCGTGCGCGGATTCGGAAAGAACTCCGGCTACGGCCTCTTCTTCGCCAGGGAGACACTGGCATTGACCGGCATCGAGATCCTAGAAAATGGCAGGTCGGGGGAGGGAGCGCGCTTCGAGATGAGGGTGCCCAAGGACCAGTATCATCCTCGAGATTCCTAAAGGAATACAAAGAGGCCCCGCGGGTTTGGAATCAGGGTGAGAAATCTGATTGAAATGCATAAATGCAGCGTCGTCATTGTCTATCTATCAACGAGAAATTAAAGGCGATTCCGTGAATATTCAGATTCTCTACGTCGATGATGAGGAGTACCTTCTCGAACTAGGAAAGGAATTCCTAGAGGAATTCGGCGGAATCACCGTAAACACAGCTATTTCGGTCAAGGACGCATTGGATATGCTGGCATCCGAGCCCTACGATGGGGTGATCTCGGATTATCAGATGCCATTGCGGGATGGCCTGGAACTGCTGGCAGAGGTCAGAGTAAAGTACGGCGATATGCCATTCGTCCTCTTCACGGGCCGCGGTCGCGAGGCAGTGGTCATCAAGGCATTGGAGCTGGGCGCCAATTTCTATCTCCAGAAAGGTGGAGATCCGGTCTCCCAATTCACGGAGCTCTATCACAAGATCAAGTCAGCCGTGGAAAAGCACCGGATGCAGCAACGGATCACCCAGAATAAGATGCTCATGGGGGAGGCAGAGAGACTGGCCGAGATGGGCAGCTGGAGCTATGACTTCGACACCAAGAACATGGCCATTTCACCTCAGATGCATTTGATACTAGGTCTGCCCCTGGGGGATGTGCTCCCCCTCCAGGACATCCTCAAGATCATCGGCACGGAAGTGAGCGAGAAGCTCAAGGCGGCGGTGATAGCTGCAGAAGAGTCCGGAAGCCCTGGTTTCGCGCATGAATTCGTGCTCAAGGACAGAGAAGGGAAGACGCGGCACTACAAGGCCAATATCTTGATGACCTACGGCCCGGAGGGTAAGACCAGAACGCTCACCGGCGTGGGTCAGGACATCAGCTGGTTGATGGACGCCAAGGAAAACGTAGAGGAGAATGCGCGGCTCAACACTCTGCTCGACACCATCGACGATATCGTGATAGTCACCGATACGAGTGGAAAGGTGCTCCGTGCCAATCGCATCGGTATCGACATTTTCGGGATGGGTGAGGCGTGGCTGATCGATCAAGACTTTGACAATCTTGTTTCTGGGATCGATGGTTCTCCCTTGTCGCTCATGGGAACTGAAGTGGACCCTCATCAGGGAAATGCAATACGTCTGCGATTTCTCACTCATAAGGAGGGGGGGATCAGCGCTGAAGTCAGACGCTCATCTGGTAAGTGGGATGGAAAAGATGTCCTCATTTTCGTCGCCAGGGATATCAGCGACAACCTCCGTGTGGAGCGAGCGTTGAAGGAGAGCGAGGAGAACTTCCGCACCTTCTTCGAGTCGATCTCCGATCTGATCTTCGTAGGAACACCTGAAGGGCAGATGCTGTACTGCAATGAGGCGGTCTCCCGGAAACTAGGATACGACAGTGAGGAGCTATTGAAGATGCACGTCCTGGACGTGCACCCGCTGGATAAGAGAGGCGAGGCCGAGGCCATCTTCGCCGCCATGTTCCGGGGAGAGAGGGAGTCATGCCCCCTGCCCCTAGCCGCCAAGGACGGGAAGTTGTTGCCGGTCGAAACGCGTGCCTGGTTCGGACGGTGGGGAGGCAGGGACTGCATCTTCGGAATCTCTAAAGACATTACTGCCGAGCAGGAAGCGCAGCAGCGCTTCGAGAGGTTGTTCCGCAACAACCCCGCCTCGATGGCCCTCTCTAGCCTGCCAGATAGGAGATTCTTCGATGTGAATGATGCATTCCTCAAGGCATTCGGCTATACCAAGACCGAGGTCGTGGGCAAGACCTCGAACGAACTGGCATTGTTCGTTCGTCCGGAGCAGCAAGATACGGTGGGAGCGCATCTTCTCGCCCAACAGCGCATTGTAGATCAAGAACTGCAGGCACGACGCAAGAATGGAGAGATCGTCGAGGGCCTCTTCTCCGGTGAGTTGATCAACAACCAGGGGAGACAGTATTTCCTGACCGTGATGGTCGATATCACTGAACGCAAACGGATAGAGGAGGAATTGAAGCGACTGACCGACCGCCTTTCCCTGGCCACCCGCGCGGGAGGCGTGGGCGTATGGGACATGGACGTGGTCAAGAACGAGCTGAATTGGGACGATCAGATGTTCAATCTGTACGGTATTCGAAGAGAGGACTTCTGCGGTGCCTATGAGGCCTGGGGAGCTTGCCTCGTCCCTGAAGACAAACAGCGGGGTGAGTTGGAGATCGCGATGGCGCTGCGCGGAGAGAAAGAGTTCGACACTGAATTCCGCGTCCTCTGGCCAGACGGCTCAGTACGAAATATTCGCGCCCTAGCATTGGTGCAACGCGATGCTCAGGGCAATCCCCTGCGCATGGTGGGCACGAACTGGGACATCACTGAGCGCAAGATGGTGGAGGAGGAAGCCCAATACCAATCGACAATGCTCAACTCCCTGCTGGACTCGATACCGGATATTGTCTTCTTCAAGGACCTGGACGGAGTCTACCTGGGCTGCAATCCCCCCTTCGCAGCATTCGTAGGTCGCACTCAGCAGGAGATAATCGGCAAGACGGACTATGACCTGTTCAGCCCCGAGGTCGCCGACTCCTTCAGAGAATATGATTGGAACATGCTCCAGGAACGCCATTCCCGACGCAATGACGAATGGATCACCTATCCAGATGGCAAGAGGAAGCTCATCGAGACCCTGAAGACGCCCTATTGGGGGCCTAGCGGGAAATTGGTGGGGATACTGGGCATTAGCCGTGACATCACCGAAAAAGCTAAAAGAACTGAGGATGTAAATTAGAGATGGTTCATCTCGCGCTGCCGTAGAGCGAAGCGGGATCAGGCGGCAAAGAACCCGATATCGGGAGAGAGCGAACTACTGATCGCACACTTGGAGTGCGCATAGCTCGATCGGTACTTTCAAGAGTCTAGTAATAGAATATCCCGGCCGCTGGGGCCGTAAGGGATTTGTGATCACGCGACGGCGTTGCGGCAGTTCTGACCGTTGCCATCCTGGGCACGGATCTGCTGCTTCAACGGGGTCTGGTCCTGGGTGCAGGTTCCGTCCTGCAGGCCGGTGCCGTCGCAGACGCCATTGCCGGCGTTGGCGCCCTGGAACTGCATACCAGTGCCGTTGTTGAGGCAGGTGCCGTCCTGGATCTGTGTGCGCAGGTGCGTCTGCAGCATCTGACCGTCGTTGGTGCAGGTTCCGCTGCCCGCTCCGTTCATCATCATTCCCTTGCCGCCCATGCCGGTGCCCGAGCCGGAGCTCGCGCCCGATCCGAGGGCAACTGCGCTGCTCGCGAGGGCGAGCAGTCCGACGACCGCTATGACCGCGGCGATGGCGCCGACCTTGATCGATGTGTTCATTTTCTTCACCCTGCCGCAAGGCCCATCCGGCTTCTGCGACGGATCCTGCTTCGGTTGAAAAAGCATTAGGTTCCTTGCCCAGGCAAAAGGTGCGAAAGGTGCGAAAGCCCCTGGAACGTCCCTCAAGAGCGCGATCCCCGCAGATGGAGCGACCCGGACATCTCGACTCGAGGCAACGTCCGTGAGCGGGTTTATGCCACAGCAAGTAGGTGCCCTGAAAGGGACAACATGCTTGAATTCAGCGACCGGTCCAAGCTCATCGTGCAGAGCGAGATCCGCAACATGACGCTGGAATGCACCCGCACCTGCGGCTTGAACCTGGCGCAGGGCGTGTGTGACATGGACGCGCCGCGCGTCGTGATCGATGGTGCCTACGAGGCCATGAAGGCCGGCGTCAACGCCTATACCCGCTACGACGGCCTGCCTGAATTGCGCAACGCGATAGCTAGGAAGTTCCTTGAATTCAACAAAGTAGACATCAGCTCAGAGAAGAACGTCGTCGTTTCTTCCGGCGCCACCGGTGCGTTCTACAGTGCCTGCATGGCGCTGCTCAACCCAGGGGATGAGGTCGTCCTACTGGAGCCGTTCTATCAGTATCATTTGAACACCCTCCTGGCCATCGGAGCAGTACCGGTGTTCTGCGAGATGAGACCCCCGTCCTGGTCCCTGGACGAGGAGGAATTGAAGGCGGCCATCACGCCGCGCACCAAGGCCATCGTCGTCAACACGCCGGGCAATCCCTCCGGCAAGGTCTTCACCGGGCAGGAAATGAACTTGCTGGCGGACCTGTGCCTGGAGCACGATCTCTTCCTCCTCAGCGATGAGATCTATGAGTACTTCGTCTACGACGGCCGCAAGCATATCTCGCCCATCTCCAGTGAGAAGGTACGCGACCGGGCCATAGTCATCTCCGGCTATTCGAAGACGTTCAACATCACCGGCTGGCGGATAGGCTATTGCGTCTGTGACGAGCGCTGGGCGCAGATGATCGGCCATGTCAGTGACCTGGTCTATGTCTGTGCCCCGGCGCCACTGCAATGGGCCGTGGCCAAGGGGATCAACGAACTACCTCAGTCCTACTATGAAGGCATCTCCAGCGAGCATCAACGGAAGCGGAGCCGCATCGTCGCCGCGCTGAAGGAGGCGGGCCTGGAGCCGCACGTGCCGCAGGGCGCATACTACGTGCTGGCCGACGTCTCTTCGGTCCCGGGCAGCAACAGCAAGGAGAAGGCCATGGAGATATTGCACCGCACTGGCGTGGCGTCCGTGCCGGGCAGTGCCTTCTACGCCCGCGGAGGCGGGGAGAACCTGGTGCGCTTCTGCTATGCTAAGAAGGACGAGATCCTTGACGACGCGTGCCGTCGCCTGAGGACCCTACGAAACTGATCTCCAACCCATATCAGTCACGGGCCTCCATGAGGAGCGAGGATGAACTGTCGGTCCTGGGGCCAATTCCTGCCAGCCGGCCCATCCCCTTATATCCCGGTTGCAATCTTCGTCGGCCATGACCAACGGTGCAGATGACGACAGGGACCACGCCAAAGCGTCCCAGCTCATCAGCAAGGCGCACCACGCCATGAGCCGGGGCAAATTGGAAGAGGCGCACACCCTGGTCATGAAGGCGCTGCAGCTGGACCGCAGCAACAGCCGCGCCCTCACCATGGCGATGGAGATCAACCGGAGGCTAGATACGCGCAAGAAGGGCCGGGCTTCCGAACCAACACCCCCGCTATCGGCACCTCCGCCTCCGCAGGAGGATGAGGATCCTGGACCGAAGAGGGCCAAGTTGTTCCACTGGAAAGACTATTCAGACCCGGTCCGCAGGGAGGAGATGATGATGGGCGCCAGCGCCGGCATGGACCTCATCATCGAGGGGCAGATCTTCAAGGATGAGGCAGCGCCGTCCACGGAGGAGGTGATGCGCATGATGCCCATCTCCTACGACGCCTTCTACGGCGGCTTCAAAGAGCTGCGCGAGGTGCAGAAGCTATCGGCGCGGCCCATACTGGAAGGGGCAGACGTCTTCATCTCCGCCTCCACTTCCAGCGGCAAGACGGAGGCGGCCATGGCGCCGCTGCTGCAGAGAGCGATCAAAGAGAACTGGAAGCGTCCTTCGATCGTCTACGTGGCACCGACCAAGGCCTTGGCCAACAACATCGTGCTACGGCTGGAGCGGCCCTGCCGCGCCCTCGGTAGAAGGGTGGCGCTGTACACGGGCGATAACCATGATTTTCGACCGAGCAACCCGGCCGACATCGTCATCACCGTGCCGGAGACGATCGACTCGCTGATGCGCCTCGGCAACGACTATCCCTTCTTCGAACTGCGCGCCCTGGTGGTGGACGAACTGCACCTCATGGACGGCAACTACCGCGGCGATCAATTGCGCGTCCTGATGCAGCGGATGAAGCGCATCGAGGAGAACAGCGGCAGGACCGGTAGGAACGTCCAGATGGTCGGACTGAGCGCCACGGTGGCGGACCCGGGCACGCTCTGGGCCCGCTATGCGGAGGCGGGGCGATCGCACATTGTCCACGTGGGCGGTAGGAAGGGGCTGAAGTGCCGCTTCCTCAGCAGCCGCCAGGAGATCGCCGAAGACGTCTCCAAGCGCTCCTTGGCCAAGGGCATCATCTTCTGCAACACGCGCGCCGAGGTGGAAAGGGCGGCGGCCGAATACCAGAGACGTCTGGGCGGTGATCTGGTCCGCGCGCATCATGGCTCCCTGAGCAAAGAGACACGTGAGGACGCGGAGGAATGGCTAATGGGCGTGCCGAAGGGCTTCGTCGTCTCCACCATGACGCTGGAGATCGGCATCGACGTGGGCGACATCGACGTGGTCATCATCGATGGCTGCCCGTGGAGCGCCTCCTCGCTGGCGCAGAGGATTGGCAGGGCGTGCCGCCGCAAGGACGACAT